>JANMIF010000115.1:0-8873 GCA_031375695.1 Planctomyces sp.
CACTGATGGCTCGCGGCTCGGCGGGAGCCTCGCCCTCCCGTGGTGGCTTCGTCTTCACAGCCACGTCCGCTTGCAATGTGATCCGCAACGGCGTGCTGTTGCCGCGCTGAATTTCCACACGCTCGGTCGAGACCTTCAACCCCGAGGCGGGATCGCGCAGGACAATCTCGTACTGGCCGGGTCGCATCGAGTTCTCACCGACCGACACCTCATACGTTTTGCCGGAGACCGTATCGCGAATCGTCACCTGCTCCTTCACGACGCTGGCGTCGATCCCGTCCCCCGCCTCAATCTTCAACGTCCCGCCCCGCGTCTGCACGAACAACACCGCCCCCAGCAACAGCACGGCGGAGACGGATGCGAGTGCCACTGCGCGAATCTTCGGTGAGCCGGGCGGCGTCAGGCTTTCACGTTTAACCGCAACGCCATCGGCGTGCGCGCCGATCAACGTTCGGTCCTCGTGCGCGCCGATCAACGTTCGGTCCTCGTTCGCGCCGATCAACGTTCGGTCCTCGTGCGCGCCGATCAACGCTTGGTCCTCGTTCGCGCCCACGCCGTTGGCGTTGGGGTTAAACATTTTTGCGGCGACGATGTCGTTCAATGTCTTGGCCACTTCGCGAGCGGACGCGGGACGCGCGTTGCGATCTTTGGCGAGCAGTCGGTCAATCAAGTCCGATAGCTTGCTCGGCACAGTCGGGTTCAGCGACTGCGGCGAGGCGGGCGTCACGGTGACGAGCGCCTTCAGAATCTCCATCACCTTCTTGCCAGGAAACGGCAACTGGCCCGTTGTCATGCGGTACAAGACGACTCCCAAACTGAACAAGTCGGCCCGCGCATCGAGCGGATCACCACTCGCCTGTTCGGGAGCCATGTACGACGGCGTACCGACAATCATCCCCGATGAGGTCAAATGCGTATCCGCGTCGTTCGACCGAGCGAGTCCGAAGTCGAGCAGCTTGACGCGAACGTAGCCATCACGCTCCGCGTGATGAAAGCCGGACGTGCGGGAAGCGTCGATCGCTCCACCGACGTCTAACGAAGTCACGGCATCGGTCTCGCCTCGGCTGTCCTCACGCGGAGCGTGAGGGCTACTTTGACGGCTACTTTCCAGCCACACATTCGCGGGCTTGATGTCGCGATGGATCAATCCTTTGGCGTGTGCCGCCGCGAGTCCCTCGGCGATCTCGCGACCGATTTGCAGCACGTCAGCGGTTGGCATCGGTGGCTCGCGCCGCAAACGGTCGTCGAGCGATTCTCCTTCGAGGTACTCCATCGCCAGAAATGGCACGCCTGCCTCTTCGCCGACTTGATAGATGGTGATGATGTGATCGTGCCGCAACGCCGCCGCCGCGCGAGCCTCTCGCAAAAACCGCTCGGCCGCGCCGGGAGCCGACGCCGCGCGCGGCCGCATCAGTTTCAAGGCGACTCGTCGCCGAAGCTGCATGTCCTCGGCCAGAAACACGCCGCCCATCCCACCCGCGCCGAGCACCTTCAAAATCCGATAGCCACCGATCCGCCCCAACTCGTCCGCACCTTCCGGCGCACGCCACACGGTACTCAGCTCGCGAGTCACATCGTCGGTCAGACTGGTCGTCGCGTGCGACTCTGGAGGATCGGAAAGCCTCGTCGCCTCGACGTGTCCGGCACGCAGTCCGCTCAGCGAAGTCATCAGCCGTTCGAGCCGAGCCAGTTCCTCCGGCGACTGCTCGGTGTGAGCCTGCCCCGCCTGCTTGATCGCCGACAGCAACGTGTCCGCCTGATGCAACTGAGCCGTCTGCTGCACACACGCATCACACTCCAACAGATGCTCTTCGAGGCTGCTCGCCGGAGGATCAGGCAACATCCCGACGGCCAATTGCTTGAGCTGTTCAATCGACGGACATTTTTGAGCGTTGGACATGAGAGAAACTCCAGATCATTCTCGGCGAGAAAGATCGCAAAGACTGTACTCAACCGCCCACTGCGGCAGCGAGGGATTGATGTCGGTGATCGCGAGCCGGGGTCAGGTCTTCAAATTTCATTTTTGGCATCACGAATGAGGCGCAATGTGAATTGGAATGGCGACGTGAGATGAAAGTCAGGGGTGGATTGCCGGCCAAAAATGAAATTTGAAGACCTGACCCCTGACCCTCTGGCGGATTAGAGAGCACCGTCGCCTCGACTTGCCCGCCACGCAGACCACTCAGCGAAGTCATCAGCCGTTCGAGCTGAGCCACTTCATCCGGCGACCGTTCGGCCTGAGCCTGCCCCGCCTGCTTCATCGCCGCCAGCAACGTGTCCGCCTGCTGCAACTGAGCCGTCTGCTGCGCACACACATCGCACTCCAACAGATGCTCTTCCAAGCGAGCCGCCGGAGGATCAGGCAACATCCCGATGGCCAATTGCTTGAGCTGTTCCACCGACGGACATTGTTGAGAGTTGGACATGAGAGAAACTCCAGATCGTTCTCAGCGTGAGAGTTCCCAAAGACTGTACTCATCAGCCCGACGCGCCAGCGAGGGATTGACGTCGGTTATCGCGTGCCCGACGGTGTTGCAATCGGATCGAGTCAATTCCTACCGCCGCTGATCACCTTTTGGCAATCACAACGGCCGCCATCGCTCCAGAGATCGCCCGTAAGGTGTTCTCGAAAATAAGCAGTCCGACCGTTGCTGCTCACCGACATCTGATAGAAGACACGGCCGATGGGCCCGTTCCATTGAGTGTCTGCGGCTTGTCTCGCGAATGTCTCGCCACTGTTCTTTCGGTAGAACGTCGCGTTGCCATAGTCAGCGACCATGATCTGAGCGACGTCAGTGGCCTGTTTTGCGACCGGTACGGCACCGCCGTTGTCACTCCAGAGATCACCGGATTGCGTCAGAAAATAAGTGGTTCGACCATTATCCCCGCACACCATCTGGGTGACTTGGCTGGTGGTTTCAAAGCCGAACGGCCCGCACCATTGCGTATCGGCGGCTGTTCGTCCCCAAACCTTGCCGTCGAGCGTTCGGTAGTAGGTCGTATTGCCGTAATCAGAGACCAGGATCTGGACCACGTTGGTCGCTTGCTTGACGATCGGAACGGCACGGCCTAAGTCACTCCAGAGGTCGCCAGTTTGCGTCAGGAAATATGTGTTCCGACCATTATCCCCGGACACCATCTGGGCGACTTGGCTGGTGGTTTGAAAGCCTAAAAACCCGCACCATTGGGTATCGGCGTATGTTCGTGCCCAAACCTGGAGGTTGTTCGTACGGTAGTACGTCGTGCCTCCGGAATCGGAGACCAAGATCTGGGCCACGTTGGTCGCTTGAACGCGAACGCCGTTGTTCACGTCGCCGTAGTCGCTGTAAAGATTGCCGGATTCATCCAAAAAGTATCCAGTGCGACCTCGGTCCCCCACAACCATCGCTGCCATCGGCGAGGAGAACATCAACGTCCATGTGGCATCTGTCGTTCGGCAGAAATAGATCATGCCATTGCCATCGCGGTAAAAACTGGTTTTGCCAGAGTCACCCACCCGGATTTCCCGGACGTTGGTGACTTCGAGATGGACGCTGTTGTTCTTCAGCAATCCAAGCTGACCGAACTGCGTCAGCAGATAAGTGCCGTCACCAAAGGCGACCTGCTGCACTAACCGGCTTGTCTGCCAATCGATCCCTTCCGGATCCTTGAACTGGTTCTCTGGCCTCCGGTCGTCAACGTAGTCGCTGCCCGCTCCACCAAAAAACGTATTCGTGCCACTGTTGTCGACGAGGAAATCATCGTCGTTGCCACCTCTCAACATGTCGTTCCCAGCCCCGCCGTCAAGCTGGTCGACTCCGTCACCGCCATCAAGAATGTCGTTCTCTGTCCCGCCGATGAGGACATCGTTGTCAGCACCACCCACGAGCATGTCTTCGCCGCTGCCACCATCTAAGGAATCGTCCCCGCTCCCGCCGTCGAGCGAGTCGTTCTCGGACCCGCCATTGAGCGTGTCGTTCTCTCTGCCACCAACGAGGGTGTCTTGGCCAGCATCGCCGTTCAACAAATCGGTTCCACTGCCACCATCGAGCGAGTCGTTTTCAGCTCCGCCGTTGAGGATGTCATTGCCCTCGTTACCCAAGATTGTGTCTCGGCCTTCTCCCCCCTCTAGTGAATCGTTGTCGGTGCCGATGCCCGTCCCGTTTTCCAATCCACCGATCAGCAGATCGTCGGACTTGCCCCCTTTGAGCGTGTCGTTGCCGGCTCCGCCGATGAGCGTCGCCTTGGATTCGATGGGTTGGCCGTCGGTGTCGAGCAACTGGTGACCTTGTTCGTCGTAGAGAAACGCCTCGCCGTTGACGGTGATGTTGTCATTCCCATCACCGCCGTCGAAGAAGACGTCCTTCAGCGCGTTCTTGCCGAGATTGGCGGTCATGGTGTCGTCGCCGCCGAGGCCATAAACGCCGATACCTTCCACGTCGGGATCGAGGTCGATCAGCGCGCCTTGCTCGATGGGCTGATTGATCGAGATCAGGAAAGCGAGGTTTGAGGATTCGCCCTGTACTGCGGTGATCGTCACGACGTCGTTGCCGGCAGTCGCTTGAAGCACATAGCGGTCATGCACGCCCTCACCGCCGATGACAGCGTCTTTGCCCGTCGAATGATGGAACTCATCGTCGCCTTCACCACCGACCAGGAAGTCTTGGTAGGCACTCCCAAAGATGGTGTCGTTCCCGGCGTCGCCCAACACGATGTCTTGGGTCAGCGATTGGTAATCCAGATGGATGCCAACCTTGTCCAATTCTTCCACGAGGATCGCCCCACGCTCGCGATTGAGTTCCCCTCGGACGTCGCTGAGTTGGTCCTCTTCGGTGCGGAGATTCAGTTCGGCTTGGGCCTTCTCGGCCAATTGAGCATTCTCATCGTCCGTGCGTTGATCGACGGGGATCGCTCGGAGTAATTCGACTTCCCTCGTCAGCGCGAGGATCTCCACATTGAGGCGAGCCAGTTCGTCCCGTACCTGTAGGTCTTCCTGCCTCCATGCGTCGGGCGAACGCAGCGTTTCGTTTTCCGAGGCTCCGGCCGTCAATGAATCGTGGCCCTCGCCGCCGATGATGATGTCGGCCCCCGCACCACCGATGATTGTGTCATCGCCGTGACCGCCATCGAGGAAGTCATTCATTCCACGGCCGTCGATGAAATCGCCCTTGAGGCTGTTGGGATCGTTCGCAACTTTCGGGCCCGACTCGTCGCCGCCACGGATGACATCCACACCATCGCCACCGATCAGCGTGTCATACCCGGCACCGCCATCGATCACGTCACCGATATCACCGCTGCCGGCTTCGATGAAGTCGTTCCCAGCGCCACCCACTTGGTAGTCGTGTCCGGCTCCGCCATTCATCGAGTCGTCGTCACTCTCGCCATACAACCGGTCGGTGCCGTCACCGCCTGCGAGCGTGTCGTTGCCGATGCCGCCATGCAGTTCGTCGTTACTGGCGTAGCCCAGCAACGAGTCATTGCCCGCTTGGCCTCGGAGAATGTCTCGGCCAGAGCCGCCTTGCAGCGTGTCGTTGCCGTCGCCACCGTCGAGGACGATGTCACGCGTCGTGTTGGCACTGACGATGAGCGTGTCGTTCCCGTCCAGGCCGGCCATCGTGATCGTTTCGAGGTCGGACTGTGCGCCGCCGCTCAGCGTGAAGGTCATGGACGCGACAAGCTGGTGCGTGACCGGATCGAACTGCTCCACCTTGAAATCATCGACGTCGAGTTGCGTCAGGTGCAGCTCGTTGTCGCCGGTGCCACGCTGGTAGGCGGCGACCACGAGTTGACCCAATGCGTTGGGATCAAATTCTTGCTGGCCAGCATTCGAGGTCGCCTGATCCAGGGCTGCACTCAAGCCATCCTGAGCTGCGGATTCGATGTCGTCGGACTGTGCGTAGGCCGGTGAGATCCACAGTGTGTCGCGATCGACGCCGCCCGCGACGAGATCTTTGATCGAGCCGACGGAAGTGCTCAGGTCGATGATGATGACGTCCTCGCCCGCTTCGCCGTTGACGTCGTCCTGGCCTTCGTCGCCGTTGAGGTAGTCGCTGCCGCGACCGCCACGCAACGTGTCCGTTCCCTCGCCACCTTGCAGTGTATCGACGTCATCTGCATCGACGACGTTGTCCGACAGCAGGCTGCCGTGCAGTTCGTCGTCGCCTGCCTCGCCCCGGACGAGGTCGTTGCCTTTGCCGCCGTTGATCCTGTCGTTGTCAGTACCACCCAGCAGGATGTCGGCACCATCGTCGCCATCGAGTACATCTTGGCCCTCGTCGCCGAACATCAGATCGTCATCGGCACCGCCAGAGAGCTGGTCATCGCCGATGCCTCCACGCAGCACATCGCGACCGAGGCCGCCGCGCAGGATGTCTTGGCCTTCTTCGCCTGCGAGGTTGTCGTTTCCGGCGTCGCCATCGAGCACGTCATCTCCTGAGCCGCCGTAGATCGCATCGAAGTCATTGCCGCCGGACAGCGTGTCATTGCCGGCTCCGCCTTCGACCGCGTCTTGACCATCTTGGCCGTTGATGCGGTCGTGGCCCGCTCCGCCTTGCAACACGTCGCGGCCGGAACCGCCGTTGATCTGATCGTTGTCGGCTCCGCCATCGACGTTGTCGTTGCCTTCGCCGGCGTCGATGAAGTCGTTGCCCGCTCGCCCCTGCAAGTCATCATTCCCCGCGCCGCCGTTGAGCGTGTCGTTGGCTGACCCACCCGTCAGCAGGTCGTCTCCGGCACCACCGTTGGCTTCAATCGGGATGTTGAAGGTCTCATCGACGGTCAGACTGTCGGCTTCGTCGCCACCGTTGAACAGGACTTTGTTGACGCCGGTGAAGTGACCATTGCGGTAGCCGGACCACTTCACATCGACCGTGCCATCGCGACCCTTCAAGCCGACATAGTCGCGATCCGCAGTCCCCGTGATGAGCAGTGTGCCATCCGCTCGCAACGTCGCGGGTAAGGCTCGCTCGCCCTGACCGGCCAGCGGGATGCGACGCAACGAAGTCGTCTGCTGAACCTCTTGATGTTGACTGGCGATGTCGCCGAGCTTGAACGACGTATCGAAAAGCGTGATGTCCGGCAGCGGCCACGGCAGGTCGATTTCCGCGCGGGCATAGCCTTCGACTTCCAACCGCGTGTCGATCTTCATGACATCAATGATCGCCTGGCCGAGACTTCGCGAATCGCCGACACCACGGAAAATCTCGTCCATGTAAATGCGACCGTCGGAAGCGTCCGGGTCACGCAGACCAATGCCGGCGAAGACTTGCGCGCCCGCTCCCGCGCCGAAGTTCAGGCCGAACAGCCCGGCGATGGTTACCGAGGCTTCAATGCCCGCCCGCACACCGCCGTACAGGCCGATGTGCGTTCGCGGATCGATCCACACGCCGGTCGTATCGACGCCGAATCCGGCTTCCCACTCCCAACCCAGCTCGGCATCGACCGTGCCGCTGACCGTCACGACGAACGGGGTTCCCGGAAGCACAGCCCCCGCCAACAGGAACGAACCGTGCTCCGAGAGCAGTGTGCCGGAAGCGCCGTCGTGCCACTCGATCAGATTGACCCGCTGTCCGTTGATCAGACTCGTAATCGTGTCGAGAGTGACGTCGGGAATGGTGATGCCCAAACTACGAAGCTGTTCTTTGGCCGCGCTGACCGAGCCGTTCAGCCAGCCGAGCTCTCTGCCCACACCTGTCAGTTCGCCAATCGACTTGTCGAGCACGTCCAGCTTCGTGTTGATCACATCGCGGATGGGACCGAGAAACGAAAAGCTGTTCTTCATGTCCACGAAGCTGTTGAGCAGCGCGGCGGTCACGTCTTCAACGCTCGGAGTTCGCAGAGTCGGCGATCCGACATTGACGCGGCCATCGACGACGTCCGCTCGCCAGTCGCCGTGCCATGTCATGTTGCGGAGCACGGGCAGGTTCGTGTTCATGTCCACGTTGAGCACGATCGAACCATCGACATCGCCGACGATCGACGCGGTGTTCGAGAAGTCGCTGAGGCGCAGCTTCTGATCGCGGTCGCTGTCCCGCAGACCGAGGCGGCCATCGAGATCGACCGTCAATGTTCCATCGGCCTTCACGTCCGCGAGGTAGCGGATCGCCATCTCGCCGCTGACTCCTACCGAGCCATTCAGGCCGGCGAATGACACGTTGCTGCTTTCTGCCACATAGAACGTCGGCGTGTTGCCCACGAGATCGACGCCAAACGTGACATGCACATTCACCGTCGGAGATTGTGCGTTGAACCTGCCCGACAATTGGTTGTTGTCGTTAGAGACGTTGACGTCATTATCGAAATAGCTGAAGCCGGACTCTCCCCCCGTGAGGCTAAAGTTGAATCCCGCACGATCGGTGATCGAGCGGTCGTAGCTGATCCGCAACAGGTCACCGTTCGCGTCGGCCTGACTGCCGACGTACTCCAGATGGAAGCCCAGCGATTCGAGGGCTTTCACGGCGGTGGCGACTTGCTCCTGAGTGCCACTGAGCGCGTTATCGAAGACTGTCCGCAGCTTACTGACGACATCCAGAACGGTCCCGACGGACTCTTGCACGACCGGCAGGTTCTGGCCGAGTCCATTGTCAACGATGGATTGAGCAACATTTTGGAAGTTGACTCGCCCAGTGTTGTAGGCATTGAGAATCTCGGTCATCGGGACATCGGTGTCACTTTCGGTGTCACCATCGGTTTCACCATCGCCTCGCAGCGCGGTCGCACGCAGCATGTTTTCAAATTTCTGTGCATAGCCAGCGATCGTCGAGTATGTGGTGCTGTCGTAGAAGTTGACCATCTCGCGAGCCGCTTGATACGGCGTCTTGCCGTCGAAGACGGTTTGTGTGTCGTTGAGATATTTCTCCATCCCCCACCACTGCCGCTCGCGACCGCCGCCG
>JANMIF010000126.1:0-4178 GCA_031375695.1 Planctomyces sp.
CGACCAACCAGATTGGGTTCGAGAAAAACGTGGGCCAGTTCCCGGACGGTGTGAGCTATGGCTTTCGCACGACCTTCGGGGGCATGCTCGTCTACCAGGATCATG
Source organism: Planctomyces sp. (assembly GCA_031375695.1). Lineage (GTDB taxonomy): Bacteria > Planctomycetota > Planctomycetia > Planctomycetales > Planctomycetaceae > SXKJ01. The sequence goes on from JANMIF010000126.1 coordinate 106, forward strand.
TGCGGCTGATTTCCAAGCAGACCGACTCGGTCACCCAGGAGCGCGGTCAGCAGGTCATCGACATCAATTTCACCGGCTCGAACGCCCAGTGGGTCGTCGTACCCGGCGGTGCCTCGGAAGTCCTCGGCTCGTATCAGCAGGCGGACGGCACGGCGCTCCGGCCAGAAATTTTCAACGAAGTCACGCTGCGCAACGTGTACGACGGCGTCGATCTGCGCCTGTACTCTGCCGACAACGGCATTTTGGAATTCGACTGGATCGTGGCCCGGGCCCAGGACTACGAACAAATCCGCATCGCGGCCAACGGGCAAGACGGGATCGTTTTCAACGACGATGGCTCGGCAATGTTCGATCTGCGTTTTCAGGATCTGACGCTCAAAATCCCGGAGACCTACCAGGTCATCGACGGCGTGAAGCACCCTCTCGACGCCCGCATGGTGGCCGGCGACTCCTCTGGCGAAATCCGCTACGCAATCGCCGGCGACATTGTGAACGACCAGCCGCTGGTCATCGACCCGAACGTGGCGTGGAGCACCTTCTTCGATCTCAATTCTTCGACGTTCGACGAATATCTCTTCGCCGTGGCGGTCAATGCCAATGGAGTTTATGCCTTTGGATTATCAAACCAACAGATCACGAACGCCGTGCAAGGCCCCGGCGGCAACAACTACATGCAAGTGAACGCCGGCTTTTCGCAAGGGACCGCGTCGAGGCAAGCGTACATTTACCGCCTGGACGGTGCCGGCGCGAACATCACGGCCTGGACGAGTACGGGCATCAGCGGGACGCCGGCCGATCTGGAATTGTTCCCGGACGGCCGAGTGCTGGCGGGATTCTCTGATGGCAGGCTTCAAATCTATTCCGGTGATCTGGCCACACGGAGCTTCACCGGTGAGCCGGTGACGACCTCTTCGCTGAATTCCCTGGCGGTCGTCGATAACGACTCATTCTACGTTGGCGGTCGTGTCTCCTCAGCCATTCCTGCGGCGCAGATCGCGACCTCGAACATCGGTCCGGATGCCACGGCCGCTAGTACAGAGGCTGTCATCATCCGTTACTCCAACGCCACGGCGACACCCGCTCCGAGTTGGGCCACTTACGTCGGCGGTAGTGGTGTTGAAAATTTCACCGCGATCGCGATGACGCCGAACCGGACCAAACTCGTCTTTGCCGTCAATACGGCCTCCACGGCGGGCTTTCCCGGACTGGTGAATGAGGTCGATGGCACTGTGGGCGGATCGACGGAGTTGTTGGTGGGTGTCCTAAACGAACAGGCGACCGTCCCAGCCGCGTTCGACGTATTCTCTTACCTCGGCGGCAGCAGCACCGAGGGCACGTCGGGAGCTGCCACGGCCCAGATTGTCGCCACGAACGCCTTTTTCTATGTGGGTGGCAATACGTCATCTACGGATCTACCTGGCACTACCGGTGGTGCGCAAGCCAGCAAAAGTGGTGGTGTTGACCTGTTTATGTCGAGGATTCCTCTGAATGGTAATGCCGGCTCTGGGTTCCAGAGCACCTACGCGGGTGGAACGGGCACCGACACCATGGGGGGCCTCGCCTACGATTTGCGTGCGGACAAGCTTCACGTTTTCGCCACCACGACCGGTTCCTTCCCGACTCAAAACACCACCCCCGCGAGTTCGTGGTTCGACAGCACCTTTGGTGGCGGGACGGACATCGTCGTGGCGACTTACTCCAGCGACCTCACCACCAAAGAGTTCGCCTCCTATATCGGTGGCAATAGCAGCGATTACTTGGGCTCGACCGGCACTCTCGTCGGCCAGGGACACCTCGTCTACAGCGATGTCACCGGACTCACCTACCTCGGCACCACGTCCCATTCAAGCGAGACGACGCTCGACCCAAGCACGATGAGCAACGTCCCGGGCAAGGACAAGGTCGAGAGTAACCGCGGCAACGACGCTCACTTTCTCATCGCCTTCAACGGCACCACCTTCGACTTCGGCGACGCGCCCGCCAGCTATGAAAGCGGCAACGCAGCTCGCGAGAGTACCTCCGCCCAGATTCGCATCGGTGCCACCATCGATTCCGAAGGGGCTCCGTTCAGCAGCGTCAACGCAGATGGCGATGACTTGATCGATTCCGGTGCGACCGACGATGAAGACGGCGTGGCCTCACTGCCCCAGCTCAACATTAACAGCACGATCTATTCGGTAACCGCCACAGTGTTTAACAACACGGGCGTGGCTCAAACACTGCATGGCTGGATCGACTTCAATCGCAATGGAACCTTCCAGGCCAGTGAGATCGCCACCGTCTCGGTCCCGACCAACGTCTCCCAGCAGAACGTTGTGTTGAGCTGGGCCGGGTTGTCGGGGTTGGTCGGGGGCCAGAGCTACCTGCGCCTGCGACTCACGACCGCCGTGCTCACGGACAATGCGAGCACCGCGGCCCTTGACGAGCGATCGATCGCCATCGGCAGCATCGGCGAAGTGGAAGACTATTCGCTCCTGATCCAGAGTTTTTCGATCAACATCGAAAAAAACGTGAGTGTGACCGAAGGAGCGGGGAGCGCCGTGTTCACGGTCACTCTCAATCAGTCGAGCGGCCAAACCGTGACCGTGGACTTTGCCACGGCGAACGGCACGGCCCTCGCCAGCAGCGACTATACGGCGATCTCCGGAACGCTGACGTTTTTACCCGGAGAAACCAGCATGACAATCACGGTCCCGATCCTCGGCGACTCGACGTATGAGGGGGACGAGAGTTTCATCGTCAATCTCAGTAATGCCACCAACTCCAGCATCATTGATGGTCAGGGGCAGGCGACCATTACGGACGACGACCCGGCTCCGGGTTTGACCATCAACAACGTCACCATCGTCGAGGACAACGCTGGCACCCAAGATGCCGTCTTTACCGTGACCTTGGCAACCGCCAGCGCACTGCCCGTGACGGTCGACTACGCGACCGCTGATGGCTCGGCGACTTCAGGATCGGATTTTCTCACCAAGTCCGGCACTCTCACCTTCGCCCCGGGCGAGACCAGTCAGACGGTCACAGTCGCCGTCAACGGAGACACAACGTACGAGGCTGCCGAATTTTTCTTTGTGAATCTCAGCGGAGCCACCAACGCCTTCATCAGCGACGGCCAGGGGCAAGGGACGATCACAGACAACGACCCACCCCCGAAAATATCGATCGACGATGTGACCGTGATCGAAGGAACAGGCAACGCAGTCAACGCCGTTTTTACGGTCAGCCTCACGAACGCCAGCTACGTGCCGGTCACGTTGAAATACACGACCGCTAAATCCACAGCGATCAGCCCGGAAGACTTCACGGCCGGCAGTGGCACCGTGACGTTTGCGCCGGGCGAGACCAGCCAAACCATCACCGTGTCGATCGTCAGTGATTCGCTCGATGAAGTCACCGAAACATTCTTCGTCAATTTGACTTCACCGACCAACGCCACAATCACGGATGGCCAGGGTCTCGGCACCATTCTGGACGATGATACTTCCGGGCTGTCCGTCAGCGATGTGCTCTTGATGGAAGGGAGCGGAACCACAGTCAACGCGGTATTCACTGTGAGCCTCTCGCAACCTAGTACGCTGCCGGTCAGTGTGGATTACACGACGGCCAATGGCACTGCGTTCAAAGACTTCGATTACCTTTACAAACATGGCAAGTTGGTGTTTGGTCCTGGCCAGACCAGCAAGACCGTCGTCATCCCCATCAAGAGTGACAAGATTGATGAATCGGACGAAGAAGTCTTCTTCTTCAACCTGACCGCTGCCAACAATGCGACGATTGTCGACGGTCAAGGTCAGTGTACGATCACCGACGATGATTCGGCTCCGACAGTTTCAATCAAAAGCCGGATCGTGAAGGAAGGGACCGGAAGCGCGGTTAAGGCGAACTTCACGGTGAGTCTCTCGGCGGCCAGCGGTCTGCCGGTGACGGTGGATTACGCGACAGCCGACGACTCGGCCGCCGCCGCGACCGATTACACTTCCGTGAGTGGTACGCTGTCATTCGCCCCCGGTCAGAAAAGCAAGACGATCACCGTGCTGGTTGCTGGTGATGCGCTGCATGAACTGAATGAG
>JANMIF010000135.1:0-1501 GCA_031375695.1 Planctomyces sp.
AGGGCATGGAGCTTGAGTTGATCGCGGCGGTGCTTTTCGGCGAGGCGATTCGGATCGCAGAGTTCGGGCGGGAGTTCGCCGACGATCGCCAGTTGAGGGGGTTCGTCCTCCCAACTTCCTTCGATCACGCCGTAGCGTTCAAGCATCGCGAGTGTGGTTTCCAGACGGCGGTCGTGTTTGCGACCGACGTGCAAGCGGTCACGGAGCCAGTCCAGACCGAAGGCGCGGAACTGTTCCAAGTCGCGGGATAAAACCTCGAAAACCCGCTCGTAGTGATCGGCGTCGGGATTGCTCCACTGGATAAATTCCATTTGTGTGATCAGATCGCGCTGGTCGTACAGCAGCAGGCAATCGGCTGGCTGACCGTCTCGTCCGGCGCGGCCGATTTCTTGATACCACGCCTCCAGTGAGCCGGGAATTTCCGCGTGGATCACGAAGCGAATGTTTTCTTTGTCGATTCCCAAGCCAAATGCCGGAGTGGCCAGCACCAGCGGGCAGCGGCCCTGCATGAAATCGTTTTGAATGCGCCGCCGTTGATCGCGATCGAGGTCGCCGTGATAACAAACATGCGGCCAATTTCGCTCGCGAAGAAAATCGCTGAATCGTTCCAGCGTACGGATCAGCGTGAAATACACGATGCCGCTCCCGCCCGAATCGCGATGTCGCTCGATGACCGCTTCGATCTCGTCTAGCTTTTCCTCGTCGCCCCAGACTTCGCACACGTCGATTCGCAAATTGGGACGATCAATGCCCTCGTGAAACGTCACCACCTCGGATGGCTGTAAACCAAGCTGGCGGATGATGTCGGCTTGCACGTCGGGTGTGGCAGTCGCGGTGAGCGCGATCGTCGTCGGATCACCGAGCCGATGCCGGATCTCACCGACTCGCGTGTAATCCGGGCGAAAATCGTGACCCCATTCGCTGATGCAATGTGCTTCATCGACCGCCAGCAACCGCACATTACGGCGAGCCAGCGCGTCGAGAAAGTCTGGCTTCCGAAAGCGTTCAGGAGTCACATACAGTAGCCGAAACTTTCCAGCACGGATTTGTTTGTACCGTTCTACTCGCTCAGTGCGGGACAAGGACGAATTCACGAAGGCCGCAGTGATTCCGCGCTGAGCGAGCGCATCGACTTGATCCTTCATCAAGGCAATCAACGGTGACAGCACGAGCGTCAGCGGCACTCGCCCGTCCGATGTTGTCTTGTCCGGCGAATCAATCAACGCCGGGATTTGATAACACAGCGACTTACCGCCGCCGGTTGGCATGATCACCAGCGTGTGCTCGCCGGAAAGAACACGCTCGATGACCGCCGCTTGGCAACCTCGGAAACCCGCATGGCCAAATTGCCGACGTAATACGTCAATCGGCTTCATCTTCTGATCTCATCTAGACCCAATACCGTTCAATTCGTCTTAACAAAATCGCAGCCTCCTGCGACTGTGTGGATGTAACAAGTCCCACGTAGCAAGGAGGCTGCGATGAGTTTTTTTGAGTCAGG
>JANMIF010000148.1:0-7028 GCA_031375695.1 Planctomyces sp.
TCAACGGCATTCGCCTCGCGACCCTCAACCTCGCCCGCCGACTCACCCAATCCGTCGGCTCCCTCTGCCGAGAACACGCCCTCAAACTCAACCTCTTGATGAACAGACTACGCATCTTCAAAAACTAGCCCGCCGTGGAAAGAAGCGGCAACCAGGGATCGAAACTGGGGTTGGGTTTCTGCTACCTTGTGATTCGTAGATTTTCTGACTTCTCCCCCGAACGGCCGGGCTTCGCATGTTTGACCACGTCCAACTCCCTCCTGAAGTTGACGAGAGCTTGGCGAAGCTGAAGTCACGGATTCGGCAGTATGTGCTGTGGGAGGGAGTGGCGTTTGCGATTGTGGCCATCGGCCTATTTTTCTGGTTCAGCTTGGGATTCGATTACGCGGTGTTTTCGGTGCGGCGTCTGGAGCCACCGCGCGGGCTGCGAGTGGCTTTCGATTTGGCGTTACTTGCCGGTGTGTTTACGATCATGCTGGTGTTGATCGTCTTTCGCGTCTTTCGGTCGTTTCGGGCAAAGTCGCTGGCTCTCCTTTTGGAGCGGCGGTTTCCCGAATTGAATGATCGGTTGGTGACGGCCATTGAAATCAGCGATCAGGCGAACGGGGGGCGTCCGCCTCCTGGTCAATCGGCGCTCACCTCGGCGATGCTCAAACGGACGGTGGCCGAAGTGGCGGAAACACTCAAGCGGGTGAATGTCGAATCGGTCTTCGATCGTGCTCCGTTGCGGCGTGTGATGACGGCGGCGGCGGTCTTGTTCGTGTCGGTCATCGGTTTTGCGGTGATGAATCGCGAGGCGTTCGGACGTTGGACCGACGGGTACATCGGTCTAAAGAGCGAGTACTGGCCACGCGAGGTCAGTCTGGTCGCAACCGTTTTGGCTCAGCCGGGCGACCGAGTGAAATCGTTCGGGGTCGATGGCGTTTACAAACACCCGCGTGGTAGTGATCTCGTGCTGTTGTTCGATGTCCCGCCGGGGAAGAAGGTACCGGAGCGGGTTGATCTGCAATATCGGCTGAGCGGCGGACGCGGGTACGGACGAGCAACCTGTTTCGCGGCGGGTGAGCGGCGGTTCAAACACGCGATCGACGATTTGCTGGATGACGCCGAGTTCTGGGTGACGGCGGGCGACTTCACGAATCGGGAAGCGTATCGCGTCACCGTCGTCGAGTCGCCGCGAATCGATTCGCTGGTAACTGAGTGTTTTTTTCCAGAGCACACCAAACGCGTAAAGCTTGACGACGCGACTGGTCAGCTGGTGCGAGAAGTCATCGCCGTGCAAGGAACGCAACTGTCGATGCCGGTCGAGACCGAGTTTTTCCTTCGCGCGAAAGCCAACAAGCCACTGGTTCGCGCGCGGCTGCAATTCGGATCGCACGAGTTGACGCTGTCGCCAACCGAAGGCTCATTCGTGACTCGGTCGGCCGACGGATTGCCGATCGTCAACGAAGCGGTTTCGCTCGATCGGCTCACCAAGATGTTTGATGCTGAACGGCGTGAGTTCGTGATTCCGTTCGTGTTGTCCGAACTGGCCACGCCAGCGGCTCGCGAGCGACATGAGAAACTTGGTAAGCCGTTTGTCATGGCGGCAGATACCGCGCTGAAAATCTTTCTTGAAGATACCGACGACATCATCGGAGCCGAACCGGCGCGGATCACGATTCATGGTCTGGCCGACAATCCGCCGAGCATCGCGGCCGAACTGCGCGGAATTGGGACGTCAGTGACTCGCAAGGCGGAGATCCCGGTGGCGGGACTGATTGCTGACGACTACGGCCTACGCGACGTGCGATTTGAGTTTCAGATCGACGACAAAGAGCCGTGGGAATCGCGGCCGATGTCGAAGTCGCCGTCTGCCGAGCCGCGTGAATTCAAACTCGAAGACAGTGTGTCCGATCCAACAGAGCGGTTTGAAATCCTGAAGATGGATTTGGCCGTTGGTCAAAAGCTGACGCTGACAGTCGTCGCCGAAGACGCCGACAACTTGAACGGCCCGCACGTTTCTCGGTCGCAAAAGTTTTCGTTCAAGATCGTCAGCAACGAAGAACTGCTGTCGTTGCTGTATCAACGAGAACTGAATTTGCGCCGCCGCTTCGAACAAATCATTACCGAAGTCAAGCAGACTCGCGGCGATTTGATTTTGCATCGGTCGAAGGCCGACGATGCTGCGAAACGGAAGGCAGGAAATGAGATCGATGAAACCAATGTCAAGAAGCCGGCCGATATATTGACCGCCGTGACCGCCAGCGTGATTCGCTCGCTACACGCCGTTCGCAAGAACGCCACGGAGACGACCTCGGTCGAAGAGTCGTTTCGCGACATCCGCGAAGAGCTGATCAACAACGCCGTGCAGACACCGCAAATGTTGGAACGAATCGACGAAAAAATTGTCAAACCGCTCCACTCGCTCAACGCCGACGATTATCCTGACGTGGACGAATTGCTCGGTGAACTGAAAGTGCTGCTCGACGACGGCCGCGAGCCGCTCGCCGGACTGGACGATTCGATCGAACGGCTCGGCCGTTTGCTCGACCGGATGGATGCGATTCTCAAGGAAATGCAGCGGCTGGAAACATTTCAAGAAGCGGTGGAGTTGCTCAAGACGATCATTGATCAACAGCAGCAACTGGAAGACCGGACGAAGTCGGAACGCAAGAAACGCCGCATTCAAGAATTGAAAGGACTGTCTGATGAGTAAGGCGAATGAAAAATGGATAATGGAAAATGAAGAATGCAAAATGTGGAAGCATCTGCGCCGGCGAACCATTTTGCATTTTCCATTCTTCATTCTTCATTTCTCATTGTTGTTTGTCTTACTGACATCGTTGGCCGCTGCATTCGCAGATGACGCACCGCCGCCGAACAAGCCCAATCTCGCCAACGATCAGGATGCGATTCGTGCTCGCTACAAGCGGTTCAATTTGACATTGCAACAGATGGCCGAAATCCTTCGTAAGCAAGATCCGGAACGAGCGGACTTGTTGTTTCGGGCGCTCGGCAAGTCTCAAGAAAGCCGAATTGACGATCAGATGACGTTGATCTTCGGGTTGCTCAACAAAGAACAGCCACAACTCGGCGAAGCCATCGAACGGCAGGGTGAGCTGGTTGGGCAGCTCAAGGTACTGCTCGACTTGTTGCAGTCGGAAGATCGCCGATCGGAAATTGAAAAGGAAAAGCAACGCCTGCAAGAGTTGGTGAAAGACATCAACAAGCTGATCGGCAAGGAAAAAGATGTCCGCGCCGGGACCGAACGAGGCGACGACGCCAAGAAGCTCACCGACAAACAAGGTGATGTTGCGAAGGACGCCGACAAACTCGGCCAGAAGATCGACAAAGACGACGCCACCAAGAACGGCGAAACGACGCCGAAAGTGAAGTCGGATGCGAACAACGACAGCAAGAAATCTGATGCGGACGGGAAGGACCAGAAGGACGACAAGGACAAAAAAGCGGGTGACGACAAGTCCGACAAATACAAAGAAAAGTCGGACAAGGACAAATCAGACAAAGACGGATCGAAGGATGGAAAATCGCAGAAGTCGGATGACTCCAAACAGAAGCCAAAGGATGGCCAGCCACAAGACAGTCCACCGCAAGATGCTCAGCCGCAGGACGATCAGCAAGAAGGTGATCCGCCGCAAGACCCGAAGCATCAGAAAACACCCGGCCGCAAGCAGCTTCAGGAATCTCGCGAGGCGATGCAGCGGGCGATCGACGCCTTGAAAAAGCAGAAGCGAGACAATGCCTCGAAGGAACAGGATGAGGCGATTCGCAAACTCATGGAGGCGAAGGAAAAGATCGAAGAGATTCAGCGGCAGCTTCGCGAGGAAGAGCAAAAGTTGATGCTCGCCGCGCTGGAAGCTCGCTTCAAAAAGATGCTCGCCATGCAGCTCATCATTTATCACGACACGGTTCGGCTGTCGAAAGCGGACGAATCGGAAAAGGCGTCGGTCCAGGCGCGATCGGTCAAGTTGTCGCAGGCAGAGCAGGAAATCTTGATCGACGCCGACAAGGCTCTCGTGCTGCTCAAGGAAGAAGGCTCGTCGATCGCGTTCCCCGAAACGGTCACCGGCATCCGCCACGACGTGCAATCAATCGTCGGCTGGCTGCGCGATACGAATGTCGGCGAGTTGACCCAAGCGGTCGAAAAGGACGTCATCGAAGCCCTCGAAGAGTTGGTCGAGGCCCTGCGTAAGGAAATGGAGAAGTCGGACGACGACAAAAAGAAACAACAGCAGCAACAACAACAGCAAGACGATGAAAAATCCAATCCGCTCGTCGATCAACTTGCCGAACTGAGAATGCTCCGTTCGCTGCAACTGCGAGTAAACCGCCGCACGAAAGTCCTGAGCCGCGCATTCGAGGGCGAACAAGCGACCGAAGCCGAAGCCGTGCGGCAACTGCAAGACCTGTCGGGCCGGCAGTCACGCATTCAGCAAGCGACGTCGGATTTGGTAAAAGGGAAAAACAAATAGGATTGGGCGATGAACGGCATCAATGTGATCACTGAAGGACTTGATGCGGAGTCGTCTCGTTTAGAGTTCCTATTTCTGTTTGGTCCGATCCTCTCGCGTTTGTCGGAATTTCACTGGGTCTACGAGGAGATTCCTTTGGGGTTTATCACTGGCGACGAAGAGCTTGCCGTTGTCCCTGACGACGACATATTTCAGGACCACGCTCCTCCTGGGACACTTTTTCTGGATTTGGCGAAATACATGAAAAATGACTGGCCGGAACTTTATGGCTTTCGATCGAAACCAGATACCAAACAATTCTTGGCGGGATTCAACCGCGCGATCGCAACTGACGGAAAGTGGATGAACCAACTTCAAAATGAGAATTGGGAAGGTTTGATGGCTTTGTATCATGAGCGAGCCAAACGCGACGGAACTGAAGCGAATCGGTTTCTGGACGCACACACGGACGTTTGCATCTTCAACATTGACGGTGGTTTCTGGCAGTTTTATTGCCGTGAGACAAATCTTGTAGACGATCTGACTCGGCATCTAACAGGTATTCCTGGTTTCGAGATGTCTCTCCAAGAATTGTTGTACAGATCTCGAGTGACGACGTTGAGAAGCCAAGTGAAATAGCCAAGTTGATGCCTTGTTCGCAGGAGAACAAATCATGGTCAAAACAGAAGTGGTTCCAAGCTGGATCGAATCGACTGATGGCGTCTGCGGCGGTGACGCCTGCATTCGTGGCACGCGACACACCGTGGCGGGCTTGGTTCAATGGAAACGGCTCGGCCTGTCGGACGAACGGATTCTGGAGCATCATCCCGACCTGACGCTTGAAGACTTGGAAGCCGCCTGGACTTACTTCGAGCAACACGTCGACGAGATCGAACAAGCCATTCGAGCCGACGAGGAAGCTTGAGTCATGGCTCGACTGTATGCGGATGAGGATTTCGGTTATCCCGTCGTCGAATTGCTGCGAGGATTAGGTCATGATGTAGACACCGCACTTGAGGCGGGATTTGCCAATCAGAAACTTTCGGATGCCTTCGTATTGGCGTTCTCGACTTCCGAGAGGCGTTGTGTCTTGACGTTCAATCGTCGCGATTACATTCGCCTGCATCGGCGCTCAACACAACATGGCGGAATAATCGTCTGCACGCGAGACGATGACAGTGCCGCCCTGGCGACTCGAATTCATCAATTACTGACGACAACGGCGGATCTCGAACAACAATTGTTTCGAGTGATCCGTCCGAGTCGATAAAGTCCAATGTCACACAACTCTTGATAGTGGTGCCTCAATGACGACAAACCGAACGACACGAATCCTGCCGATCTGGATTTTCATGGCAATCGCAGTCCCGGCTTTCGCTGCCGATCAGGTGTTTGCTCCGCCGACGGCTGCGGAGGCGCGGACGCGGATGATGCAATGGGTCGCCGAACGTGGCGTCAGCGACAAGGCCGTGTTGGAACAGATCGCTCGTGAGTGGACGACTGGCGACATCCCGCTCACGGCGGATGACCTCTTCGATCGGTTGATCCGGACGCTGACGTTGGCCGACGCGGATGCACGGCAGGTGGTCGAACGCTGCCGCGACTCGGTTCCGGTCGTCGGCTGGCCAAAGGATGTGATTCCACTGACCAATTCGATGAACGACTTGGCTCGGCAACACCTGCGGTTGTACGTCGGGCGTTTTTTGGCTCAGCGACAGTTGTACGAAGAAGCTTTGGAAGTGCTGGCCGCAGCCGATCCGAAGCAGGTCGTTGATCCGGCCGGATACTTTTTTCAAAAGGCGATCTGCGAACATCAGTTGTTGAAGAAAGCGGACACGATTAAAACGCTCAGCCTGCTGCTAGACAACACGCAGAATGTCCCCGAACGGTACAAAGCAATCGCTCTGCTGATGCGGCATGACATCGAACAACTGCGTGAAGCGTCGCTCGGCGAGGTGGCGAAAAAGATGTCCGACGTCGAACGCCGATTGAATCTTGGCCGCGGCGGTGAGAAGACTCAGAAGGTTGAAGAGGAAATCGTTGAAGCGCTCGACGAGATCATCAAGAAGGTCGAGCAACAACAACAAAACTCCAGCGGCGGCGGCGGCCAGGGAGGCAATCAAAATCAATCGGGCGATGGCGCCAAGGACAGCAGTATCAAAGGAGCGACCGCTCCGGGCGAGGTTGATAAAAAAGACATCGGCAACAAATCGGGCTGGGGCTCGCTGCCGCCGAAGAAAGCGACCGAAGCCAAAAACGTCATCAATCGCAACTTCCCATCGCACTACCGCGAAGCCATCGAACAGTATTTCAAAAAGCTGGCCAACCGTCAGGCGGGGAAATAGCCATGTATCGGTTCCGGTTTCGATTTCAGGCCTGGTTCAAATCGCGAGGTTTTCAGGTAGCAGGCTACGCAGCGGTAGCGTAGTCGTTGGGGGGCGAGAACTGCCAGCGGTTAGGCGGCGTGGCTGGGCGGGTTGGTGAGTTGGTCCAGCCAGTGGGGTTGGGTTTGGCCGGTTAGCAGTTCATGGGGGCTGTGGCCGACTCGTTCGGGGCGTTCGCTGCGCGGGAACC
>JANMIF010000149.1:0-5449 GCA_031375695.1 Planctomyces sp.
GAGTGACCTTCGATAACTGGCACTCTCCCGTAGGGGCGAACACTTGGCTGACCTTGGATTACTGACAGTCCCATGTTCGCCCCCGCCGGGACTGACCTCCGATTACTGACACTTGGCCGATTATGTCAATGGATGGTCTCACCACCAGAACTCCGTGCGCAGATATCGCAGGGCTTTGCCGAGCATGACTGTGCCGAGCGTGCGATCGCCTCGGAAGACGCGGCCGAAGCCGGTCATGCCGGAGCGGAGTTGGCCGGAGGTGTTGCTCAGCAGGCAGTGGACGATCAGGACGTTGCGTTGCTTGGCGCTTTGCGACGAGTTGCCCGTCGTCGCCGTGGCGATGTGTTCGACTGTGGCTTCAAACGTCTCGAACGGCAGGGCGCGAGCTTTCAGTAGCACCGGTTGGCCGGATCGAATGCCGAGCAGATCATCTTCAGAAACGGCGATCTCGACGCGTGAGGTGTCGCTGTTTTCGATGACGCACAAGATGGCTCCTTGATTCGTCAGTTGGCCGATCTTTTCCTGCATGCGCGGTGTCGCGACGACTCCCGCCACGGAAGCTCGCACGACCAGCTTGTCGCGCTGGACCGAGAGGTATCGCAACTGCTCGGTGAATTGTTCTTGTTTGGCCTCTTCGGCGGCGATCTCTTCGGGTCGCGTTCCCGCTTCAAACAAATCCAACTGGCTGACAGCATCGGCCAAATCTTGTTCACGGCGAGTGAGTTCAATTTCGGCGATGCGGATTCCGATCGCTTCTTTGGCTCGGCGGTCGGCTTCGGCTTCAGCGATCTGCGTGTTGAGCAACGTGAGCTGCACTTGCTCGGATTTGAGCTGCGCTCCCGCCAGGGCTTTTTGTTCATACAGCCTTTCTGAAGCGGCGTAATTTTGTTTGGCGAACTCCCACTGAGTCCGCGTGCGTCCGATTCGCTGGTCGAGGGCTTGGAGTTCTTGCTGATACGCTTCGCGAGCGCGGTCGATTTCTCGCTGACCAAGCTCGACCCAATTTCGCAGCCGCGCGACTTTGTCTTTGGCGGCGGCGATTTGTTCTGGCCGAGTCCCCATGCGGAGCTTGGCCAGATTCGCTTCGACCCCGCGCAGCTCCGCTTCTTTCGTGGAAATCTGAGCTTCCAGGTCGGGCGACTTTAAGCGGGCAACGGCATCGCCGACTGCGACACGGCTGCCGTCGGAGACCAGTATTTCGCTGATGAAGCCGGTTACGGGAACGTGAACTTCGTGGCGATCGCCCGCGCGAACCTCGAAGTCGCCGGTCGCGTAATGCTTCACCGGGATGAGGAACGCCGCGGTAATCGCCGTAACGCCGCCGCACAGCCAGCACAGAACTCGGATGTGTCGTGTCTTGATCATGGTCAACACCTCGCCTTTGAAAAACCCTTTGAACACTCGTTGGACCGCATACAGCATCAACAAGCTTGTGAAGGCAATGCCCAACATGCCGAATTCGTCGCTGACAAACTTCAACATCTTCAGTGAGATGTAATTCAAAAACCCCAGGGCGAACGTCCAGGCCATTAGCCCGTAAGCCAGCAGCAACCCACCGCGCGATTCGCGCTCGGGCCGCTTTGCCCCCCAGAGCAGCCATCGCAGATGCCCCATGAAGTATTCCTGCGACCGCTTTCGCAGGTTCGGGATACCGAGCGAATCGCTGAGCAGGTAATAGCCGTCGAGCCGCAACAGCGGATTGAAATTGATGAACCCGCGCGTGCCGCACACCGTCAGCACGACGAACGCCAGGTAATTGATCAGACTGTCGGGAACCGTGATCCTCCAGACGAAGACCGCCAGCGCCCATTGGCACAAGTCGCAGTAGCCGCCAGCTGCCGTGATCAGCAGACGTTTGCGTTTCTCCGGGATCATCCAGGCATCGGAGACGTCGCAGTACAAGCAGGGCATGAAGAAAATGAGCAACGCTCCAATCTCGTGAACTTCGCCGCCGAAATGCTTGCAAGTCAGCCCGTGAGCCGCCTCGTGAAATATCGTAGCCGCCGTCACGATCAGCCACGCGAGCAACACCGTTTCCCAACGCAGCGCGTCCGAAAACGAAGCGGCAACGTCAGACTGGTTGTTCCACAGAATCAGCAACGCGAACAACATCGCGAGGCTGGAGATGGCGAGAAAACTCTTCGTCCAAATCCAGCGCAGCTTCGGCTCCAGCCGATTGAACATTTGGTCGGGGTCGATCAACGGGACGCGATAAAACAGCGGGCTCTGCTTGCCGGTTGACTGGAAGTCCTCTTCGTCGTCTTCGTCATCCAATTTGTAGCCAATCTCGTCAGAGATTGGGGTGTTATCGCGCGATGCACCCACTCTCTGGCGAGCCTGGCTACGGCTCTCTTCGGTCGGCGTTTCTAGCAGCATCCGTGAATTGGCAAGTTCGACGAACTCGTTCACGTCCTGTTGAGAAAGTTGGTCATCGAATTCTTTCTCAAACTCCGCGATCAACGCTTCGATTGTGTTGAGCGTGCCGTCGAGCCGTTGCAACAGAAACGCCTCTTCCGCTCCGATGCTGAAGTATTTCCGATCGGCGGTCAGCCGGACCACGAACTCACGATCCGACATCCGCTGCACAACAACGTCTTGCCGCAGCCGGGGAAGTGTCGGTGTGGGCTTGGACATGGTGAGGTCGCGGCAATGAAGAATGATGAATGGAGAATGGAGAATGCAAAATAGAAGGGCATCATCGGGTCCGTGATGATTTGGCGGTGATGAGCGATTGGCTGATGATTTTGGTGAGCTGCTCGCATTCCTCCAGCAGGGGATTGATTCGCTTCATCGAGAGCAGTTCGGACTTGGCGATGAGCTTGATCCACACGCAGCTCTCGCGAAGTTCCTTCAGGACGATCGCGAGTTTTTGGATAAAGTCGTTCTTGCTTTCGGCGGCACAGGCTTCCGCATAATTGGCGACCGGCGACGTTCCCGATCGAACCAATTGCCCCGCGATATGCCGGCCTAGTCTGGCATTCGGCAAAGCATCAACGACTCGCCCAACCCGCGCCGCGAAGTCGAGCATACGCTCCTCAATGTCTTCACCCTTCCGTTTCGTTCGCGTTGTTCCGACTCCGTCTCGCTCGCTCATTTTGCATTCTCCATTTCTCATTACTCATTCTTCATTGCTTCCGGGCCATCAAGCAGGACTTCGCGGCTTTCTTCTTCCGAAAGCAAGTACACAAAGTACGGCCGATCCAATTCGAGGCAGCGAGCTGCGCGATGATGCCCATCGATCAGCACATGCCCGTGCAACACGTTGCCGTCCGGTTCGGGATAAAAGACGTGAGCGATGATCCCCGGATATTTCGGGTTCACATGCTTCACATGCTGGGAGTAGATGTGTGAGGTCTCAACGCTGAATTTGACATCGTCGGGTTCCAGCTCGACCGGCTCGCGCCCGTCGCGGACGAGTTTTCGCGCTTTGTCCACGTCGAAGCGATAAAGGCGTTTCATGTAGCGAAACGTCTCGGCCCCGTTGCTGCAATGCGGGCAATCTTCGCGGGACAGGTCAGCCGACTTGCGTTTGGGTTTGGCTGTTTTCGTCAAGCGTTTCGGTTTAGTTGCTGTTGGTTTCGTGCGGGTGGCAGTGGCGGGCATGTGAGTCTCGCAATCAATCGAGCCGTAGCGGTTGTGACGATCGGTGGCGAACTCGTCCAGCCGATCACTGCCGAACTCTAGGACATCGGCCGCCTGTCGCCGGGAACTTGCTTTACTTTTCGGCCAACTGCCTGCCGAGTTGATCGGGCGGAATCGGCACAAACGGAAAAATAGGACGTACCAAAAACACAAACGTGGTGAGCGGTGACGCGAACGTCACGAACTCACCACGTTTGATGATTCAAATTGCAGACACGGGCGGCCAAGCCCTGACGGCTTGGCGTCCAAGTGACATCAAATGCCTATCGGCACTTGCCACCTTTCCCGCCCTTCCGCGATCCACCCTTCTTGGAGCCGTGCTTCTTCGAGCTTCCGTTCTTGCATTTCTTCTTGGAACTTCCGTTCTTGCACTTCTTGGAACTGCCATTCTTCTTGGAGCTTCCGTTCTTGCACTTCTTGGAGCTGCCATTTTTCTTCGAGCTGCCCTTGCCGCTGCCGCCGTCACACCACGCCATGGCGCTGGGGACGATTCGGTCTTCCAAACGAGTGATTTGAAAACGCATGAGAGTTTCTCCTGAATGTGAAAGTTTGTGAAAGTGAGTGTTTGCCAAGCGGCGACCAGCGTTAAAGCAGCGGGTGTGCCAGTGCGCTAAAGAACGTTCACAAATCGCGGAAAACCCCTGGTTTTAAGCAGTTATTTGAACGAAGGCGTTCTGTTGTTGATCCAAAGCATGAGGCGATTTCGCCTCAATGGATGAAGCCATGTGGAGATTTGGTAACGCTCGCCAGCCACGAGCCGCAGATCGAACGGCACGCGATCCACTGACCCAGATTATTCATGTGAACTTCGAGCCGCGACCGTTACGGCTTGTTGAAAAACGTGGGGCAGGTTTTCAACCTGCCTGAAATCTTCGGCATTCGAGCAGGATGAAATCCTGCTCCACGCGCTTTTCAACAGGCTGGTTAGGGAGTGGTCACGAAAGGACTTATCACTCCCTGACGGTCGCGGCTCGGAAAACAGACTGCTCGCTGACGCGTCGGGTTGGTGAAGCCTGACCATTGCTGTGATCGCTAAGTCCGTTGCGACCGGACCTCTTTGCCCAGGCATCTGGCTTTCGCTGTCCGGTTGATTGGTGCGGCAAATCTTGCCGAACCGAGAGAGATAGGGCGTACCCAGGGGAAGCTGCGCAGATTTTCTGGGTCGCGGGGAATGTTATGAACCTTCAGAAGTACAAAAAGAAGACTCGATTCCGGTTCTTGGAACTGTTGGATCGGACGTTGAGTGAGCTGAAAATGCCTGCGGCGAGCGTGGGGATTCGGTCGCTCGATTTGTCGGAACTGGAAGAACGCGTGCTGTTGAGCGCTGCTCCGGCGGCGATGGTGGCTCCGGCACAGATGGCGCAGACCGTGGATGTGGCGTTGCTTAATCCGAGCGTTGGTGCGCAATCTGCGACGAGTGATTTGCCAGTGATCGGCGACCCGGTTCTTGGCGACTCGTTTGCTAGTGTGGAAGCGGGGCTGGGGGATGTGGCTCTGAATGGTGTCGAAGCGCAGTCCTTGCTGGCGAAATTGGATCACGTCTTGGCGGATGTCGATCGGGAGTTGATGGCGGAGGAAGTTGGCGGGAACTCGATCGAAGTGAATTCGGCTGACGGTTCTCTGCTTTCGGCTGCCGAATCCGAACCGTTGGGCGTCAACTCACTACCCGTAGCCACGTTCGCCAGAGCTTGTTGAATTTCTCGTTGTGAAAGTTTTGATATTTTTTTGATCCGCTTCCGATTTTCGCGCGAACGTCGTCCGCTTGGTGCGGGTTCCTTGGGTGAGCAGTTTGGTGGACGAGTTCGTG
>JANMIF010000189.1:0-2969 GCA_031375695.1 Planctomyces sp.
GTGTGTTCGCGGAGCGAACAACGACAATGGGCCAGCCGTCAGCGATTGGCTCCGACAACTCCTCTGCCTTCTGATCGCCATGACTGCGCTCGGCACACTTCACGCCGAGGAAGTCGGCGAACGCTGGGGAACTGAAGAGCGCGAACGGGAGTATTACCCGATCGTCAACATGCCACTACCGAAGAGCACGGTCATTGAAGCCGGAGCCTTTGCAGTGCTACCTGACGGCCGAGTCGCCGTCGGAACGCGGCATGGCGAAATATTTTTCATTGACGGAGTCGACGCGCCGAAGCCGAACCCGTCGTTTCACCGGTTCGCAACGGGACTCGACGAGATCTTCGGACTCGTTTGGAAAGACAACGCGCTGCGAGTCACTCAGAGTTGCGAGCTGACTCGCGTCAGTGACTCGAACGGCGACCGCGTGGCCGATCGCTTTGAGACCATCTCGGATGCGTGGGGCTATGCGAACTACCACGAATATGCGTTCGGCTCAAAGCTCAATGCGGACGGAAACCAGTTCATCTCGCTCGGCTTGTCGGAGTCGTATCACTCTCACGCCTTGAACCGCGGCTTCATTATGAAGGTCGCGCCCGACGGCAAGACCACCGCCTTCGCCAGCGGCTTGCGCAGTCCGGGTGGCATCGGACATGATGAGCATGGATCGCTGTTCTATGTCGAAAGTCAGGGGCCGTGGAATTGTTCGTGCAGTCTGAAAGCCGTCTCTCAGAACAGTTTTCACGGCCACCCGGCGAGTTTCAATTGGTACCAATACGCGCCCGAGTTGGGGCCTGTGCCGGAGCTGCCGAAGTCGGGCACTCGCATCGCAACCGAGAAGCATCGCGTCAAGCAATTGGTGCCGTATGCCGTCGTCTTTCCGTACATCCGCATGGGTCGATCGATCACGGCGTTCAGCGTGAATCAGACGCAGGGCAGGTTCGGCCCGTTTGAAAACCAAATGTTCCTCGGCGACTACACGCAATCCATCCTGATGCGTGCCACGACCGAGCAGGTCAACGGTGTCTGGCAGGGAGCCTGCTATCCGTTTCGCGAGGGCCTTTCGACCGGAATCCTTAACGTCGAATTCACTCCCGGCGGCAAGCTGCTTTGTGGCGGAACCAATCGCGGCTGGCCCGTTCGAGGGATCAAACCGTTCGCTCTCGAACGACTCGAATGGAGCGGCAAGACGCCGTTCGAGATCAATCGCATCACGATCGAGCCAGATGGATTCAAAGTCACGTTCACCAAACCTGTCGAACAAGTGACCGGCGGCTCAACGGACTCGTACGCAATCTCGGCGTTTACTCACCCCTATCACGGCGGCTACGGCGGGCCAGAAGTCGAGCAGCACAAGCCGGGTGTAAAAGCAGTCTCGCTGGCCGAAGACGGACTCTCGGCCAAGATCACTCTGGAAAGGCTCGACCAGGGATTCGTCTACGAACTCGATTTGGCCCGACTGCGCTCACGCGACAAGGAAGAACTGCTGCATCGCAACGCGTTCTACACCGTCAATGAGGTTCCGGCCCGGTTGAATGCTGCCGAGCATCCGGTCCCGGAGAGTCCGCTCTGGCTGACTTACACCGGCGACAAGGGGCCGGGAGCAGGCAAGCACATCGTCTTGATCGCAGCGGATCAGGAATATCGGAGCGAGCATTCGATGCCGATGCTCGCGAGGCTCCTGGCCAAGCATCACGGGTTTCACTGCACCGTCCTCTTCAGTTTGAATAAGGACAACGACGTCGATCCGACCCAGAAGATTCGCTGGGAGGACAAGACGGTCACTCACAACATCCCCGGCCTCGAACATTTGGAGAAGTGCGATTTGGTGATCTTGTTCAGCCGGCTGATTTCCCTGCCGCCTGAGCAATTGAAGCACCTCTACAACTACTTGGATTCCGGGAAGCCGATCATTGGCATTCGCACTGCCAATCATGGCTTCATTGATTTCGACTACCGGAAGGACGGCAAGAAGATCGACTTCGGCGAAGGCGTTCTGGGTGGTTCCTTCCGCAATCATCATGGCCGCTGGCAGCAGGACTCCACGCGCGGCCTCATCGTCGAACAGAACAAGAATCATCCCGTCCTGAAAGGAGTCAAAGACATCTGGGGCACGTCGGATGTCTATCGCACCTACAAGGAAGGTGGCAGCCTGCCCGAAGGTTGCCTGCCGCTGGTCGAGGGCCAGCCGCTGAAGGGTCGCCAACACGACGACGCGGTGAACGCCGAACTGATTCCGCTACCCGTCGCCTGGGTGAAAACATGGACCGGAAACACCGGGCACACCGCGCGAGTCTTCCATGTGACGATGGGCAGCGCACTGGATTATCAGAGCGAGGGGCTTCGCCGTTTGACCGTGAATGCCGCCTACTGGTGCTTACATATGGAAGCCGACATCGCCGACAAATCGTGCATGGATATTACTGGAGAATATAATCCGCCCGACAGCGGCTTTGCCTACAAGCAGCTCAACATCGTTCCGAGAAAGCCCAACTTCTACAAATAGCTGGGCGAGTGCCTTGAGGTAAGAATCTCGACAGGAAGATTTGGGGCAGGAACATGAAAGACGTTTCCGAAAGAAGTAGCAGGCACACTCCGTGTGCCGTCCGCAGCAGTGTAAGGTATAGATGACAATGGTGAACGTCACATGGAATGTGCCTACTACTTTGGAACACCGAGCATGACGATTCAACGCGGCTGTCTTGATGTCGTTCAGTATGTTGCTGGCTGGGTGCTTCTGGGCGCGTCGGTGGTGTCGGCGGCGGAGACTCCTGATCCGGTTCATCCGCAGAAGCAATTTCTCAGCAACTTCTGCGTGCAGTGTCACGGAGTGGAGACGCAAGAGGGGGACATTCGGCTCGACAATCTCACGGACGACATGACGATCGAGGGAACTCGCTGGGCGGTGGTGCTCGACAAGGTTCGCCGTGGCGAGATGCCGCCGAAGGACGCGAAGCCGCAGCCGACGGACTCGC
>JANMIF010000220.1:0-1808 GCA_031375695.1 Planctomyces sp.
CTGGATTCGCCCGTTTTACACTGTCGTTCGTCGTGAGCACACTCAAGCGACCGACGCTCAGCGACAAGCGATTCGGCCAAAACATGGCTTTCCCCGCCAAACAGTTTGTCGGCGATCTAAACCGTCGAGCAGCTCGCTCCGCAAGACTCCGCAACGCCGCTGGTCTCGGTCTGCCTCCGTTCCTTCCACAGCTTATGTGATTCGTGGTCGCCGGTGATGATTTCGAAGCCGAGATCTTCGACCATCTGAAAATCGAGTTCCGGGGGTTGGCCTTTCGTCGTCAGGTAGTCGCTGACGAACAGCGAGTTGGCCACGTACAGGCCCATCGCTTGCAACGAGCGGAGGTTGATCTCGCGGCCGCCGGCGATGCGGAGTTCCACCGTCGGGTTCGTGAACCGCAGCAGGCAGAGCACCTTCAGGCAGTAACGCGGGTTGAGTTCGCGGACTCGCTCAAGCTGCGTCCCCTCGATCGAGTTCAGGAAGTTGACCGGGATCGACTCGACTTTCATGCCGCGCATTTCCAACGCGATGTCGATCAGGTCGGCGTGCTCCTCACCCATGCCGGCGATCAGGCCGCAGCAGAGTTCCATACCCGACTCACGCACGGTTCGCAGCGTGGCCAACCGGTCGTCGAACGAATGCGTCGAGCAAATCTGCTCGTAGAACCGGCGGCTCGTGTTGAGATTGTGGTTGATGCGATCGACGCCGGCCGCTTTCAACGTCATCGCTTGTTCCGGCGTGAGCAGACCGAGGCAACAGCAGATGTGAAGGCCGTGCTCGTCTTTGATTTTCTTGACGACGTTGGCAACGTGCTCGACCTCGCGATCGGACGGGCCGCGGCCGCTGGCCACGATGCAGTACGTCCGCGCCTGCAAGCTCGCGGCGGCGGCGGCACCTTCCATCAGCTTCCGCTCGTTGAGCATCGGGTAGCGGCTGATCTCCGCCTCGGAGTCGATGTTCTGCGAGCAATACCCGCAGTCCTCCGGACAGAGTCCGCTCTTGGCGTTCTTCAAATAGTAGAAGTGAACCTTATGCCCAAAGTGCTTGAGCCGAATCCGAAACGCGGCGGCGATCATCGCCGGGACGTCGTCGTCAGGAGCAGTTAGGATCGAGAGCGCTTCGTCACGAGTCACTTCGCCGCCAGCGAGCACTCGGTCGGCAAGGGTGTTCCAGTTCAGAGTCGGCGCGGCAGAGTTGAGTGATTGCATTGGAATTTGGTTTATTTGTTGAGTGCGTGGAATTGAATCACTAACCCGAAGCGTCGGCGAGGGCGGGCGCTCAATGACGCGTGGAAGTTTGGCATGAGGACCGCACCCCCGCGCCGGCGATTCGGGTTCGCGTGGAGGCGGGAGTCTAGCAGCGAGCTTTTCAGGGGTCTTGCCAAGAAGTGGAAAGATTTTCGCGAGGTAAAAAAGACGTGCTCGGATCACGGTGCGAAGGCAAGATTGAAATCTTGCTCACATTAACGGATTCCCTGCCAACAACGGAGCACATGGAATCGGATCGTGTCAGAAACGTTGAACCACTTGTCCCTCGCAATTCGACAAACAATCGCAATTTGCATCGCTCGCCCGTGGCGTTCAATCGTCCTCGTCGAGCCACGCTGAATCAATGTCTTCATTGTCGCCCATTGGCTCGCCCCAGAAGAACCAGTGGCTGAGTTCTTCACACGGCGGGCCAATTTGCCTTGTTGGAAGCATAGCGCAGAATACGCAAGAGATTCTGTGTGAATTCGCGAGCCAGATGTCGGCTGGCGATTGTTTGTTCGGGAGAATGGGAAGGGTTTGCTGTGAATGTTCAGCCCGCCG
>JANMIF010000232.1:0-23251 GCA_031375695.1 Planctomyces sp.
ACCGTGAAGGCTTCGGTCGAGAAGCCGTAATTCATTCCGGCTCGCAGCGACCGCATGTTGGCTTCGATGATGGCCGGTTTCTTGGCGAATTTGTTCTTGATGTACTCTTCGGTCGCCTTTGGATCGCGTTCGTACAGCCAATAAGCCAAGCCCAGCGCAAAAAAGTTGCGGCACTTGTCAGCATCTTTGAGCGACAAGCCTAAGCCTTCGACGGCATCGCGATTGAGCCGCGTCATGGGAACTTTGTGGACGCGGAACTTGGCCATCAACTGTTCATCTTCGAGCGGATTGCTGTCGTAAGCTGCCTTTTGCAGGCCGCTCTTATTGAACTCTTCTTCGTTGACGATCAAGGTGCCGCCACGTTTTAGGTCGGCGACATTGGTCTTCAACGCGGCCGGATTCATGGCGAACAGCGTGTCCACTTCGTCGCCGGGGGTGAAGATTTCCCGGTTCGAGAAGCACAACTGAAAGCCCGACACGCCGAACAGCGAACCGGCGGGAGCACGAATCTCGGCAGGGAAGTCGGGCAGAGTGCCAACGTCGTTCCCGAACATCGCCGAGGTGTTCGTCATTTGGTCGCCGACGGTTTGCATCCCGTCACCGGAGTCGCCACAAAAGCGAACGACCACTGTTTCAACGCTCTCCAATTTCTTAACGGCAATGGAAGCCGGAGCCTCCGCAGTTGCAGTCGCCATCTGGTCTCAATCTCCTGAGAATCAAGTGAATGTTGCTGTCGTCAGGTTCGGTGGCCCAATCGCACAATGGCCAAGAACCTCAAAGAATCAGTGGAAGGTTGTTTTCCCGCGTTCCAAGCCGACCGAGTTTGGTGGCCTTCACACAGGACGAGGCACCGGTGTTGTCACGACTCCCCGATTACTTTGTCAATTGTTCCGTTCAACGGGTCTAGGGGGAGTTTGACAGCTTCTACATCGGCTCGACAAGCCCGGTACTTGCATGATCTCGGTTGGTTTCTGTAGTCCAGACGCAATCGAATCCGGCAGTCAAACTGCGAAAGCTGGAAATCGAAACGTGCCGATTTCCGCAGACAATCTGGTGGTCCTGGGAAAAAGAGTCACAGGCCGCTCCGATGGGACCGATAACGCTGTGTGCGAATGTCCCGTCGAAGGAACGAGTGCCAAGGAACCGGCAAACTCTGCGGGAGTTGGTTGATATTGAAAACAAATGGCGGGAAGGACTCTGTCATGGCCAGTTATCGACTGTGGGACTTCGTAGCCGTGTTGTTCGCGGTGGCCATTGCGACTGCACCGGCGAACCGTCTGCGTGCCCAAGAAATTCTCGGCCCACGCATTTCACCTGCGGTGAAAACACCTCGCATCTTGCAGACGACCGATGTCGCCTTGACGCGTGACAACGTGCTATTGGGTCAGGTCTACGACAACAATGGACCTCGGCCGGACGCAGAAGTTTTGGTGTCGCAGGGGAGTCGCGAGATTGTTCACGCGATGACTGACGGGCGCGGCGTGTTTCAAGTCGCGCTGCCGCACGCGGGTTTGTATCTGTTGTCATCGGGAACCAGTGTCGCAGTCGTACGCGCCTGGGTTCGTGGAACGGCACCGCCGAACGCCGCGCGAAACGTAATTGTCGAACCGCGCACAATTCGTTTGCAGTCGCCGATGTTGGGAATTCAAAGTCCGCTGTGGAATCCCCAGTCTCAAATGGGATTTGGCTCAACCGGATCTGCGACGGCGGCCGCGTTGGTGGGAGTCGGAGCGGTCGCCGCGAGCGCGGTCATCTTCGGCCCGGACATCATTGATGGACTCAATGGCAAATCGACTACTCCCGCAACCGTGCCGGCTACTGCTCCCACTTTAGCACCGATTTCCACTCCAATTCCGACTCCCGCGCCTATTCCGGTCTCGCCATAGGATCCGGACCTACGTGGCTATTGAGCGTCGATATTCGGTATTCGGTGAAACCAGTACCCTGAGCTTTACGCGAACGGTGAGTGCTGCGGGTTGGTCCACGGCCAGATACCGATTGCGATCTGGCCAAACAAATTAGGCGGACGTGGTTTGAACGTCCCGGTGATGGCGACCATAATCAAGTGGCTTATCCATCGGCCTTTTTTGGCGTTCGTTTATGTCGTCACGCGGAATTCTACAATCAGGCGATACCGGCGATGATCGTGCCCCGATCCGCTACATCATGGTGGTCAACGATGACCTCAACGCAGCCAACGAGACGAAGGCCGTCCTGGAGCAAGCCGGTTTCGAGGTGAAGAGTTTTCGAGACGGAGGCCAAGTTCACGGGGCAATGACGATGGATCGCCCGGACTTGGTGTTGCTGAAGTTGATCCTGCCGGGTGAAAGCGGCTTTGAAATCTGTGAGCGGCTGAAGAGAAATAACCCTTATCTGCCCATACTGATTTACACCGAGGTGGAGTTGGGGGCTTCGCAAAATTTGGCGGCGCGGTTGGGGGCAGATGGATATCTCATCAAGCCCTGCGAACCGAAAACATTGATCGACATGATTCACCAAGTGGCCGACGCCGTGTGGGAGCGTCAACTCGAAGCGAAAAAGGGAGAAGAGCAAGGGGAGATTCGCTTCCTCTGCAAGTGTGGTCAGAAGCTTCGCGAGAAGTTGAAGAACCGCGGCAAGCTGGTGACCTGTCCGAAGTGCCAGGCGCTCGTGCAATGTCCGGAGCGAAGTTCCCACGAGATGATCGTCAAGCAGGCGGATGCCGTTCAAGCGGATACGGTGAACGACCCCATGAAGTTTCTGTCAATCAAATGTCAGAACTGTGGGACTCACTACAAGCTGTTCGCAGACGTCTTGGAAAAATCTCGTTTGTGTCCGAAGTGCCACCATCGTCAGATTGGAGCGCTGTCGATTGTTGGGGCACCGATGTCTCGCGCTGCGCTGGCGACATCTCTGCGCGTGCTGCGGATTCTGGCGGGCAAGCTAAAAGGCAAAAAACTGATGCTGCCCGATCGAGAGATCACGCTGGGAAGCGATCATCGCTGCGAATTGCGACAATGCGGTGAAGGGATCTCACCGCGGCATTGCCTGCTGAAACCGACCTCATCGGGAATCGAAGTCACCGACCTCGATTCTGAGACCGGCGTGTTTATCGATGACGAGCGAATCAGCGGCGAAGGATTGCTCGAACCGGGAGGCTTGCTGCGTGTCGGATCGATGTTGTTTCGATTGGTCGGACAGAACCGGGATGTTGATTCCACCGAGTTCTTCGATCCCAAAAAAGCCAAAGCGGAAGAGGCGGCGGCGGCCAAGGGGGTCAAACTCTTTATGTCCGAAAAAGCGACGGACGAAGAAGCCGCCGACGTCATTCAAGCGCATTGGGACATCATTCGCAAACGATCCACGATGAAAAATGACGAATGACAAAACACCCTACTACGAAGGAAATCCGAGTGAAGAAGGGCACTGGTTGTTGATAGGTTGATCTTGTCGCCATTCGTTATTCGAGCTTCGTCCTTCTTTCGTTATTGGGTGTTTCGTTATTCGTCGTTGATTGAAAGTGATCCCCAACATGTCCAAGCCCGGTTTCCATGGTCCGCTGATTCGTCTCAATGACTGGTGCTGGAAAATTCCCAAGTCGTACAAGGAGGAAATGCGTGTCGACGGGCTGATTTATGCCAGTGACGAATTAATTGACCTCGTACGCGGCGATCAGGCTCCCGAACAAGTGGCGAATGTTGCGACGCTGCCGGGGATTCAAGTCGCCAGTTTCGCGATGCCCGACATTCACTGGGGCTACGGCTTCACGATCGGCGGTGTCGCAGCGACTGACCCCGATGACGGTGGAGTAATTTCTCCTGGCGGAGTCGGCTACGACATCAACTGCGGCGTGCGGTTGGTTCGCACCAACTTGTTTTACCAAGACGTCAAGCCGCACCTGACGCGGCTGATTGACGAGCTGTTCAAGAATGTGCCGACGGGCGTCGGTCGATCGGGTAAATACCGTTTCGACATGACCGAACTGCGCGAGCTGATGGGCGAGGGAGTTGGATATCTCAAACGGCGCGGACTGGCGACGGACGACGACATCGAGAACACAGAAGCTTGTGGCCGAATCGACGGAGCCGAACCTGGCAACGTCTCTGACCGGGCGATTCAACGCGGCGCGAGTCAATGTGGCACGCTCGGTTCTGGAAATCACTTCATGGAGGTGCAAATCGTCGAAGCGATATTCGATGAGCAAGCCGCCGACGTGCTCGGACTTCGAAAAGACCAAGTTTGCGTGATGATCCATTCCGGTTCGCGCGGCCTGGGCTATCAAGTCTGCGACGACGCGCTCATGCAATTGCGTGGCGTACCCGAAAAATACGGTATTGTCTTGCCCGACCGGCAACTCGCTTGCGCTCCAGTCCTCAGTCCGGAAGGCCAACATTACTTGGGTGCGATGCGTGCCGCCGCCAACTACGGCTTTTGCAATCGGCAGTTGCTTATGTGGCAAGCTCGCGAAGTCTTCGAGTCGGTCTTCAATCGTCCGTGGCAAGAACTACAAATGAGTTTGATGTACGACGTGGCTCACAACATCGCCAAATTTGAAGAGCATCAAATTGGTAACGGCCGTCGGAAAGTCTGGGTGCATCGCAAAGGGGCGACGCGTTGTTTCCCGCCGGGTCATCCGGAAATCCCAGTGCATTACCGATCTGTCGGCCAGCCGGTCATCATTCCCGGCGACATGGGCCGCGCAAGCTGGGTGCTGGTCGGTCAACAGGGGAGCATGGAGCAAACCTTCGGCACAACCTGTCACGGAGCCGGCCGAGTCATGAGCCGCACGAAAGCGGTCGCGCAGTCAAAAGGCCGCCATATCGACAAAGAACTCCTCAGCCGCGGCGTCATTGCGCGCGCCCAAAGTTGGAAGGGCCTCGCCGAAGAACAGCCCGACGCCTACAAAAACGTCGATCTGGTGGTCGAGGTTGTCCACAACGCGGGCCTGTCGAAAAAGGTCGCCCGCATGAAGCCGATTGGCGTTATCAAAGGCTGATGTCTCACCGACAGTCGTTTGTCTCGGCACGCCAAAATACATGCGTAAAACACATGCCAGGATCATAGCGTGGCGGTGGGAGCGACGAAGTTGATCGGCAGGACTCGTGAGCTGCCGGTGTCGCGCAACGCGCCGTCCAGAGCTTGGCGAAGTGATTCGCCGAGTCCCTGTTCACGGATGCTGCGCAGTCGCGGGACGATCCGCTGGAAGGCTTCGATAACGCGCGGATCCCACTGTTGGCCAGAGCCTTCGGCCATGATTTGTTCGACACGACCGGGAGAAAGTCCCTTGCGATACGGGCGGCTGGTGCTCATCGCGTCATAGCTGTCGGCCACTGCCAAAATGCGTGCGATGCGCGGGATTTGATCGCCAGTCAACTGCGCGGGATATCCGGCTCCGTCGAATCGCTCGTGATGGTGCAGTACGCCCGGCAGCAGGCTGCTGATCTGTTTGAGATCTTTGAGGATCGCGTGGCCAATCTGCGGATGCTGCTGGATGTGTTGAGTTTCGTCAGGCGTGAGCGGTCCTTGTTTGCAAAGTACGTCGTCGCGGATGCCGATCTTGCCGACATCGTGCAGCAACCCGGCGAGATACAAGTCGCTCAGTTCATCGTCGATGAGGTGCAACTCGCGACCGATTTCCACCGCGATGCGAGCGACTCTTTCGCTATGGCCATAAGTGTACGGGTCTTTCGCATCCACGGCCGACGCCAGTGAGCGAGTCAGGCCGACCAGCAGGTCTTTCAATTCCTGGTAGCGGTGGCAAGCTTTGTTGAGGAACCCAATCAGCGCGGCGAAGGGAGCCAATGAAGCAGCCTCGGAGTTTCGGAAGCCAGCAACTTGCGACTCGTCACACTTTCTGACCGCGATGATCCAACCAAACGAATTTCCGGAAGGGACCGTCATCAAGAGAACGCTGCTCAACTGAGGGTAAGACGCGCCCCAATCGGTATCAGCGACTTTCGGGCACAGCAGCAAACCAGTATCGCGAAGCTCCGTCGCGCGACGCAGTCCTTTGATCAAGTCCCGCGCGTCCTCTTCAGGCAATAGGGACTCGCCGCGCACTTGCACTGTATCAAGGTTTTCGGAGACCCAGATTAGCGAGTGTGCTGCGATGAACGGCAAGGCCGCATCCAGAATCTTGATGATGTTGGCGTTCGAGTCACGATGAATGCGGACGTGACGAATCAAGCGTTCGAGAGTCAGATTCAACTCCCAAGCATGTTTCACCTGTCGTCTGAGTTCATCCTCTGCCGCGCGTTTCGAGCGCAGCAGTTCCGCCTGCAACAGCCGATCGAGAACCGCTTGAGCCCAGTGTTCCAGACGTCGTTGTTCCTCGGCAGTTTCCTCGGCCGAAGTAGCGAATCGCGGCAACATCCCTTCGGCGACGAGGGTCACGTCGCCCAGGACAAACGGAACTCGCAATTGAAACTGTCCGCCGGCTTGAAGAGACAGATCGACGGTCCGGCTGCCAGCCATTCCGTTGAAGTTGTCGGCGTTGTGCGATAGAGACGCGGAATTGCCATTTTCCGGCCACAAGCGCGTCGCGGTGTTCGCGTCGAAAACCTGGAACGGAATGCGGAACTCGTCTTGTAAGACCGTCGCGGTTGCTTTGGCGTGTTGTAAGATTTTCGGCATGTGTTTTGTTTCCACAACTAAGCCGAAGCGTTCGCGAGGCGAACGTTCCAGACAGCGAAGGATGTTGGTCACTTGGAACGCTCGCCTTCGCGAACGCTTCGGGTTAGTTGGAGTCGTTCAAAATCGGGATGTTGTCGGATGACTTTCAAATCGTCGTCTGTTGCCGCGTGTTGACCGTAGCCGTTTTCGAGAGCCTGGCGGAGAAAACGGATCGCCTCGTCGGTGGCTTGACGAGCCACGGCGGGAGACGGAGCTTGTTCGGCGGCCAGCGCGGTCACGCAGGCTGCCGCGTACAGTGTGGCTCCGGATTTCGGAGCCGACTGCAAAGTCGTATTGATTTCTGTGATCGCCTCAGAAAATCGTGCCAATCGTGCCAAGAGAATCGCTCGGAACCGGCGAGCCTCGGCGAAGTTGGGCCGCAAATCGAGGGCTTTAGCAAACAACTCGGCCGCACGTTCCGAACGATCGGCATTCGCGGCCAGCAAACCTCGGCCGTACAACGCCTCGGGATACTTCGAATCGTCCGATGGAATGCGAGCGAACGCTTTCTCGGCATCCTGCGGCCGACGTGAGGAAATCGCGAAGCCGTATGAGCAGAGCAATTGATGTTGTTGAATCGGCGGCAACGTGGCGAGGTTATCCGGGTGAACCGCGATCGCGAATGCCGCTTCCGATTCCTCGAATCGATTCAAGCCAGCGAGTGCCTGGCCTCGCAGTGCGTGTAACACCGTGATTTCCGGCGAGCGGTGCGGCATCAGCCCCCCAGTGGTTTCTTTGAGCGGCACGGCGCTAGCCGCCGGTGTTGGCCATGTACGACCGGCGGCTAGCGCCGAACCGCTCAGGTCGTCGCCGCCTTGCTCGCCGGGGATCAAATGATCGAAGTCTGCGAGCGCCTCGGCGTGCTGCCCCAATTCCAATCGGGCCATGCCGCGATTACGCACGGCGTCTTGCAAATCGGGATCACGATCGAGCGCGGCCGAGTAGTCTGCGACAGCGGCCCCCTTCTGGCCAAGCTGATCGAGCGCGAACGCGCGGTTGAAATAACCCCAGGCGAACTCCGGCCACAGCCCAACACAGACGCCGAAATCGGCCAGCGCGAGTTGCTGTTCGCCTAGTTCGAGATGACACAGACCTTTTTGCATCCACGACCAATAGTGCCGCGGATCACGCTGCAGCGCCTGCTGCAGATCGGCGATCGCTCGCTGATATCGGTCGGGCGTGCCGTCTTGCAGATGCGTGGTGGCGAGCAGATAAAAGTCTCGCGCGGAGGTCGGCGGAATTTCGCTAGCCCGTTGATCGGCGGCGGCCGCTTGATCGGTTTCTCCGAGTTGTCGCAGGATGGCCGCTCGCGCTCGCCACACGGCGGCCGAGGGAGGCAGATTGGCAATCGACTCGGCCCGGTCAAGCAGGCCGAGAGACGAAGATTGGGACTCCGCTCCCGCCAGCAGGATCAACAGTTCGCGGGCGTCTTCAGCTAGCTTACGTCGTTCGATATCGGTCAATCGCTGCCAAGCCGAACGTGATTGCCAATCGGAATCGTCGAGGATGCCGAAAAATCCCAGAGTCTGTTCGCAAATCTGCCGGCCTTCTTCGGCGTGATTGCGGCTGCCGCTGTGTGTATTGACGAGACACAAGGCTTTGAGCGTGCCTCGTTCAAAGCGCTGCTGCAATTCGCGGACTTCCGCCCCTTCGGTCTCCAGCACTCGTGCCTGAGCGGCGGACAGACGGGCTTGAGTCCCGTCCAGAATCAGCCAACCGATCGCAAGTGCCATTGATGCGGCAATCGTGATCAGACCCGACGACGCCAGCTTAGGATGCCGGCGCGTCCATTTCTGAATCTGTTCGACGCTGCTCAGTTCCGGCGCGTAGTGCAACGGTTGGTCATTGAGGAATCGGTCGAGGTCTTCGGCAAGGTCGCTGGCCTGTTGATAACGCTGCGCCGCGTGAGGTTGCAGGCACTTGCGAACAATGCTTTCCAAGCCCCACGGCACGTCCTCGCGAAACTGCCGCAGTGACGGAATGCAGCGCATGCGCTCCATGGCCATCGCCTCGACCAGAATCGGCATGGCCGCGTAGCTCACCGACTGCTCGAACGGATTGTGGCCGGTGATCATCTCGAACAGAACCATGCCCAGGCCGTACAGGTCCGAGCGTTCATCGACCTGGGCGACCAATTCTGGGCTGCGTATGTTGAGGGCTTTGAGATGTTCGGGGGCCATGTACGCGATGGTGCCGCCGAGCGTCGCGTCAACTTGAGCGTGTGATTGGTTCTCGTCGTGAGCAAGGTTGAAGTCCAGCAGCATCGGCGTGCCATCGCCGCCAAGCAGAATGTTGGCCGGCTTGATATCGCGATGCAGCACGCCTCGTTCGTGAGCGTGCTGAAGTCCGTCGGCCAGCCGAGCGACGATCCACGCGCATGCACGCGGGAAATCGACGGATGCAATCTTCCTAGCCACGGGCGGCTCCGCTGTGGCCGTTGTAGGAAGGGCACTCTTGCCCGTCCGTCCCTCAACAGGCGAGCCGACTGTTGCTACGGATGTCAGTGCCTCGGCAATCTCGGCCCCACTGGTCGGACGATCGGATTTCTCCCAAACCTTTCTCAAGACTTGCGACAAGCTCAGGCCGCCAAAGTACGGCATGCACACGGCGCGGATGCCTGCGGCCGCGTCTTCGTGGACGGAGTAAATCGGGACGATGTTCGTGTGCTGCAACTGAGCGAGCGTTTGCGGTTCACTGCCGGTGAGGTCCGACGTCTTCAACGCGACCCGTCGGCCAGCCAGTGCGTCTTGCTCGGCAAGGAATACGCGTGCGAAGGCCCCTTGACCGAGTTGCTCGCGCAGTTGATAGCCGAACAACTCATCGCCGACCTTGGGCAGCGCAAAGGTTGGTGCGGAGGGCTCGCTCATTGCCGACGTCAGCGAACGGATCAAATCTTGATGGTGAAACAGGCTCGCCAGCGAATCGCGATGTTCTGGATGATCTTGCTCGTAGTCCGTGCGACTGAGCGGCTCACCGCGCAAACTTCGATTGCGAAAGTCCTGGAACAACAACCCGGCCACATCAGGATCGGCCGCCGCTTCGGTCGGCCAGCGACCAAGCAGATCGGCCAAGTCCGCGTTAGTCGGACCCGATGGCTCGGAAAGTTCTTCGAGCAATTGTCGTTTGATGCTCCGCGCAGCCAGGAAGCTGGCCGGTTCATCCGGCTCGGACCAGGGGGTGCGGTCGCTGTCGTATGTGGTGTTCATGGGGATTTTGTTGGGGTAACCAGTCAGGGGTCAGATTCAATTTGAGATTTGATGTGCCCGACTAAAATCGAAGTCTTGGCGAGCAGGCTGACGCCACCTCGCTCGCCTTTTTGTTGGATATTTTGCGATCATCCTCTCGTCGCTCTCGTTCGCGCAGCGTGCGGGCCAAGCTGGTGGCTAGCGCGAGTGCGAGCGGAGCACCGAAGGCCGCCGGTTGTTGTTCGGTCGAAGTTTGAATTTCAACTTGCGCGGGACGAGTCGCGCGGCCGGCGGCTGTCGGTGTTTGCGAATCGGGTGACAGTTCCGCCGAAGTCTTTGCGTTTGGGGCGGCCTTAATCGAATCGGCAGCCTTTGTGTCAGTGGCAATCGTGTCGGTGGCGGTTGGCGTTTCAGGTGTCGCCTGTTCGTCGATCAAATTCTCGGTCGAGCGACTTTCGTTCAACGGAGCGGTTTCGGTTTTTTCAGAGGTTTCGTCCGAGACTTCTCGTTTCAGTTTGAGCAACTCGCGCAGTTCGGCGTCGGTCAATTCCGCTTTCGTGATTTCCGGAGCTTCGCGACTTTCTGCAACACGAGGCAGTGTGGAGTCGATCAACGTAAACAATCGGTCGCGATGGCTGAATCCGAACAGCCGCACGACCGCAGTGTTCGGCGAGATCACTGGCGCCGCGAACACTGGCAGCGAATTGTTCTGTCCGCCGAGCGCTGGAGCATTGAGTCCTTGCAACAACCCAGACGGAATGGCGGCCACTGGTGTTGATGGTGATTGCGAAACGATGGTGATGACCGGCGCTACATAGACGGCCGCCGGGCCATAACCAGCCAAGCGTATGCCGGCGGCCGGAGCCGCTCCATTGGCCAGTGGCGTGGGATTCTCCGAGAGTCCACCAAGCACCATCTTGAGTTGATACGTCACGTTGCCGGCATCCGCAGCGTCCCACGGACCGAAGTGCAAGACATATCGTCCCTCAGGCAGTGTCCCCAACAACCCTTGGCCGCCGGGCAGCGACAGCAACGGCATGACTTGTCCGGCCTCATTGAGAACTTGCAATGCGGGGGGCCTGCCGTCGCCGAAGTTTGACAGAGTGAAGAAGTAGGCTTTCGTTTGCAGCAACTCGAAGTGAAAGAAGTCGGCTGAGTCTGCGGGCTGAGAAGCATTGGTCGCGGCGTCTCGGACGAGTGTTACGCCCGATTGCAGTTCGTAGGGAAACAGCACTCCCAGGTCTTGCGCGGTCTCGAACGAATCGTTGCCGGGGGCGTTGAGACGTTGCGTGGGGTCTCCGACGCGAGACGCGTCGGCCACGGTGAAACGCGTGACGTAATCGCCGCTCGCATCGTTGGTGACCAACGGATTCCCGGCAAGATCGGTTAGGCCCAGCGTTCCGGAGACATGCAACTCGAAATCGCCGTTGGGCAAATCGTCGAGCATCAGAAAATGAGCGGTCTCCGTGACTTCGTCATACGACTGCAAGCGCGGGAAGTAATGCGTCCCGTCGGTCCCTTCGATGAACACCGCGCGAACCGTGTTCTGAGCCGCCTGCAAGTACGCCGTGTACGCCAACTGCTGGACGTTGACCGCTTCGCTGAACTTAAGACTGAGATGAGTCGGCGCTTGGAGCAGGTTTTCAACCTGCTCGGCCGTGAGTTCGACTTCGCCGGAACCGGGCAAGTTGAATACCTGCCCCACGATTTGCGGAGCCACGTTGTCGGCATAGACCGACAGATCAAGTACATAATCTCCGACCGACCAGCCGTTGAGTCCGCTGTGCGCGAGTTGCGGATTAAACACGCCATCGGGTCCAAATTCCGCGTCGTTGCCGGAACCGGACACCGCCAGAAAGTATTCACCGGACGACAGCCCGGAGAACAGAACGGCATCCGAAGCAAAGGCGAATTGACCGCTCGTTGATTGGGTTGGATTGAGCGAGTTGCTGTTCGTTGCCACCAGTTGCAGCGTCCCCGCGTCATCGGGTCGGAACAGCGTCAGCGCCGGATCGAGCGGCGAGCCAATGCGTCCCGCGAAGGACTCAGCGATCAACGCGAACGTGCCGTCGCCGGAGACCGTGAAGTGATACAGATCGACATCCGCCGCCGGATTCATCGCGAACGGATCGGCGCTGGCGACATCATAAAAGTGGTCGTCACCGATCAGGCCGCTGACTTGCAAACGCTGGATCGTCGTCAGGTCGCCCAGGTCACTGGCGGTTTGAGTCGTGTCGTTGCCGTCCGTCCCGGATTCCCGAAGCGGAGCAAATTGGTCGAAGCTTCCCGTCGGAGTTGGGCCGCTCGTGATCGCGATGCGCACGCCGTAGTCAGTCGCCTGACCCGGCACTCCGCTGTCAGTCACGAAAGGATGAAAGAATCGATTCCCCGCGCCACTGACCGCCACGAAATACGTTCCCGCCGCGAGCTGCCGATCAATCCGCGCCACGTCGGTGGTGGCGAGTGCTTCTTGGCGACCGAGCAACCGGTGTTGCAACGGGACAGTCGGATCAAACTCCGCCAACTGGTCGCCATACAGCGTCAACACGATCGGTGATGTGGTACCGTTCGCAGCCGAAAGCGACATCAATTGCACGCGTCCGGCGGAGGCCAATGTGAACGAAAACCAATCGACATCCGTCGTGGGTTGATTTCCGTCACCGACGCGACCAACGAACTCGGCAGACGCTCCAGCATCCACGCGGCCGACATCTTGAGCGACATCGAGCGTGTTGTTTGGCTCTGCTTCCGATTGCGGATCGACTAATCCCGGCCAAGTGGCGGAAAGCAGACTGCGGATTTCCAGTGACTCGATTGTCAGGCGGCTTCGGTTCCCAGTCCGCGCCCGCCCGGACGTCGCAAATCGAGACGCGCTTCGTCGCAGAAATGGGTTGAGTAACAACATGGTGAAACCTGATTCAGCTCAATTGCCGAGCCGGAGGGCGTTAGCCCCCGGACATCGCGGTATCCAAACTTGTCCGGGGGCTAACGCCCGCCGGCTCGCTAAATCTCCAAGTACAAATCACGCTCGCCCGTTCACACCACGGTAGTGTCGTCCCGCGAGCCAATCAGCACTGCCAAACACGCTATCAATCTCGTCGGACGTCTCCTGGCTCGCCGCCCGCTTGGCTTGACTTCGAGCCAAACTAATCACGTCGGATGAGTTGCTTGACGACTCCGTATGGTTCCGGTGCCGCAGGGCTTCCAATCGGTCACGCAACTGTTCCGGCAAACTGGACAACGGAATCTGTTGCAGACGGTCGTGACGAGTCGCGCCTGTGTTCTGTGCGTGCGGGACAGTCACGGCCGCGTCGTTCGTGGCAGCGTTTTGGTGGCCGCTCTCGGCTGCTTCCAGCGGGTGCAGGTCGGTGCGATAGCGCTGGAATGAGACGCCGTTGCTATCGCCGTTTCCATTGCCGCTCCAAGCGACGATCACTCGGCCCATCACGTCGATGGAGACCGAGGCACAACTCTGATCGGCGGTCGTCGTGGCATTGACCACGAACTCTGATTCTTTCTTGAGGCCATCTTTGTCGAACTGCTGTCCGTAAACTTGCAAGCCGTTCGCGGTCACACCCGCGTTGGTCCACATCGCGAAAATTTCGCCTGCTCCGTCGATGGCGACGGTCGAATCGTATTGATCCCCGGCAGTGGAGGTGTTGACTAGAAACTGCGCTCCCTGAGCGACGCCAGTCGAGTTGTAGCGCTGAGCATAAATTTCCTTGCCGCTCCCGTCCTGACCGGCACTGGTCCAAGTCACGACAAAGCTGCTGTCGAAGCGATTGACGGCGACCGACGCATCGGTCTGATCGCTAGCCGTTGTGGTGTTGACCTTGAACTCCGTTCCGGCCGCAGCACCGGTCGAGCCGCTGTAACGCTGAGCGTAAATGCCCGCCCCGCTGCCGTCCTGTCCGGCGCTGGTCCAGGCGATGACGTAGTCGCCGTTCAGTCGATTCATGGCGATCGAGGAATCGGTTTGATCGCCGGTGGTCGTGGTGTTGACGCGGTACTCACCTCCGCCGTAGGTGCTCGATGTCACCGTCATCGATTCCATTCCGAGCAGCCCCTTCACTGTGCTCAATCCCGAGGTGTATTTCTGAGCGTAAATGCCCATGCCGCTGCCGTCTTGCAGGGCGCTGGTCCAGCTCACCAACAGATTGCCCACCCCGTCCATTCCGACCGACGGAGCCGTTTGATCGCCGCTGGTCGTGACGTTGACCCGGAACTCAGTCCCTAGCTTGTTCCCCGACGAGTCATATTGCTGTGCGAAGATTCCGGAACCGCTGCCGTCCGAACTGGACCAGACAATGGTGAAGTTTCCGACGACATCCACGGCCACGCTCGGTTCCAGTTGGTCGCCGACAGTGGTCGTGTTGACCAGGAATTCGTTGCCCAGAGGGAGTGCATTCGCATCGTAGCGCCGAGCGTAAATTCCCCAGCCGCTGCCGTCCTGATTCTGACTGGCCCAGGTCACGACCGCCTCGCCATTCGGGGACGTGGCGACCGAACGATCACTCGTCTTCTGAACTGCCGTGGATGCGGCATTGACCAACGTCTCGGCTCCCAGCTTGATGGCCACGCCACCGCCGGAACTCAGCGGACTACCGTTGGCGAGCGTTGTGACCGGTTTCGTGTAGGCCGGATCGGCTCCCGTCCCCATGTTCAAGATCAAGGCGTACTTCCCGGTCTTGAACGCGGCCAGCGCGTTGGCGCTGGAGACCTTGATGAGCACCGTCTTTCCCGCCGCCAGATCGGTGGCATTGGTGTACGTCGCGAGTTCAGCGGAGCCGTATTCCGTGGCGCCCGCCGCGCCGGTGGCTTTGACCGTTGTCCCCACGACGATTTCCACTTTGGGACTCAGCAAGCTCAAGCCAGTGCTGACCACGGTCGCCTTCAACGTCGTGGTTGACCCGGCCGGCACCACAAATTTGTAGTAGTCGATGTCCGTGTTCGTCGTCAGGTCCATATCGTTGACGACCAGGGCTTTTGTCGTGGTGTTCAGAGTCACCAACTTGGCGGTGGCCGTGGTCTCGTTGGCCGCGGCGGTATCGTAGGCGTCCTTGGTACGGACGGCTCCCGCACTGTAGATAGCCTTGATGCCGCTGATATCGTCGGCATTCAACGCCGCATCGACGCCGTTGTAGGTTCCGTACATGCAGGCGGTCGTGGCCGTGCCGTGATTCAACCCCAGCGCATGTCCGAATTCATGCGTCATCACGGTGAACAAGTCATACTGCGTGCCGACGTTGAAGACCGTCGCGGTGTTGATCTGAATGTCACCGGCGACCGAGTAATTGTTGATCGGCGGCGGCAGAAAAGCCTGAGCGAGCGAGGTATTGCCAAAGTTGAATCCGCCAATGCGGATGTCGCCAAAGCCCGCATCGCCCTGCTGATTGGTTCCCGAACCGGTCGCCGCGCCGTTGTCCGACACGACCGCGAAGTTGGCGTTCGTCTGCTGCGCCCAGTACTGAGCGGCTTTCAAAATCTGATTCTGCCAAGTGGCCGCCGTACCAAACTTGGCGTTGAACGTGGCATTGAGATTGTTGGTCCCGCCACCCATGTTGGTGCCGTCGGGCATGAAGCTGATCGTAATCAAGTTTTTGTTCGGCCAGGCATTGCCCGAAGCGGCGAACAGCAGAATCCGGCTTTCCAAACTCTCCACTTGAGCCGACGAGGACTGCTTTGACTGCTGAAGTCGCTTGCTCGACTGCTTGAGTCGCTTGGGATTGGTTTTTCCGAATCGTTGCTTCCAAGCATTGAATGTGAACATCGTTGTCCCCTCTGCCGCCGCATCAAATGACGGCAAGTTCGATTTTCAAGCACCGTGGTTCTGGAGCTTGTCGATTCCGCAGTGGTTGCCCGCCGCGAAATCAGTGATTTATGTTGGCATTTTGAGGGAAAAATGGCCCGTAACAATTCGAGAACGCCCGCATCCCTATCCTGGCGAGATCAGCAACCCGGCTGGAACACGCAGCAGCCAACGCAAAACTAGGTCACAAGCCGCCAAGGTCAAATCGGTTCGCCGAAAGTTTCTCACGAACAGCGGCCCTAGTTCGGCTTCCGCCAGTTGCATGTACTTTCAAACAGGCCAGCGTGGCTCGGAATGAGACATTGGCAATCCGATTGAACATCAACATGGTGAAACCTAATTCCATCGCCGAAGTCGTGGGTCTTCAAGCACGCGAGAACAACCAAAGTCTCACGACCTCGGCTACGGGAACTGTCTCACGCTTTGCCGTTCACGCCGCGATAGTGTCGCCCGGCAAGCCAGTCGGCACTGCCAAACACACCGTCAATCTCCTTGGAATTTTCCTGGCTCTCAGCTCGCTTGGCATGACTCTGAGCCAAACTGACCAATTCGGCTGCGTCGCTCGAATTCGCCGCCAGCGCTTGGTGCCGCAGAGCTTCCAATCGGTCTCGTACCTGAGTCGGCAGGCTGGACAACGGAAACTGTTCCAAACGCTCCTGCCAAGTCGTCCTCGAGTTCGATGTGTGCTGCTGTGAGTCCTTGACGGTCACGGCCGCGTCGTGCTTGCCGACCTTCTGGTGTCCGTGATCGTGCTCGTCCGCAGAGAACGGATGCAGGTCAAGACGATAACGTTGCATGAAGACGCCACCGCTGTCGCCCACCCCATTGCCGCTCCAGACGATCACCGCGTGGCCGAGCATGTCGATGGCCACGGACGCGTTCGACTGGTCACCAGCGGTCGTGGCATTGACTATGAATTCAGCTTCTTCCTTTTTGCCATTCTTGTCGAACTGCTGTCCGTTCACTTGCAGACCATTGGCGGTCACTCCTGCGTTCTGCCAGGTGACGTAGATGTCACCTCCAGCGTCGAGCGCCACCGAGGACTTCGATTGATCTCCCGTGGTGGACGTGTTGACCAGAATCTGTAATCCCTGAGCGACACCTGACGAATTGTAGCGCTGGCCGTAAATGCCTTTGCCACTGCCATCTTGTCCGGCACTGGTCCAGGTCACGAAGAAGTCTCCCGTGAAGCGACTGACCACGATGGAAGCTTCGTTCTGATCGTTGGTCGTCGTGGTGTTGACCCTGAATTCACTGCCTTGGGCGGTTCCAAGTGAACCGCTGTATCGCTGTGCGTAGACGCCCGCGCCGCTGCTATCCTGCCCCACGCTGGTCCACGCGAACACAAAGTCGCCCGTGAGCTTATTGATGGCGACGGATGAGTCGGTTTGGTCTCCGGACGTGGCGGTGTTGACGCGAAATTCTGCGCCGACGGGCAAGCTCAGTGAACTGAAACGCTGCGCGTAGATTCCGGCTCCACTGCCGTCTTGCCCCGCACTGGTCCAGGACACGACGGCGTTGCCGTTGTTATCCATGGCAACGGCCGGTGCCGTCTGGTCGCCGCTGGTGGTCGTGTTGACTTGGAACTCCCCACCGACTTTGTTGCCGAATACGTCGAAGCGTTGAGCAAAAATACCCCCCAGGCTGCCGTCCTGACTTTTGCTGGTCCAAATGACCAGGAAGTTGCCCAACGCATCCATTGCCACGGTGGGTTCGTATTGGTCGTCCGCGCTGACGGTGTTGACCTTGAATTCGTTGCCCTTGGCTATACCGTTGGCAGCGTAAAGTTTCGCGTAAACCTCCAAGCCACTGCCGTCTTGGGCCATGCTCGACCAAGTGACGACGGAGGTTCCCGAAGCGGACATGTCCACCGCTCGGTCGCTGGTTTGCTGAGCCGTTCCGGACGTGGCATTCACCAATGTTTCAGTCCCCAGCTTGACTGCCACGCCGCCGCCGGAACTCAGCGGAGTTCCGTTGGCCAACGTGGTGGTCGGCTTCGTGATCGCTGGATCGGCTCCGGTCCCCATGTTCAAGACCAAAGCGTATTTGCCGGTCTTGAACGCGGCGATCGCATTGGCGCTGGAGACTTTGATGTACACCGTCTGGCCTGCGGCCAGATTGGTGGCGTTGGTGTACGTCGCCGTTTCGCTGGAGCCGTATTCCGTGGCACCCGCCGCTCCTGTGGCGACGGTCGTGGTCCCCACGACGATTTCCACTTTCGGACTCATCAAGCTCAGGCCGGTGCTGACCACGGTGGCCTTCAACGTGGTGGTCGCGCCGGCTGGCACCACGAACTTGAAGTAGTCCACGTCCGTGCTGGTCGTCAGGTCCAGACCGTTGACGACGAGGGCCTTCGACGTGGTGTTCAGAGTCAACAGCTTGGCAGCGGTGGTGGTCTCGTTTGCCTCTTGGGTGTCCGGCGTTCGCACAGCTCCGGCGCTGTAGATGGCCTTGATGCCGCTGATGTCGTCGGCATTCAATGCGGCATCGACACCGTTGTAGGTCCCGTACATGCAGGCCGTGGTAGTGGTGGAGTGGGTCAACCCCGTTGCATGTCCGAACTCATGCACCATGACCGTGAACAGGTCATATTGGGTGCCGACATTAAACACCGTCCCGGTGTTGATCTGAATGTCGCCGGCGATCGAGTAGTTGTTGACCGGCGGTGGTAGAAACGCCTGAGCGAGTGTGTTGTTGCCAAAGTTGAAACCGCCGATGCGGATGTCGCCGAAATTCGGATCGCCCTGCTGATTGGTTCCCGAGCCGGCCGCTGCGCCGTTGTCCGAAACAACGGCGAAGTTGATGTTCGTCTGTTGTGCCCAGTATTGGGCGGCCTTCAGAATCTGATTCTGCCAAGTCGCCGCCGTGCCGAACTTCGCGTTGAACGTGGCCTGCAGATTGCTAGTCCCGCCTCCCAGATTGGTGCCATCGGGCATGAAACTGATGGTGATCAGATCTTTGTTCGGCCAGGCATTGCCGGATGTCGCAAACAGGAGAATCCGTTTCTCCAACGTTTCAACCGCAGGCTGCGAAGATCGCCGTTCGCCGCGAGAAACTTTATGTCGTTCCGAACCACGCAGAAATCCCGACAACGTGCGAAGCAGTTTCATGCTGTCCCCCTTTTTTTGACCCCGAAGAAGACTTCTTCGAGTAACTCAGACATCCTCGAAAAAACGGCTCCACAGGAACCGCACTCCTCCGAAAATCGACCTCCATCAGCATTTGGGTTGCGACGCGGGGAGGCGCCGTGTCAGTCCGCTGAATCGC
Source organism: Planctomyces sp. (assembly GCA_031375695.1). Lineage (GTDB taxonomy): Bacteria > Planctomycetota > Planctomycetia > Planctomycetales > Planctomycetaceae > SXKJ01. The sequence goes on from JANMIF010000232.1 coordinate 18,913, forward strand.
CGCAAACTTAGGTCTGTATCGCAGTCTGTCAAATCGTCCAGTGAAAAAACTTTGGCTCACCAGCGACGAGCCGTGGATCGCCCAGGGCGAGCAACAGTCACATCCGAATGCGTGAGTGCGACGCAGACCGTGGCCACTTTTCAAGGTGAGATCAAAATGGTCAGCACAACACGACGGTATCCGGGACAAATCTCGACAGCCGAGGACGACGGATTTGCAAATGACTTTGCTGCCAGTTAAGACTTACCCGCACATTTGCCCCAATCCAACGAACCGGTCTTTGGGAAGTACGAGCCGCTGGATTCACAATGTGAATGGTTTGACGGAATACGATTCCGGTTGGGAACGATTCTGCGTGATGAAGGTGTTTTATCTGGATTTCCAGATTCCGCCTTTTCAGGCAGACAATCGAAAGGTGCTCACGATGTTGTTCCCCTCCCGACTTTATGAAGTGGTCCGGCAACTTGTAGGACGGAATTCATTGCGTCGGAGTACCACGCGACGAAGGCGGCGATCGCAGGTGGAATGCTTGGAGCCACGTCGACTGCTCACCGCGTCCTATGTGCCGGCCTATGTCCTTGAGACTCCGTTGGTGGGCGTCTCCGCTCCGAACAACACGTTTCAATTTCCCACGTTTGGCGATGTCGATCACGATGGAGATTTGGACCTACTGATTGGCCGGCTCGGCGGGCTGACTTATTTCCAGAACATTGGCAATTCGACCACACCGATCTATGGAGTGCAGGCGAACCTTAGCGACCCGTTTGCCGGAGTCACCGCAGCACTTCAATTACAATTTGGCTCAAATGTCTTGCCGAATCCCACGTTGGCAGATTGGGATTCCGACGGCGACTTGGACTTGGCCTTGGGCCTGAGTTCGACAATCCTGGCATTCGAGAATGCTGGCAACGCGACGACGCCGAACTTTGTAAGCCTTACGAACGGCGCCAATCCATTCAATGACGTTCTCTTGTATTCTGCCCTGAACCTATCGATTGCGTTCGGCGATCTGGATGGTGACAGCGATCTCGACGCGGTCCTGAGTTCGGGGCTCGACCCAATCACTTTTGTTAACTCATTCAAGCCGAATTATTTGGAAAATCAGGCAGGCGTGTTCGTACCTGTGAGTGGGGTTGGCAATCCCTTCGACCAAGTCTATGTCGGTGCATACAGTTCTCCGGAACTCGGTGACCTGGATGGTGATGGCGATGTGGATCTTGCGGTGAGTGATTTTGGAGGCACACTTCAATTCTTTGAGAACACCGGCACAACGGCAGTCGCCAACTTCGTTCGGCCGTTAGGTTTCATCACATTCATCAGCCAATTGGATCCAGCGGGACAGAATTACGCTCCGGCCTTCGGTGATCTGGATGACGACGGCGATCAGGATCTTTTGGTCGCGATGACCGGAAGTCCGAATGGCCCCTTCCAGTACTTCCGAGCCGAGGGAGATTTGCTCAACGTACCCGTGAACGGTGCTCCCAACTATTTGATTAGCATGGTTGAAGATACGGCCTTCGTCTTTTCCTCGGCGGGAAATCTCATTTCAGTGGCCGATGCGAATGCTGGTAGTAATCCGCTGAAAATCACGTTGGAGGCCAGTCATGGCAGGCTCACGCTGGCGACGACGTCGGGGCTTGTCTTCAGTATCGGTGACGGGATTGCGGATGCTGTGCTTGAGTTCCAAGGCAGTTTGTCCAACATCAATGCCGCGCTGGACGGCCTGACGTTCGTGCCTGACCACAATTTCGCTGGCGATGCACAAATCACCATCACCACGAACGACTTGGGACAGCCCGACGGCGGAGAACCCCTCTTCGACGTTGACCAGATTTCCATCCGGGTGAAGTCCGTGCAAGAGGCGGTTGCGGACCTCCGTCAATTGATCAACGATCTCGTCTCGTACGGAGAATTCACGGCTAGCCAAGGAGTCGCCTTGCTGAAGAACCTGGAAGTGACGGGAAACCATTGCGCCGACGTGCGGAACTTGGAAAAGTATCTGAAAACCGCGAAGAGGGTGACCCACGGAAAGCAGTTTACGCCCGAATTCAAAGCGGCCTTCCTCAAGTTCGGCGAGGACATTATGACGGGCCTGCTGACGTAAGCAGGTCATTCCCTCGTGACCGAACACGAAGTCTCGCCGCCGACTGTTTCGTTGCCGTCTCCGACGTCGCCGCTCACGATGCCATCGCAGTCTTGACCAAAGGTGTTGCCCGCGCCGACTCTCTCATCGATGGTGTCAGCCCGGTTCCGCCGAGCAGGCTCTCATTCACCGCAACGGCCCGCTTGCTGTTTAAGACGCTGGAGAGCATGGCGATGCCGTGTTCGGTGAACGCCAGTGGGAGCTTCCGCAACGACACCCTGACAGAAGAATTGGAAGTCACAAACTGTGATATCCAACTTTCAAAACCACTGTTTTCTCGGTGTTTACGGCAAAATTGGATATCACAAATTGTGACATCCAATTCCGTGGAGCGTTATTGAGTTGGCTGGCTCATGCTACAAATCCCGTGAAATTCAATTGGAACACAAATTCGAGCACGTCCGGGTGATATTTGACCGGCGTCATGATGGCATCCGGCGTTGAACTTCGGCGCGAACCTCAGCGGACGGAATGCCTCTGACCTTCCCGGATTCGTAATCGGCTAATCGACTGGCCACTTCCGCCGACCACGCTTCGGCGATTTCGGGAGAAGCGAAACAATCAACACTTTCGACCAACCGCTCGCCAAGGAACAACCGCTCATTCGGAGGCAGCGCCAACAACTGCATGGTCATTGTTTCGAGTTCAGTTTGAGTCATGGCGAGTTGGCCTCCTTAATTGGCGTCGATCCAGATTGGCAGCTTGGCGGTGCCAATCGTAACGGCCTTCACGTCGGCCGAAACAGTTGAATTCCAGGTCACGGCATCCGCCAGTGTTTCGCCTCGGATGTACTCGACCCAGCTTTGCAATGCGGCGAGCACGTCGGTGTCGTCGGTCGAGTAGAGCACTTTGATCCGGGCTTGGATTTCGAGGTTGGCGTCTTTGCGGAGCTGTTGGACTTGGCGGACGAAGTCGCGGGCGATCCCTTCTTGGAGCAACTCCGACGTGAGGTGAGTGCTCAGCGCGATTTGGACACCTCGTTCGTCGGTGCTGATCCACTCGGCGGCTTGTTGGGTGGTGATGACGATGTCGGTCGGCAGCAGCACGACCTCGGTGTCGGCGACCTTCAGCGTGACGCTTTCGCCTCGGCGGAGCGGGGCGAGCGTGTTGGGGTCGGTGGCCGCGAGCGTTTGGGTGATCGCTCCCAGCAGCTTGCCGTACTTGGGGCCGAGGGCTTTTTGGTTCGGCTTGTAGACGTAGCTCACCAGGTCGTCGAGGTGGACGCAGCTCGTCAGCTTTTTGAGGTTGAGTTCTTCCTCGATGACGTCGGCCAGCCGTTCGATGGCGGCTCGCTGCTGCGGGTCGGGGCAGGCGAAGCGGAGTTCGGCCAGCGGCTGACGGACTCGCAGATCGGCCTCTTCCCGCAGCTTGTGACCCAGCTTCACCACGAGCTGCGCGAGAGCCATCCGCTCGTTGAGGTCGGGGTCGAGAAGTTTTTCGCTAAACGTTGGATAGGCGCAAAGGTGAACGCTTTGAAGTGTTCCGAACTCTGCGACCGTGATGTTGTCTGGATCGATGAGTGATGACGAGGCTGGCAATGCGGTTACGTTCCACAAGCCAATCGCCATAAGCCACCGCCGCAATTGTTCGAAGTCATAGGTACCAAAGGTTTCCTTCAATTGTTCGGTAAATTCGCCAAGACTTGATGGTGCATGGCTCAACGAATTCACAACCAAGTTCTGATACATCCGCTCGCAAACAAATGGAGCACACGGCGCGAGCAACTTCGTCAACGTGACAAGAACTTCATAAAGCGTCTGATACGCGGCGAGTTTGTCAGTGTCGCTCGCATCACGCGAGCGCCAAAAGCGGCGGCGATTGCGGCGGATGTACCAATTCGAGAGATCGTCGATAAACGCGGCGGCGGCGCTGCACACTCCTGGTGTGTTGTAGTTCTCAAACTCACGGCGGCTTGATTCGATCAACGCTTGCAAGTTCGAGAGTACCCAACGGTCAATCTCCGCCCGATCATTGACGGGGACGGGCGGCGCGAGCGGATCGAACTCATCCAGCCGCGCGTAGTTCACGAAGAACGAATAACTGTTCCAGAGCGGAATCAGGATTTGGCGGCGGACTTCGTCGGCGGGTTTGCTGACGACTTCGCAGACGGGCAGGCCCTCGGCGGTGTGGTCGGTGGGGCCGTCGGGGGTCTCGATCGTGACCGGCTTGTCCTTGTGCCGAGTCCCGAATCGCAGG
>JANMIF010000275.1:0-6919 GCA_031375695.1 Planctomyces sp.
GTCGATTTTAGAGAACAGCTGATACGTGACCCAACTCAACGGCACGGCGAACAACAGGCTGATGAGTGCAAACTTGCGCGGGTAGGTCAGACGATTCATCACCGCCACAGCGGCCGACAGGATCGCGAAACCAGCTTTGTCGCGCCGTGGCTGAGCAGTTTCAGACGGCATTCAAAAACTCCGAACGGAAGACAGTATGCTGTGACGCGGTCGCAGCATTGTAGCTGTCGCCTGAGCAAACGGGGAATCATTATCCAGTTTGTTTTGGCGGCCGACGATACCGCGTTTGCCTGAATGTTTCGCACAAAAACCGCTCACTCAAACCTTGACTGCGACACCTTCAAGACTTCACTGCGGCCACAGAATGAGCCGCAGTACAGTCCGTCAGGATGTCGAATCGGATGGGCCGACATCCAGGGCTGCCAAGACGCGGGTGAGTTCTTGTTCGAATGTGGTCAGCATTTGAGGGACTCCTTCGAACGACTCGATTCGGCCGAGGTTTTCGAGGGCCGACGCCGCTCTGGCCAGCGGTTCAGCTCCGAAGTAGGTGATGGAGCCTTTCATCGTGTGCGCGGTACGTCGCAACAGTTTTGAGTCGCGGGTCTCAATGGCACGGTGAATGTCGGCTAACAGCAGTGGGGATTGCGCTTTCATCAACTCCGAGAACTCACGCAACACTTCAGTCCCATCGCCGAAACACTTCTTCGCGACGGCCCAGTCGATCGCAGGCTTTGTGCCGAACGCGAACTGATGAGGCAATTCCCGGACGGGCGGGGCTCCTGCCGAGCCGTTTTGTTCCGCAGCGTGCGGCTCGGCGGGAGCCTCATTCACACGATTTTCGGGCAGCCGTTCGGAAGGCAGGCAGAGGGCGGAGAAGCGTTCAATGGCGAAATACATCTCATCAGCGACGATCGGTTTAGAGACGTAATCGTCCATGCCGGCGGCAAGGCAACGTTCGCGGTCCCCTTTGAGGGCCTCGGCCGTCATGGCCACGATGGGAATGTGACCGCCGGTTTGATGCTCACGTTTCCGGATCGTGGTGGTGGCTTCATAACCGTCCATGACGGGCATTTGCATGTCCATGAGTATGACATCGAACTCCTGGTCGGCGAGCTTATTGAGCGCCTCTTGTCCATTCTCCGCCACGACCACTTGATGTCCGCGCGAACGGAGCAATCCCACCGCCACGCGGCGATTGATTTCGTTGTCTTCGACCAACAGTACCCGCCGCGGTTGTACCGGCGCGGATGTCGCCGCAGTCGGCGGTTGGTCCGGCTTGACGGCCGAGTATCGTCCGAATTGGCGGAGCACTTCGTTGAGCAACTCGGACGCGATAACCGGTTTAGTCATGAAGCGGCCGATGCCGTACTTCTGACATTGCTCCGTATCGATCGATGTCGAACCCGACGAGATCATAATAATGGGGCATCGATCACGCTTCAGAATGCCACTCACGCTATCAGCAAAGTGAAAGCCATCCTCGCCCGGCATGTGGTGGTCGAGCAGAATCAATCGAATGGGATGCTGCGACTCTTCCGCTTTCTGCAGAGCTTGTCGGGCGGCAGCGGCGGAGTCGGCCAGCACCGGCTGCATGTGCCAGTGTTGCAGCATCTCGCTGAGGATGCGGCGATTCGTTAAGTTGTCGTCGACCACCAACACTGGCAGGTCTTGCAACGAGTTGAGTTCCGCCGGTTCGTGCCGATGCTGATCGGAGGAGACTTCGAACTCGGCGGTAAAGTGAAACGTCGAGCCGCGGCCGGGTTCGCTTTCGACCCACATTCGGCCATGCATCATCTCGACAAGTTGCCGCGAGATTGCCAGGCCCAGGCCCGTACCACCGAAACGCCGCGTCGTCGAGGCTTCGGCTTGCTCGAACGGGCGGAATATCTGGTCTTGTTTGTTAGACGGAATTCCAATGCCGGTGTCGCTCACAGAAAAACTCAGTTGGACCAAGTCGTGTGTGATCGACTCCGCATTGACGTTGACGAAGATCTCCCCAGCAGAAGTGAACTTCACCGCGTTGCCAATCAGATTGACAAGCACTTGCTGAACGCGATCGGAGTCGCCCCGCAGGTGTTCCGGGATTTCCGGTGCAACACGGCAGGCGATTTCCAACCCTTTCTCGGCGGCACGCAGCACCAGCATCTGTGCGGCGTGGGCGACGCATTCCGAGATACGGAAGTCCACGGACTCCAGTTCCAGTTTGCCGGCTTCGATCTTGGAAAAATCGAGAATGTCGTTGAGCAACCGCAACAGAATGTGCGCCGAGTCTTCAACGGTCGCCAAGTAGTTGCGCTGTTGTGGCCGCAGCTCCGTCTGAGCCAGCAACTGCGCCATACCGATGATGCCGTTCATGGGCGTGCGGATTTCATGACTCATGTTGGCCAAGAACGAACTTTTCGCCTGGCTGGCCGATTCGGCAGTCTCTTTCGCCTGCCGCATGGCTTCGAGCAGCACCTTTTCGTCGGTGATGTCCAGCACTCCACAAATCACAGCCACCCCTTCGGCCGTCTGCACCGGACTCAGTCCGACTTTAACGGGAAACTCCGAGCCATCCTTGCGAAGAGCAACCAATTCTCGTCTCATCGCCATTGGTCTTAGAGATGGAGTGTCAAAGAACTGTAGGCGTTGTTCCGGGTGAGCGGCTTGAAACCGCTCTGGCAAGAGGATTTCGATCGGCTGACCGATCAATTCTGCCGGGGTGTAGCCGAAGTATTCCAGGCTGCGCGAGTTGGCCATCAAAATTCGGCCATCACGATCCACCATCATCAAAGCTGAGGGAGAAGCCTCGACGGCCAGACGGAAATGCTCACGCAACTGATGTTCTTCCGTGACATCGGTGACGGAGCCAGCCATGCGCTGCGGTTGGCCGGCATCATTCCAGAGCGCCTGGCCACGTGCTCGAAACCAGCGGTACTCGTCCGACTTCGTCCACAGCCGATATTCGACGTCGTAGGGCTTGCGGTGTTTCAGATGCTCATCCACTTCACGCAACACCCAGTCGTGATCGTTCGGGTGCAGACGCGATTCAAACGACGCGAAGACGTTGGGAAATTCGTCGTCCGTGAAACCGACTAACTTCTTGAAGCGCGGCGAGTAATAGACCTCGTTGGTCAGGACGTTCCAGTCCCAAAGGCCATCCATCGATCCGCGCACCGCCAGTTCGAAACGTTCCTCGATCGCGAGCAGCTTGGCCGTTCGTTGCTCGACGGTTCGATCGAGGGCCGCGTTGGCCACTTCCAACTGAGTCTGACGTTCCGCAATGGAGTTCGTCTCGCGTTTGCTTTGTTCACAAGCCAGGATCAAGAAGATGTCCTCGAAGATCACCCAGGCAGTGTGTTCCAGCCAACGCCACTGGCTTTGCAATTCGATGCCGTAGATCGACAGTGGCCACACATAACCTCGCACCAAATGGTCAGCCGCAGTAACCACAGAGGCCGTGATGAGGACTCGCCAATCGCGGTAGAACGACAGAAATGCCAGCGATCCAAACACATGGAAATGAGTCTCGATACGCCCCTGGGTGAGATGAATCAGCAGGCCCGACATCAGCATTTGTGCGATGGCGATGACGTGCCGTGTGAGCCTCTTGCCGGGATGAGCCTTCGCCAGCCAAATCGGAAGACTGATGATCAACGCGCCCAACAATGTCGCTGACCAGACATGCGGATGCAGTTGCCGATCCGGCCCAGCCCAGGCGAACGGCGAAATCCACAGCGCTGCCACGATGCCCGCCACAAACTCAAACGCCAACAAGCCAGCGAATAACCGATCTGTGAGTTGATACTGCTGCTCGCGCTGCTCAATCGCGAGAATTCGAGCACGCTCGCTCGAAAAGGTCTCGGACGACGAAAAGAGTGATCGAAGATCCATCATGATTGAAAGAGCGTGTTTGAATGACTACGGCGGCCTCACGACTAACTTGAAGCGTGAGTGAAGGTGGTTTTCAAAGTTGGAATTCCCGGCGTTCTCGCTCACGCCTCGAGTTACTTTACCTCAACAGCGAACGACCCGAATCATCGGGCATCGAATTCGCCGACAACGAACATCCAAACGTGGCACAACATTCCGGCGTCCCCACAGCTTGGCCTGCGGCAATCGCCCTGACAATCGAGTGTCCAGAACTGTCACCGGAGTGGCCTCGCCCCGGAGTAATCCCCCCATCGAATCGCAGCACCCCATCATGATCGTAGACCAGCACCTGGCCGGACGTCTTTGCTCCGAATTGTTCGATCAATAGGTTGTTTTCGTCGATGGCGACATGCAGATCACGGTTCGCGACAGCATTCTTCCATAATTCCGATTGCGACCATTCTGTCGCGACCTCTGACGGGCGAGCGAACACCACCGAAACATTGAGCTGGTCTCGTGCGCCGTGCGCTAAGCGAGCCAACTCATTTAGACTGGCTTGCGAGCAAGGACAACGCGGATGAAGAAACATCAGCAAGGTCGGCTTCGAGGAATTCCTTGCGAGCGAAACTCCGTTGGGCCACTTTTGCGGAGGACGGGCGGGATGGCCCGGCTTCGAGTCGTAATCCGCCAACAACATCAGTCCTACTGTCGTGGCCATCAGCCATGCCAGCGACAGAAGTGCTACGAAGATTCGACCGCGGGATTTCATCGACGTACCTGCTTGCGAGCTTGTGCCACGAACTTGCCAGTTGCCCCGCTGGCGTATCGGCGGCGGAAGCCTGTCGAACGCAGCATTTCAACTCCGCCCATAAGTACCGCGCCGAGCAGTCTATCAAAGGCCGACAAGGTAATCGCGGTTTTTTGTTTTAAAAAAGAATCATCAGTAGTAATACGGATGCGGGCGTTAACAAAAGTTCGTACTCTGGCAGCAACGTCCCTGGTTCGGAGGCCATTTTTAAGACCGTGACACTCTCTCTGGTTGGAAGTGAGAGATGCCAATCAGTCGCAGTTGTCGAGCCTTAAAAAAGCAACAAGCCGTACCTCCATGCGGCTCACGTTGAGGTCACGACCGGAGATGCTTATGAAGATCTTGTTAGTAGAGGACAATCCGGTGGATCGGATGTTCGTCGCGAAGTCGCTACGACAAGTCGATGGCTTCGATTACGAATTGGTTCTGTGCGAATCGTTGGCGTCGGCCCTGGAACATCTTGTCTCATCTCAGTTCGACGTCATCTTGTTGGACCTGTGGTTGCCGGATTGCGAAGGCTTGGAAACCTGTCGCCGCATCGTCGCCGTGGCCCACAATATTCCAGTGATTGTGATGACGGCGACCGATAATCGTGCGCTGGCCGCCGAGGCGATGCGCAGCGGTGCACAGGACTATCTCGTGAAAGGGGCCTTCCCCGGTTCGGCCATCGCGCGCGTGTTGCAATACGCCATCGATCGGCACCACTTTCATACGGAACAGGCTCGCCGAAATAGCCACTTCCAACAGGTGCTGAGCCGTGTGCCTGCGAGCATTTGGACGACCGACCTCGCGTTAATAATCACGAGCGAGCACGGAACAGGGTTCGATCACCTCAACCTCGATCCTCAGCAAGCCATTGGGAAAACGCTGGATGAATACTTCCAAATAACCGGCGAAGCTGGTGGGGCAGTGGCAGCGCATCAGCAGGCGCTCGAGGAAAAGTCTGTCGCGTTTGAAACCGGATGGCTGGAACGCATTTTTGAATGCAAAATTAATCCGCTCTACGATTCCGAACAGCAGGTGACGGGAACGATCGGTATTGCGCTCGACGTGACGGAACGGCGACGCCTTGATCGCGAACTCCACTTCGCTCACTTGGTTCAAGAGGCGCTCCTTCCGACCGAGCATCCGCAGTTGGAAGGTTTCGAGATCTTTGGTGGCTCTCATCCGGCCACACAGACCTGCGGCGATTGGTTCGATTATTTGAGTTTTCCCGACGGATCGTTGGGGCTGGTAGCTGGCGATGTCAGCAGCCACGGGTTCGGCCCCGCAATTCTGAGCGCGACGGTGACTGCCTATTTGGAAGTGCTCGCCGAAAAACACTCCGATATTCAAGAGATTCTGAATTCCTGCAATCGGCTGGTTTGCAAACGGAGCATGGAAGGCCAATTTGCCGTCCTCACACTGGTACGCCTGCAACCAGGTTTACGAACCCTGACCTTTGGTGGAGCCGGTGACGGAATGCGCGTTGTCAGCCGCGAAGGACGGTTGAAACACAAAATTTCTTCCAGTGGGATCCCGCTGGGACTGATAAGTGACATCCGTTACGAATCTCCCGCTCAGATTCCCTTAGAGTCAGGTGGATATCTTGCTACTGCTGACCGATGGGTTCAGTGAGGCCATGAATCGGAACAATGAGTTGTTCGGCGAGTCGCGAATCGTTGAAACGGTCGCCGCCAACTCGCACGCCTCGGCCAGCGAGATCTTCAAGGCCTTGTGGCGAGAAGTTCGCAAGTTTACAGACGGCCAGCACCAGCAAGATGACATGACCGGTATCGTCGTCAAGGTGCTCGATGCGTAATTCGGCTCTGACAGCCTGTTGAAAAACGTGGGGCAGGTTTTCAACCTGCCTGAAATCTTCGGCATTCGAGCAGGATGAAATCCTGCTCCACGAGTTTTTCAACAGGCTGCTAATCGCGGTGTCACGAATCTTGTCGCGGAAGTCGCCAGACGCCGCAACGTTCTGCTACACGGTCTATGCGGCCCGCAATGCTGCGCCAGCAGCTTCCATTACCTGACAAAAGTCGGGATCGCCCTCAGCCAACGGTTTCTTGGCCAATGCCGAAGTATTCATGGATCAATTTTCTGCGGTCCCCATCACAGCGGACGAGTTGAACAAGGGCATGGAGCTTGAGTTGATCGCGGCGGTGCTTTTCGGCGAGGCGATTCGGATCGCAGAGTTCGGGCGGGAGTTCGCCGACGATCGCCAGTTGAGGGGGTTCGTCCTCCCAACTTCCTTCGATCACGCCGTAGCGTTCA
>JANMIF010000580.1:0-2755 GCA_031375695.1 Planctomyces sp.
TTTTTTGGCGTTGCTACTGGGGTTGTATGGTGGCTTATGCGGCCTCCTACTGCTGGTCTGGGTTTGGGTGTGTTGGGGGTTTTTTGTGGTAGGCTGGAAGCGTCCGCCACGGGTTAGGCCGCGACGTATTTCCCGCCGCGAAGTCGGCGGGCGTTGCCGGTGATGACGAGGGATTGCAGGATTTCTTCGATGCGGTCGGTATTGCCTCGCAAAAAGAACTTGGCGAGTTCGGTGGCGGTGACTGGCTTCGCGGAGGTGAGCAGTAGTTGTCGCACGGATTGGATTTGATCGGGGAGTGACTTAGGCCACGCGGCTTTTTGTGCGGGCGATTTCGCGGCGGGCGGGCTGGCGTGCTTGGGCTTCTTTGTTTTCGGTGATTCTTCCTCGTCTTCGTCCGGTTCGGGCAGGGCGAGGGTTTGTTGTTTGGGGGTGGCGTTGGGGTTTTGGAATTCGGGGCGGAGCCAGCGGATGAGGCCCTGTTGTTCTTCGGCGGCTCGTGCGGCGTTGAGGGTCACGAGGCGTTCGAGGATTTCCTCGTTGGTGAGGGACGCGGGCCAGCCGTAGGCGTCGAACACGGCGGCGTCCAGTTCGTCGTGAAGCTGCTGGAGGACCGAGACCAGTCCCTGCTCGTGGAGGCTCTGTTCCTTGGCGGCCAGCGGCTCGCCGGCCCGGAGCTTTTCCAGCACGTTGTACATGCCGGTCATCGTCAGACCCGGATGCGCCGACTGCTGACGCTTCCGATGCGCGTCGAGCTGCTCACCCAACTCCCGAATCCGCTGCTGTTGGGATTCCGTCGCGGCGGGAAATGGGAACGGCAGAAAGCACGTCACATTTCGATATCGAAGATCATTGCCAACGCCCATTCGTGAACCGGCAGCCGAGGCCCAAACCACATGAGGACGCGAAGACAAAAATGCCAAGTGCAATGCGTCATCAGATGCGATCACGAAGAGAGAATGATCGGGCACCATTTCCGGAGAGAGGAAATCGAAAAGACGAAACTTCGAGGTTTCAGCCGTCGCGATATATCGCGTGAGACCACGAAGGGATTCTCGCATCGCCGGACGAGGCTCTCCGAAAATCCACCAAGAGTTTTTGTAGGTCTCGCGTTGGTTTTGATCGCGAAGCGGCTTAACGAATTCGAGAAGGCGCTGGTAAAGGATTGGATACGTCTTGCGAACGTCATGCTCCGTGAGACCGAATAAGTCGATCACAAAACGTGGATCTCGATGGTTAGAGAATGCTTTTCCGGCAAGGTACGGCTTCACCACCGATGGCAGGGAGTCAGATTGAAATCCGAGCTGCTGAAGTTCGGTAGCGTCCAGACGGAACTCGCCAACCAGAGTCACGCCCATGAACGAGAGCTGTTGATTTGCGCGTAACGGGAGCGCGTGGTCAACATTGGCACCGATGGTGAGATTTGCGTTGATTCGTCCACGGCGTTCAATAAATTCAAGGTGAGCCTCAGAACTATCGCTTTTCTGCTCTGTTGCCACTTGTACGAGGTGCCCATCGCCAACACCGCGACCAACGACAGTCATCGCGATCCGAACGTCAGCGCCATCATCTACCCACGGATGGTCTGGCACAGCAAAGGCAAGTCCAAGCTCTGAATCGCGATCAAACACAGACTGTGTGACACGGCGATTGGTGGACTGGGTAATGCTGTTGGTAGTAATCAATCCGAATCGCTTGAGCTGACGTGAATGAATTGCCTCGCTGGCGTGGTTCCACCAATAGATCACGTAATCGACATTCTCTGGAACCGCCGGGATCACTTCGCGCAGAGTGCTGACGTAGCCATCGCCAAGAGCGATTCGCATCCGCTTATTTCCGACGAACGGTGGGTTGCCGATGATGTAGTCGGCGGGCGGCCACTCGGCTTTGCGCGGGTTGATGTACTTGAGCTCGTGAACGCGAGCAGAATCATCAGGCACGTCTTCATTCGTCAGCGGATGTTTCTTCGTCGTGCGGCCGTCCCAGCGTGTCACCGGTTGGCCCTGCTCGTCACGCACCTCCGCGACCGAGTCCCAGGCGAGCACGGCGTCGCGGCACTCGATGTTGTGGAACTTCCGAATGATCGGCTCTTGAAGCTGGGACAGGTCGCGGGTTCGCAAGTGCCATTGCAAGTAACCGATCCACAACACCAAGTCGGCAATCGCCGCCGCGCGGGGATTCACTTCAATCCCCAGGAACTGGTGCGGATCGACCGTGATGATTTCCGTCTGCATGTAGCCCAAGTCACGCAGCAGGTTGAGGACTTCCCCCTCCAGCCGCTTCATGTGTTCGAGGGCCACGTAGAGGAAGTTGCCCGTGCCGCACGCGGGGTCCAGCACTCGCGTCTCGCACAGCTTGCGATGGAAGTCACGCACGGTCTCGATGGCGGCCGGCGTTTCGCCACGCTTCGCGAGTGTGACCGCCGCCGCTCGCACGGCGTCCCATTCGGCACGTAACGGCTCAATGATCGTCGGCAGGACCAGCCGTTCGACATAGGCTCGCGGCGTGAAGTGTGCGCCGAGCTTGTGACGTTCGACCGGGTCCAACGCCCGCTCCAGCAACGTGCCGAAGATCGCCGGCTCGACGTCACGCCAATTCGCCTGGCTGGCTTCGATCAGCAGGTCAAGCTGAGCCTCTCGCAGCGGCAGTGCCTCGCAGTCCTCGAACAGCCAGCCGTTGAACCAACGTAGTTTCTTGCGCAGGATCGGCGAGAAGCCGCCCTTGTCCATCGACTCCCACAACGAACGCAGCATCTGCG
>JANMIF010000374.1:0-12165 GCA_031375695.1 Planctomyces sp.
CCGCCGTGGACCAGCGCACTGCAACGTCGGCATCCTGACTCAAAAAAACTCATCGCAGCCTCCTTGCTACGTGGGACTTGTTACATCCACACAGTCGCAGGAGGCTGCGATTTTGTTAAGACGAATTGAACGGTATTGGCTTTAGCCCAGCATCCCGGTCACAAGGGGCGGAGCTACATATTCCGCAGATTGAAAAATTAGCCCGCCGTGGCAGATTATTCGAAAAAATCCGCAAATTAGCCATCCCAGTGCTAACTGTAACGCTTCTGGTCTTGAGGCTCGGTGCGACGCGGAACGCTCGCAAGACCATCCAGAATTTCGCCCAAGAAAGCGAAAAGCCGCAAACCATTTACGGCTGCGGCACTTTCTGAAGTGCCCCCAATGCGGCTCGGATGACCGAGCGAGTTTGACGCGGCGGCAGTGGGCTTGGTGTGCTGACTGCTCGGCTTCGAACAGTCGCCCAACGGTGTTCACGAAGTTTCGTAGCGTGCCCAATTCGGGAAGGTACTGGCACATCGTCCGTAAGTCGGCACGTTGCTGGTCGCTGAGATTCTCGTCCTTGGTCACGATCAAATACCGATGCTTGAACACGAAGTGCGACTGGTCTTCCAGTGTCGGGCTGCGGCGTTTGCGGGCCGTCTTCTGGGGCCGGCCGCGGCCTCGTTTGCGTCCCCGTTGGCCGCGCCCTTTCATCGCTCGTCGCAGCCGTTTCACCGCGTCGAGCACCTGGCCATTGATGTCTTGCAACACATGGAAGACGCAGAGTTGGTGCTCGGTCTGCGGCCACAGTTCGGCCAACAGTTTCGGGGACAGCGGCGAACCGTCGGTCACGACGACTTTCGGCTCGAAGCCGTGACGTTTCAGGTTTGCGAGGAACCGCTGCATGTGCTCGGCGTCGTTGCTGTCGATCAGCGCGAACGCCACCGGGAAGTTGCCAATCGGATCTGTCGCCAACAACAGTGTGTGGCGGCCCAGATGCAGCTCGTCGATGCAGAGCGTGCCGCTGAATTTCTCCAGCGTCCAGCGGCGATAGTCCGTACCGTTCAACTCCGCCACGCGCCGCTCGATGCAGTCGTAGACGAACCCCTCGGACAGATCGAGCAAAAAGTCGCGCTGCATCGCCGCCTGAATCTTGGGAATGCTCAGCCCGTCCTCGATCAATCGGTCGAGCACCGCGTCGCGGACTTGGTTGTCGTACAAACAACGCGGATCCACTCCCGACGGCGAACTGCGAAACGTCCTGCAACAATCGCACGTCGCACGATACTCCCCGTAAGTGACTTCCAGGATGACGATCTCGTGAAATGCGATCGACCGCACGTCCCGCCTGAGCACATCCTTCCGCCGCCCCCGCTTCCCGCAGGTCGGACAAGGATGCGTCTGGGAACAACAAGAAACTGGAACCCGCCGCGTCTGGGCTTCCATGCCTGTACCTTTTCGTGAGTGTTCGTGAAGCAAACATCTCGGAAGGGATGCAGGTTTTGACTTTCTTCGTTACCTCAATTCTCAAAAGACGCTGACAACACAGTCGAGATCAGCGAGAAGTGTCCCTCTTTGGTTGCGGCCGAAGGCCGCCTTAGGGGGCAGAAGAATCTGCCCCTGCTGTCGAGAGCCAATCACCGCGAATTCTGCTGTCTGAGCCCGGTGGCAAGGTGTCGAAACCGCATTCCAATTGAACGCTTCAATATCGACGCCGGTCATTTCTTGCGGAGGTCCGATTGACGTTCGGTGGTTGGGTTTGCTACTGACGGTGTCATGCCGAAGTCACTTTGGGAATATGCGGATTGGCTGAGTCAACGAGACGATTTGATCTGGCCGGAGCCACCGGTCCAGAGCGCCGTGAAGGCGGTGCCGTCGCTCAAGCCGATTCCGGCAATCAAAGGGGTGGTCTGGAATATCTACGGGACGCTGTTGCGTATCACCGATGGTGAATTGAGTCAGGTCGCGTCGCAGCCGCTGCGGATGCAGATCGCGCTCGAAAAGACAATTCAGGAATTCAACATGTGGCAGAGCATGTACCGCAAGCCGGGTGCCCCTTGGGAATATCTGTTGTCGCAGTATCAAGACGTCTTGTCCGAAATGCAGATGACCGCGCCAGTGGCCAAAGGGGACGTACCGGAAGTCAGTTCGACACGGCTGTGGCGGAAGTTGATATCGCGGTTGGAGCAAAAGGAATATCAATACGACGCCGAGTTTTACGGCGATCCCGACGAATATGCCGAGAAGGTGGCGTACTTTTTCCACGCCAGCTTGCAGGGAGTGGGGGCGATGCCTCGCGCTGCGGATGTGGTCACGGCGGTGATGAACGCGGGGTTGGCTCAAGGGTTGTTGGCCGACGGGCAGTCGTTCACCCTAACGCAGTTGTTGCAGGTACTTTTGCCGAGCAATAGACTATCGCCGCGTGGCCTCGTGTGTACGCCGGGATGTGTCGTGATTTCGTCCGATGTGGGAGTTAAAAAGCCTTCGCTGACTCTGTTTCAAACTGCGGTGGAAGCGTTTTCCCGATTGGGATTGGAGCCTGCGGAGGTGTTGTATGTCAGCAATCGCCTGCGAGACGATTTGTCGGTGGCCAAGCAATTTGGATTTCGCACTGTGCTGTTTGCCGGAGACAAACAGAGCTTGCGAGCGTCGACCGAAGATCTAGCCAACCCGGATATTCGACCCGATCGCTTGCTAACCAAGTTGACTCAGATTCGGCATCTATTGGAAGAGTGAACTGCGGCGGCAATTTACTAACCCAAAGCGGCCACGAACACGGCAGATTCATTAAACAAAATATCTAATCACTTCATATCTTTGACTAGATTTCTCAGGCGCATTAACCGGGCCTCATCAGTTAAAGGAATGAAGCCAACTCGAAAGTGTGCAACTTCAAAACTCGTGTTTCGAGTTAGTAAGTGCCATCCTCCCAGTAGGTTCTAAATTCATGGCTCAACCTTCGTGTGATTTGTCGCAGTTTGATTTCGAGCACCCGATGTTCGACCTGGAGGAAGTCCGCAAGGTCAATCCACAGCGGTTCGAAATGGAGCAACTCTCCGCCGTCGTGTTCGTAAAACCGGAAACTCATTTTCTAGTCGGCTACAAGGACGTGACCGACCACGAATTCTGGGCGCGCGGCCACATGCCAGGATTCCCGTTGATGCCCGGCGTGGTGTTGTGCGAATGCGCCGCGCAGCTCGCCGGATTTTACGCGAGGAAATACAAGGTTCTCGGCGGTGATTACCTGGGATTTGGCGGCATGAACGAAGTCCGCTTTCGCATGCCGGTGTATCCGAATTGCCGCTTGGCGTTGACGGTTCAAATGACCAAATTGCGTCCGAATCGGCTGGCGGAGTTCGATTTTCAAGGAATCGTGGACAACAAGCTGGTCTTCAGCGGCAACATGATCGGTGTCCCTATTCACCAAGCCGCCAAGGCACCCACTGTGTAAGGAAACTCCACGAACCAAATCTCAATAACTCGATTCGGTTCATTGGTTTTTGTTCGTGGTTCTTGGAATTTAGTTTTTAGAGTCTTGGACTTGTTGATGCCGCTCGTCATCGTTGACCTTCGTCCTCATTTCCTAACGTTTGACGACGCGAAGGCATACTGCGGTGACGATGCGCGTCTCGATTTCGTCAAGCTCTTTGGCAATGCCAACCCGGTCGAATTGGATGTCGGCTGCGGCCGAGGACTGTTTCTGTTCAACGCCAGTACGACTCAGCCCGAGCGAAATTTTTTGGGCTTAGAGTTGGACTTCACGGAAGGCCGGCGCGGAGCCAAACGCCTGTTCAAGCTCAATCAGCCGAACGCACGAGTCATCGGCGGCGACGTGAATTATTTGCTGGAGCAGATCCTGCGACCGGGATCGCTAGCGGCGGTGCATGTCTATTTTCCCGACCCGTGGTGGAAGCGAAAACATCGCCGCCGCCGATTGTTCACGGATCAATTTGCCGACCGCGTCGCACGCGTGCTGCAACCCGGCGGATCGCTGCATTTCTGGTCCGACGTGGAAGATTATTTCGCCGACGTCTCGGCACTGCTCGATCATCACGCCGAATTCGTACGCGGTCCGACGCCCATCGAACGACCGGTCACGCATCACCTGGACTATCAAACTAGCTTCGAACGGACTCGTCGCCTCGCTGGCCTGCCGATTCACCGGGGGTTGTGGCTGCGATACTCAACTTAACGGAGTCACAATCGATCTATCCCCTCGATTCTATTCATCGGCGTCGTCTTCAGCCCTGATTCGGCCGAGGTGTGCTGTCACGAACAAGCCGCGACGATTCGGGTCAAGGTTGGAAACTACTCACCAAGAATCACCGCCGTCACCGTCGGGCAGCCGATGCACCTTGAGAACCACGATCCGGTCGATTTCAACTTTCGTCTTTTCGCACTTCGCAATCCCGAGCAGAACATGATGCTGCGGTCTCAAACGATTGACTCACCCGAACGTCTGACTTTTCGCCAATCGGAGAACCTGCCGATCAGGTTTCGTTCGGACCAGGGGATCTGGGCGACCGGCTTGTTGCTCGTCCGTGACAATCCGTTCGTCGCGATCAGTCAGCCGGATGGTTCCTTCTCGATGCCGAACCTGCCTCCGGGCGAATGGGAGTTCCGAGCCTGGCACGAACGCAAGGGCTATGTCCAACATTGGCCGAAGGGACTCTTCAAGCACTCGATCAAGCCGGGCGACAACAGTCTCGGCACGATCAAGCTGAAGGCGGAGTTCTTTGTTGAAAAGCAGTGACAACGGCGCTGCGGCAAAAACTGGCCTGGTTCAAGAGTGGGCGGCTGCCCAATTCGCTTTACTGCTTTCGCCGAGCATCGCGAGGTGATTACAAATGCGGTTGTAGGCCGCATGTCGCTCACCAGTCTTTCGCATTTCGCTGGAGGTGAGCTGTCTGAGTTGTGCGGCGGGCAGTGAGTTTGGCTGACAGAAAGATGGGGACAGAAAGATGAAGGCGGTCTCGATTCGTCTCTGCATTGTCTTGACCGCGTTGATTCTGTCCGTTCGCTGGTCAGACGCTGTCTTACTGGCCGAGGACGCGATCGTTGCTGAGTTCAAGGCGTGTGATGCGAACGGCGATGGGGTGCTCACGGACGCGGAGTATTTGAAACGGGTGGGGCGCGAACAGTCTGTGTTGCTGCGGGAGTTCAAGGTCTTTGATATTGATCGTGACGGGAAGATGACTCAGGCGGAGTTCGTCACGGTGCCGGTGGGGCAGGGGGATGAACTGCGCGGGAAGTTGGCTGATCCGGTGGTCGGGCTGTCGGAGAGGGCGATGGCTCGGTTGGCGAAGGAGTGGAAGGCTTGGGATAAGAATGGGGATGACTCGCTGACGGCGGAGGAGTTCAAAGCGGGAGACGTAGCAACTCAGGTCCGTGGGTTGGAAGCGACAGGGTTTGTTGATTGGGATTTGAATCGGGATGGGCTGGTCTCGCGGCAGGAGGCGGTTCGTGTTTTGGACATCGCGTTCGGTGTGCGTGCTCCCAGCGGTGAGTTGCTGCGGGACAACATCGGGCGGGTCGTGGATTGGCGAACGTTCCTCGCGTTGAAACCGGATGCCAACGGGCGAGTCGCGCGCGAGGACTACATCAGGGCTCTCGGCCCGACTCAAAAGCCAGAGACGTGGTTCCCGACGATCTTCGCGGCGGAGAATGAGCGGTTCGACATCACAGCGTTCTCGACCAGTTCGCATCGTACCGATCCCGTTCAACAGTTCCTGGCGATGGATGTTGATCTCAGCGGCAGTTTGTCTCCCGCGGAATTGGCGGGGCTGCCCGCTTGGGGACCGCCGGGGAAGAACTGGCTTGCTGGTTTCGACGACGACAAAGACGGAACGTACTCGTTGAGCGAGTTCCTGTTGATCCCACACATCAATCTGATGGCCGTGTGGCACGCGGCGACCGACACGAATGGTGACGGCAAGCTCAGCCCGGAGGAGTTTCGCTTCATGCCGGCTCCGGCGTTGGCGGCGCTTGGTGCCGAGTATTTTCGGCGGCTCGATTTGAATCAGGATCAATCGTTGTCGCTGACCGAGTGGCCTTTTCACACGACTCATGCCGGAGCAAAGTTCGTGCTGCTCGATACCAACTCCGACGGCCATTTGACCGAGGCCGAGTTCACGGCGGAGGGGAGCCTTCCGGCGAATCGGCTGAGCCGCGACTTCAAAGTCTTCGACGCCGACTCGGATGGACGCATGACGCTCGCCGAGTTTCTGACGATCCCGTTTTGGGTTCCCGAAGCGCAGCGTGCTCCGATCCCCGATCCGATCGTGCTGTTGTCAGAGAAGACATTCAAAGAGCTGACCGATCACTGGGGCGAGTGGGACACCGAAGGTGACGGCGTGCTGAATGTCAAAGAGTTCGACGCGGCGAAAGTGGGGCAGCAAGTACGAGGACTCGGCGCGACGAAGTTCGGCGACTGGGATTTGGATCGCGATCAAAAAGTTTCCCGCGACGATGCGAAGAGGTTGTTGGACATCGCGTTCGGCGTGCGGACTCCGGAGGGCCATCTGTTGCGCGAGCCGACCGGCCGCGTGGTCGATTGGCGGCTGTTCCGCACGTTCACGCCCGATGCCGAGGGTTTTGTGGCGGTCGAAGTTTACTCGCAAGCACTTGGCCCGCTGGACGCCGCGGCCAAGCAACGGTGGATCAAGACAACCGATCGGAATCACGACGGCAAGTTCGACTTCGCGGAGTTCGCTAAGAGCGATCATCGGACCGATCCGGTGGCGACGTTTCTGCAACTCGATGCTGATTTGAATGGCCGGTTGACTCCGAAAGAATTAGAAACGCTGACCGCCGACCAACAGGCGATCGCGGCCTGCATGTTCCCCGGATTCGACGATGATCGTGACGGCGGTCTGTCGCTGCGTGAGTATCAACTGACTCCGCTGTGTAATTTTCTGGCCACTTGGCAAGCGGCCCACGATGCCAACGACGACGGGCTGTTGCAGTCGGACGAGTTTCGCTTTCATCCGGGCGTTGCGCTCGCGGCTTTAAGCGCCGATTACTTCCGGCGGCTCGATGTGAATCAGGATCAGTCGTTGACGCTCACCGAGTTCCCGTTCACGACGACTCACTTGCCTCCGAACGAAATCCGCGCGCGATTCGCCGACGGCCGAGTCCTGGCGATCACGATCCCCGATTATCCGATCGTCTTCTCCCCGGAGATTTCGCCCGACGGGAAGTGGGTGGCCGTCGATGGTTGGAAACGCGGCGAAAACAACATCGCCGCGCACCTGTTGATCGCGAGCTTGGAAACCGACGAGGTTCGCGATCTCGGCATCGGCTGCATTCCGCACTGGTCGGCCGACAGCCGCCGCATCGCGTATTCGAAGTACAACCAAGGGGTGTTCGTACGCGATTTCGAATTGGACTCCGAAGAGGAATCGATCGACCCTCAAGGCTGGGCGATCGAGTTCTCGCCGGACGGAAGGAAGACCGCTTATGTCGTCGGCGGCAACAACTTTGTCATTCGCGATGTCGCCACCAACGAGAAACGCTCCCTCTTCGCCGAAGGCAAAAGCCCCTATCGTTACATCGAACACAACTTCACTTGGTCCCCCGATTCGCAGCGGCTCTGCTTCAAGGGACATCTTCAGAACGGCGGCTTGGATGTAGGCATTGTGAACGTGACGGGAAACGATCCCAAACTGCGAGTCCTCTGCGACGCCAAGGATGTCGGCTCGGACTTCTCGTGGCTCGCCGACCAACGGCTGATGTTCCCGCGCACCCCGGCCGGAGCAACTCGATCACAAATCCACGAAATCGACCCCGACGGAGACAAACCCTCCGTCCGCTTCGCCAAACAGCCTCCCGGCCGTAACAATGTCGGTGTCTCCTGGTCCCGCGATGGCAAGACCTTCGTGTACCTGAGCACAAAGTGAATTTAGAACGTAGCCGTCATCGCTCCGCATGACGAGCGGAATGATTCATCGACTTGGTTTGCCAATCGGCTCATCACGCGGATCGATGATGGCTACGTTGACAGCCTCAAAGTGTGTCATCATTCGTCACAACTTTCGGAATGGAATCATTCCATGAAGACAACTCTTCACATCACGGCAGGTTTCGCGGGGCTTGCGGTTTGTCTCGTCCCGATTCTCGTTCGAGCGGAAGAACCGAAAGCGGCTGTTGAGAACGCGGCCGTCAAGAAAGAAGCTGAGGCGAAACCGGCTCAAGCTGAACCGAAAGCGGTCAAAAAGGAAGAGGCTAAGGAAGCAGATGAGAATGCTCGCGACGCTCAAGTCAATGTGCAGATGAAGCAGTGGGAGGCTCAATTCATACAACAGTACCGGCCGCTGCTGATCACTGAATTGAACTTCATTCGGCAGATTTGCGATCTGGCTCCGGAACAACGTCCGAAGATCAAAGCGGCCGGTGAAGCCAGCGTGAAAGACGCGGCACTCAAGATGGCCGAACTTCAAGGGGGCCGAGTGCGCGGCGTGCGCATCGCCAAAGTTGTCCAGAACGAACAGCCGGACCCTCGGCGGATGATCCGCGAAGCTCTGGCGAAAGTCTTGCAGGAAACTCTAACTCCCGACCAGATGGCCAAGTACACGGGCGAGGCGACTCAACGGACGGTCCGCCGCAAACGAGCCGCCATCCGCTGCGTGGTCGCTCGCCTCGACGCCACTTTGTGCCTGGCCCCCGAACAGCGAGACAAGATCGCCGCATCAATCACTGTCGGCTGGCAAGACAAGTGGGAGCTATGGCTGATGCTGTCCTCCTACGGCGACCAATACTTCCCGGTGGTCCCCGATCAGCTTGTCGCCTCGCATCTCAACGTTGATCAAAAGTCGGTCTGGAGCGGCTTGCAGAAAGTCGATTTCGGTGTCTCTAGCGGTGGTGGCAACGCCGACCCCGACGATGGCTGGTGGGGGCAAGAACCAACCAAATCCGATGGGACGATCCAATGAACACGGGACAGGGGAATCTGGGCAGAGGAATGAAACCCATGCGAAAAACCTCCATGAAACAGACGACACGAATGTGGCTCGGCCTGTTCGTCGTGCTGATCATCCTGTCCCGTTTGGCTCCGTTCGCTGTGGCCGACGAAGAGGACGATGCTCCGGCGGAAGCGGCACAAGTCAATCAAGGTTTCTTCGTGCAGGAGGAAAACTTCGACCAATGGGTGTTCCAGGGAAGCGGCAATGCGGCGGCCGGTCGAACACGAATCAAATCGAGTCTGCAAGTGAAGCTCGCCGAATTGCAGCGAGTTTGCAACCTGACGGACGCTCAATCAAGAAAGCTGTCGCTCGCGGCTCAGGGGGACTTGAAGCGGTTCTTCGATGAGGTCGAGGTCGTGCGTCAGAAATTCCTGAAAGTGCGGAACGATCAGAATGCGTTCAACAACATCTGGCAAGAGATTCACCCGCTGCAGCAGCAACAACAAGCCGGACTGTTCGGCGACACGTCGCTGTTCGGCAAGACAATCCGCAAAACGCTCACGGAAGAACAGCGAGCCAAATATCAATCCGTCCTGGAGGACCGCCGCCGGTTCCGTTATCGAGCCGCGATCGACGTGTCACTGCACACTCTGACCAATACCGTGGCCCTGCGAAACGAACAGCATGAAGCGGTCTTCAAACTCCTCGCCGAAGACACTCAGCCGCCCCAAATCTTCGGCCAGTACGACCAATACTTCGTGTTTTACAGCCTCGCGAAATTGCCCAACGCCAAACTGAAGCCACTCTTCGACGACCGGCAATGGAAACTGCTGCAACAGCATCTCCAGCAGGGGCGAGGCATGGAATCGACTCTCATACAGCAAGGCATGATCGATCCACCCAAGGGCCGCATCCTCAAAAGCGTGCGAACGCTTCTCCTCGAAGCCGATGGCCACTCCGAAGCACCAGCCGCCGCCAAAGCCGATGCGGCTCAATAGCCGCAGTCAAATGCCCGATGGATGCTGTCGCCGAACTCGTGAGAGCTCGTTTGGGCGTGTAGTGTGTAGTGTGTGGTGTGCGGTCAAAATACTCAGCCGTGGTGAAAGTACTTTGAAAGCGAAATGGTGCGAGGGGTTAGAAACGGCGAGCGGGTCATGGCGGAGGCTATGCAGGTGTTTCCCACTCGACTCCTTTCGTATTGCTGAATACCGAATCACCGGCACTTGCTGATTTGGCCGCGCAAGGACGGGGAATTGACGGACTTCGTGAGCTCGCTGACTCACACCTATGTCATGCGTTGGCACACCTATTACGGGACATCGAGGAGCGGGCATCTCTATCAAGGTTGCTTCAAGGCGTGTCCGATGAAATTGGACGAGCACTTTTACACGGTGATGCGGTATGTCGAACGCAACACGCTGCGAGCGAACTTGATTCGCCGAGCCGAAGAATGGCAATGGTCGAGGTTGTGGCGTCGGCAATTTGGTGATGCCGAATCTCGCAAGCTGCTCTCCGACTGGCCACTTCCAAGTCCGCGAAATTGGGTGGACATTGTCAATCAACCTCAGTCCGATACGGAGTTGCCGGCGCTGCGAAAGTCCGTTCAACGTGGGACATCATTTGGTTCCAGCCAATGGCAAGTGCTAACAGCCAACCGTCTCTGTCTCGAATGGACCATCCGTCCACGCGGCCGACCTCGTAAGGACGCCGGTACCGGCAAATAAAAACCGCGTCCCGAATGGCACTGCCGATAGTGCCCTTTGAAGTTACGTCGAGCAGCCCATCACAAGTCGGGCGCGGGCGGTGGTGCGCGGCTTGGTCAGCCAGTCGTAGTCTCTGGCTCGGCGTTTGATCGCGCGTGGTTCGATGCGATTGTGACGGTTGCCGACTCGGTGTGAGGCGGAGTGGGTCAGTCGGAGTTCGATCAACGGAAGCAGATTGTGAGAACTCACCGCCACGAGCAGCCAAGTTGTGGCCAAGAATTGTTGCGCGGCGCAGAAGCTCAGTTGGCGTGGCGAGCATTCGGCGGGAAGGTAGAAAGGGGCCAGAATGAGTCCTGACACGAATGGCACTGTCACCAACGAAGTGACGGGGTTGTGTGCGGACCTTCGGTTGACGCTGGTCGGAGATTTCTTGTAATTGTCCGACCGTCGAGGATTGGTCTGGGATTGTTGGGCCGTTCTTGGCTACGGTTTTGAAGTGCCCTTCTTGGCTGGCTTGTCATACGCAGCCAAGGAGGGCCTTTTCATGCGCAAGCTAATGGATTCTCACAGCGGCGCGAGTCGCAGTTTTTCGCAAGTGGCGGCGGCGTTTTTGGCGCAGCCGGGATTGCCATTCGCCAAGGTACATTCGGCGGAACGGATCGAACGAGTCTTCACCAAGCATGACAACTTGTTTGGCTGCGGTGCGATCTATTCGACAGCGATCATGGTCTGGAGCTTTCTGAGCCAAGTGTTGCGGGACGGCAAAGACGCTTCCTGTCAGGCGGCGGTGGCGCGTGTCGTCAGTTACCGCAAGCAACAGGGAGTCGCCTCGCCAACAGCCGATACTGGTGACTATTGCCGAGCCCGCGCCAAGCTCTCCGAGGCGGCGCTGCACGAATTGGGCAATGAAGTCGCTCAGGAACTGGAACAGGACGCCGACCAGAGCTGGCTGTGGAAAGGCCAGCACCATGCCAAGTTGATCGACGGTTTCACATTCACGATGCCCGACACCCCGGCGAACCAGGCGCAGTATCCGCAACAGAAAGCTCAAAAGTCCGGAGTGGGACTGCCGATCGCGCGTGCGGTGGCCATCGTTTCGTTGGCCACGGCCTGCGTGATGGACCTGGCAATGGGGCCGTACCAAGGCAAACAGACGGGTGAATCGGCCTTGTTGCGAACGCTGCTGGGGAACCTCCACGCCGGCGACATCGCCGTGGCGGATCGCTACTACTGCTCCTTCATGATGATCGCCTTGCTGCTGGCTCAAGGGACGCACGTCTGCGCACGCAAACATCAGGGACGACACTCGGACTTCCGCCGCGGCCGTCGGCTGGGCAAGTGCGATCACCTCATCCTCAGGACTCGGCCGCAGCGCCCCGAGTGGATGGACGACGAGACCTACGCGCGGATTCCCGAAACGCTCAAGCTACGCGAGATTCGCTACCACATCGTCGAACCCGGCCGTCGCACCCAAACGATCGACGTGATCACGACCCTGCGCGACGCGGACAAAGACACCACGCCAGAGATCGCCGAGCTGTATGGCTTTCGCTGGAATTCGGAATTGGACATCCGCAGCATCA
>JANMIF010000386.1:0-6567 GCA_031375695.1 Planctomyces sp.
CCAACGCCACGCGCGCCTTAAATCCCGAATCCCGAACCTTCCGAGCTTTGCCCATGATCTCTCCTCTTGGAATCCTCGATTCCAGAATCGGCAAAACTCTCTCTTATCCCACTGTCCAACTCTTGGGGTCCACTTCACATCACGAACATCGTCAACAGCCCAAAGAACAGCGCCCGCATTCCCGACCACAGCTTCGTGGGGGCACCACTGTCCATTGGGTTCGGTTCGCTGATGTTCCGCCATCGAAACTTTGGAGCCGACGGCATAATGCTGAGTACCAGCATGTAAATCAGATTGACGACTGGCACCAATACGCCCAGTCCGTCCCACGGTGAATGGCCAACATCGGCGGCTCGGCGAATGCTCATCCCCAGGGCGATCCAAAGAAACGGTAGCGACCAAACCAGCAGCATCGCCCCCAGCCACTCCGGCCCACCTTGCAGCACTTCATTCCGCAACGAATAAACCGGCAACAAGAAATGCAGTGGCGAATAAAACTTGCCGCACATCAACCCGATCACCGTCGCCTCGGCCGCATATTTGAACAGCATCAACCCAAATCCGCTGATCACATACGCCGAGCGACCCACTTCGTCGCGCAATCCAAACCACAGCCGCAACCAGCCAAATAGCGATCCAGGCAACGGAGGTGCGGCTCGTGTCGTCGCTTGCAGTTCGTTTGGTTGAGTCACTTGGTCAGCCGAATCCGGCGGTGTCAATTCGGACATGAGTAGTTCCTTAAGGGATTCTTTTGCGTGCAATTCATGGTGGAGTAACAAGCCCAATCGATCGCGAATGAAGCCAACGGTAATGCCGTCCGGCATTTCGCCTGCGACACGATTTCAGTGGTCAAGTTCGGAACGCCGGTCAACCGCACCGTGGCTCAGATACTCAACTCGATTCTGCTTCCACTTGTTCTCTAACTGGTAGAACGGAACGCTCGGATCAAGGTGGTGGACGAGATGATAATTTTGTCCCAGAAGAACCCAAGTCAGCCAAGGGGAACTGCGGACCGTCGTGGCTTGATAGGGAGACGTGGCGATGTGCGGTTGATGCGGCAACCATGAAAAGGTCGCGGCGAGCGCAAACAATGCGAGGCGAGCGGGAATGAACCAACCGAGGAACAAAGCCAAGCAGAACTGTTGACTGATCACGAACGAGCCGATGGCGAGGCTCGCGTAGACACCGCTGCAGAGCAGCAAGTCGGCGCGCTCGGACAGGGGACGCGTTGACCACTTTGAAAAATAGTACTGCAAGTAACCGATGTCCTGGGTCAACCATCGCAATGGGATGGCCCATTGAGGATCTTTCCCGCACCAATAATCGGGATCTTCGGTGGGCTGGTTGGTGTGTTGGTGATGTTCGCGATGAATAAAGCAATACGGTCGAAATGCACCGGTCAATAGCAACGAGCAGGCATGTCCGACGAGAGCATTCAGAGCTTTCCATCGTGAGACATTGCCATGCACGGCTTCGTGGACCGGAGTGAATCCGGAAAAACCGGCTGCGAATCCAAGTCCGACCGACGCCCACCAGGGAAGCCAGCCTTGATACGCACCAGTCACCGCCACGACCGTAGTGGCCAAGCAAACCAATGCGATCAACACGATGGGGAGATCGATCCAGGGCTTGCGATTTGTCTCGTGCGAGCGGATGACGGCGCGTCGTCGAAACCATTGATGCGTCCAATGCCCCAGCACACGAACTCCAAAGCGAGGAACCCAACCTTCGGCAAAGGCCATTAAGATTGCCCGAATCGTCCAAAAACTGACTGGCCCACTGGAAACTATATAAACTCGTTCCCACGCCAAGGGTTTCAGCTTATTCCGAAAACGATAAAGCCCTTCGAAATTATAAAGCCACCCCATCGTCCTGGCACAGAAGCGAAGAAGACCGGTGAGCAGGGGGTGTCGCCCTCGTTCCTCACCGGCATCAAGTCCTGCCAGCGCCACCATTCCCAGACTGACGATCTCGGCACCTTCGTCAGACAATTGCTGCATCACCGTGTCGACCAACGCTTCGCTGCAACCTGCGGGCGATTCACTTCGGATCATCATGTCTTCAAGCAGCCATCCGTGGCGACCGTAGATTGGTACGCAAACTGCGAAACCATGAATCTCCCCAACTGACTCGACAACAAAATAGCGGCGGCGTTCAGCGTGTTGAAACAATTCCACAGTGACCATGAACCCCATCGGCGGCAATGCTTTTTGATCCGCCCAGGCATCGACGAGATCAACCAATTGTTTGCGAACGGGTGCGCCCTCGGACACTTCGTCGCGATCGAGCAATCTGACCGTGACGCCACTCCTTTTCGCTTTGCTCAACCGATTTCGCAGTTTTTCCGCACCGTGAACCACCTCCTGCCACTGAGCCGGATTCCAGACAGCGACCAGTCCGACTTGCAGTGAATCAAACGTCGATCTTTGCAGTCGGTCGACAAGTGGCTGAGTGACGCCAAAGAAAACGGCTTCGCAGCCAGCGTTGTTCGCCGCCTCGCGAAATGCGTTAGCGACGGAGAAGGTCTGCTCGGGAGCACAAAGCGGACCACCCACGGCAACCCAATAACCACCTCGCTTCGCGTAGGCGACCGCTGCCTCTTCGGTGCTCCACAGAGATAGCCCCGGTTCGAGGATCATAAACGAATGCAAGTTGCGACCGTACTTCTCCAGCAACTCCAACAGTCGTGTACGTTGAGGATCGGAAACGCTCATGGTCTACTCACAGGTCGGCGTCCATGCGTAATCGATTGCTTGCCTCTGAAAATCTGATATGTCGTGTACCAGCTTCCCATGGCAGCGAATATTGGCGATTGATCGATACTTCGATGCGTCTTCTCGAACAGAATATGTCCGAGGTAAGGTGGTCCAAGCTGACACCAAGTTCCGATCGCCACCAAATAGAGACTAAAACAACACACACCAATGACAATAAATGTCGCAGCCGCCACGTTGCTCAGAAAATGAACCCAGCGATTCCAAGGCGAAGAGTGGTCAGGCACATAGATGCCATCGTAGAAGTCCTCGAACGCTCGGAAAAAGTCTTGAAGCTTTGTCTGCAAATTCATCATGTCAGTGACCAGCTCTTTAGGGGATGACCCGAAACAACAGCAGCCCAATGACGAGTGCGGCGATCGCCGTCACCAACACGCTCGCGGCGGCCGCATCTTTCGCACGGCGGGCGAGATCGTGGTATTCGGGCGAGACGAGGTTGACAACATGTTCGACCGCCGAGTTGGCTAATTCAGCGGCGAAGACGGCTCCGATGGTCAGTGTCAGTATCGCCCATTCGGTACGTGAGAGATTGAGACAGGCGCCTGCCGCGATCGCACTGATCGCGGCCACGACGTGAATCTTCGCGTTCCGTTCGGAACGGATAGTGTCCCACAATCCGGTGAAGGCGCAGTGGAAACCGTGCAGCAATGACTTCGTTTTCATGGCGACTTCCCAAGTCCAGTCTACCGGCAGCGCGAAACCTTGGAGTGCTGCGGCTCGAAGCAGCCCTGCATTTCAGCCTGTGTTGATGCGATTCACCACAGCCAGTATATCCGGCCCACGGCGTGCCCCAAACCGCACGATCCAACGGAAGTTAACTTGGACTATTCATCGCTCCGTAGCCAATCCCACCAGAGATTGGGGTCGTGTCACGATATGCGCCCAATCCCTGGCGAGATTGGCTACGACTGCGACGAATCAACACCCAACACGCTTCTCAATCGCCGCAGCGCGCGGAGATAGCGCATTCCGGCGGCAGGTTGACTGAGTCCCAGCAGTTCCGCGACTTCCCCGTTGCCGAGTTGTTCGCAGTGTCGCATCAGCAAAATCTCACGATCGGTTTCGTCGAGCTGATCCAAGGCCGCGAGGAATCTGGCTTCCAATTCGCGACGGATCGAAGCGGCAGCCGGTGTCAGTTCTTTGTCGCTGATTTGAGCCAACAGATCGAAGACCGAACTCACATCCCCGGCGGCCGATGCCTGCTCGCGATCGACGCTACGCCGTTGAGCTTTGTGCCGCCGATGCACGTCGATCATCCGATCGCGAGCCAGATGCCGCAGCCACAACGAAAACGGCATTGTCCCCGAAGTTAGAAACTCCTTGAGCCGGCCATGAGCCTCCAGCAACACATCTTGCACAACGTCGCTGGCATCAACTCGCCGCGCGATCGCCCGATCCAATCGGCTTTGCACCATCCGCCGCAACGACTCGCGATGCCGCTCCAACAAATCATTGACCGCCGCCGACTCACCATCACGAGCCGCATCAAGCAATTGCTGAGTCGTTTCCGAATCGGGAATCATGGTGGGGGCTCAGGGGTTAGGTTAGTGAAACACTTGGTCGAGCGCGGCTTTCACGTCCAGTCGCCGGAAGGTGAGCTTGCTGCCTGGGTCTTCGACCGCAGGGCCGGTTCGCTGGAAGATCGCCATCATCGCGGCGGGCAGATTCGGGCCATCCTTCTTCCAGTCATAGCCTGATTTGCTGATCGCCTCGCGCAGTAGCAACACGGCTCCGCAGACAATTGCGTTCGACGACGACGTTGCCGCCGCAGGAACGACCAGATCGATCTTTGCGTGCCGATCGAGATAAACTTCGTCCTTTCCGGGTCGAACGGCCCCGATCGCAAAACAATTCGACTGACACGCCGGCCACGAGATGCCATTCGTAAACGTGTGATTCCCCGCCGGCGCGCTGACCCAAATGTTGAGTTCGCGCAGTCGCTTCAGCTTGTCGTCGATTTCGGTCGGCACCGGCTCCGCATGTTCCAGGTCATCGACTGGAGCCAGATTGATCGCGGTGATCCGGTATTTCTCATGCTGATCGATGACCCATTGCAGGCCCGCGGCCAGCGGCTTGCTGTCGCGAACGTTACAGTGACAGCATTCGAGCGCTCGGACCACGGCCACTTGATTGTTGAACGCGACACCACGCTTGCCCTTGTAATTCACGGACGACGGAATGCCGATCGTTGAACCGTGATACCCGCGTCCTTCGTGCTTCGGGTCGTCATCGCCATCAACGCTGTCATACGACACCAGCACCTTCGGAACATCGCCATCGGACTGCGACCATTCCGGCATCGACAACTTGCAGCCATCGTCGAGCAGCGCCAACGTCTGGCCTTTTCCAAACGTGAGCTTGTCGCGATACGCCTCCCAAGCCTCGGTGACTCGCGCGTGCTTGAATGCCGGCGGATCGGCCGGATCAACACGCGACGCCTGAGCCGCGTCTTCGCCGGTCGCCCGATGATTGATAAAGAAAGAAGTCAGTCCGATTCCTCCAACAGACAAGACGCGGCGACGTGAGATTAACGGATTCATCTGAGTGACCTTTGACTATTCCGTCATTGCTTCCAAAACACGGGCGAATTGTCCGAACGCTCCACCATCGAACAGCACAAATCGAACGAGTTCCGGGTGTTTGTGCTTCAGAAAGAAATCACGAGTCGTGGCCAGAGAGATTTCCGCCGCCAGGTCGATCGGAAATCCGTAGACCCCAGTACTGATTGCCGGAAAGGCGATGCTACGGCAGGAATGCTCCGCCGCCAATTCGAGACAGCGTGCATACGCAGCCGCCAACAAGTCCCGTTCCCTCGCGACCCCGCCGCGCCAAATCGGTCCCACAGCATGAAACACGAATTTCGCACGCAAGCGCCCGGCCGACGTGGCCACAGCCGATCCGGTCGGACAGCCGCTCGGATACTTTTCGAGCGTCTCTTGCATCAACGTCGGGCCGGCCGCGTCGTGAATCGCTCCGTCCACCCCGCCGCCGCCCGCCAACCGGTCATTCGCCGCGTTCACGATCGCGTCCACCTCCTGCAGCGTGATGTCACCTTGAGCCAACTCCAAACGGCATTCGCCAAATCGCACTATCATTAGTCGGACTCCCATTGGGGTGCGAATCTTGTCGGCCGAAAGTCTCGGTGAAAAGATGAGCGGGTGAAAGGGCGACGACCATCGTCATTCGGATTTCAAGACCCCTTCGTTATTTGGTGTTTCGTCATTCGTCATTTACAAACAGCCTCTCGCCCCTGACCGACGCGCCGTTATCATCCGGCCACACATTTTCACAGGAGTCGAAGCATGATCGTGGTCATGAAACGTGGAGCGACGACCGAAGCCGTGCAGCAAATGGCGCGGCGGGTCGAGGAACTCGGACTGAAGGCTCACATCATCGTTGGAACCGAGCGGACGGTGATTGCGGCGGTTGGTGACAAGCGGACTGGCTCGAAAGAAGAACTCGAATCGTATGACGATGTCGAGCAAGTCGTCCCGATTCTGGCACCGTACAAAGTCGCCAGCCGCGAAACGAAGCCGGAGTCGACTGCCGTCAAGGTTCGCAACTTGGTCGTGGGAGGCGGGAACATCGGGATCATCGCCGGACCGTGTTCAGTCGAAAGCGAAGAACAAATTCTTCTGGTTGCCGATCAAGTCAAAGCCGCCGGTGCGACTGGTCTGCGCGGCGGAGCCTTCAAGCCGCGGACCAGTCCGTATGCGTTTCAGGGGATGAAGGAAGAAGGGCTGAAGCTCTTGGCAGCTGCCCGTGACGCAACCGGCCTCGCCGTCGTGACGGA
>JANMIF010000409.1:0-2612 GCA_031375695.1 Planctomyces sp.
GGACATGAAGGCTCGCCTGTCAACCAAGATGGTTGGCGAAACCCTCGAGCAGCACTGCGAGACCGAGTTCGGCCGCATTCGGGCGATGGCGTTTCCAAAGGCATATTTCGAGAAAGACAACGACGCACGAACTGGCAGCAAGGGCGACTACATTTTTCGCGACTTGGATGAGGCTGGCACTGAGATCGTCTCGATCATGTTCGAGATGAAGAACGAGAGTGACGAAACAGCCTCCAAAAAGAAGAACGAAGACTTTCTTAAGGAACTCGACAAGGACCGAAATGAAAAGAACTGTGAATACGCGGTCCTAGTTTCACTTCTTGAGCCTGATAGCGAGCTTTACAACTCCGGCATTGTTGATGTGTCTCACCGATATCGGAAGATGTATGTCGTCCGACCGCAATTCTTCATCCCGATCATTACGCTGCTGCGAAACGCCGCCCAAAACTCGCTGAAGTACAAAACAGAGCTCGCGCTTGTAAAAGCACAGAACATTGATATCACGAACTTCGAGAACGAGCTCCAAGAATTCAAGACCGGCTTCGCCAAGAACTACGAACTGGCGTCCAAGAAATTTAAGACGGCAATTGAGGAGATCGATAAAACCATAGACCATCTCCAGAAGACTAAGGATGCGTTGCTCGGTTCTGAAAACAATCTCCGTCTTGCTAACAACAAAGCCGACGACTTGTCCGTCAAGAAACTTACTAAGGGCAACCCCACAATGGCCGCAAAGTTCATGGAGCTCAAGAACGATGATGCTATTGATTCTGAATAAGTCGTGCGCCCGCCTACGTCCGCTGAGGAGGATGACGGCTATCAACTCATTGCAGGAGACCGGCTACGCCGGCACCTGAATTCCAACATTAGGCGGTGGAGGGCGGCGATTCATCTGAGGATGTCCGAGGACAAAGGTTGGCTGGGTTGCGGTTCTTTTGTGGGCTGTTCTGTCGCTGCCGACCGCAAACGCTCAAGGGACGCGAGCGGACTATGATCGCGCGGACCAGTTGTCGGTGCTGACGCGGGACAAGGTTTTCAAGGCGGCGGTGCGTCCGCGTTGGCTCAGCGGCAATCAGCGGTTTTGGTATCGCAATGATTTGGGTCAGGGATCGCGCGAGTTTGTGTTGGTCGATGCGGCGGCTGGTGAACGGC
Organism: Planctomyces sp.; assembly: GCA_031375695.1. Taxonomy (GTDB): domain Bacteria; phylum Planctomycetota; class Planctomycetia; order Planctomycetales; family Planctomycetaceae; genus SXKJ01. The sequence goes on from JANMIF010000409.1 coordinate 1,153, forward strand.
GATCGGCCTTCGATCACTCGCGTCTGGCGAGTGCGCTCGGCAAAGCGTTGAAGAAAGAAATCACGGCCGAGCGATTGCCGTTCGAGGAGATTGGCTTTGACGACCCGCTCACGACGCTGCGATTCTCGGTCGGCGGCAAGCGATGGGAATGTTTGCTGACGACTTACGAGTTGCGCGAACTCGGCCCCGGAGACGCGGCGACCGAGTCGCTGCCAATGCTCGATGAACCGCGTCCGTCACGGCGGACGGGCGAAGAGACCTCGCTGCGGTTCATCAATCGGACGAAGGAAACTGTTCAGGTTTTCTGGCTCGACAGCGACGGAGGACGCAAGGCGTATGCGACACTCAAGCCGGATGAGGAACATGAACAACACACGTTTGCCGGTCACGTGTGGCTGGTGACGACAACGAACGGCAAGACGCTAGGAATCTTTGAAGCGACCGAGGCCGCTGGTCGTGCGGTCGTGGATGGCATTCGCCTGCCGAAACCGAATCAACGCCCGGCTGCGTCGCGTGGCAACTCGAATTCCGATTCTCCCGATGGCAAATGGACGGCGCTCGTGAAGGAGCACAACGTCGTGCTGCGCGATCGCAAGAGCGGCGAAGAGGTGCCGCTCAGCCAGGAAGGGAAGCTCGGCGATGCGTATTCCGGATCGGCGTTCTGGTCTCCCGACAGTCGCCGCGTCGTCGTGATGCGGACTCAACCCGGTGACGATCGGCAAGTGCAGCTTGTCGAGTCTTCGCCGCGCGATCAGCTTCAACCGAAGCTGCAAGCGTTTCAGTACCTGAAGCCGGGGGACCGCATTCCGATCTCGAAGCCGCACCTGTTTGATGTGGCCGAGCGGAAGGAGATTCCGATCTCCGACGAGCTGTTCGCGAATCCGTGGAGCATCGCCGACCTCCGCTGGCAGCCGGACTCGCGGGAGTTTCGGTTCGTCTTCAACCAGCGCGGTCATCAAGTGCTGCGGGTCATCGGGGTCGATGCCGACTCCGGCCGCGCGCGAACCATCATCGACGAGCAACAGCCGACGTTCATTGATTACGCTCACAAACAATTCCGGCACGATCTCTATGAGACCGGCGATTTCATCTGGATGTCGGAGCGGGACGGCTGGAATCATCTCTATCTCTACGATGCGTCCACGGGTGCGGTGAAGAACCAGATCACGCGCGGCGAGTGGGTCATTCGCAGCGTCGAACGAGTCGACGCCGAGCGTCGCGAGATTTGGTTTCGAGCCAGCGGCATTGATCCGTCGCAAGATCCGTACTTCGTGCATGAGTGCCGCATCGGCTTCGATGGCTCGAACCTCGTCAGGCTCACGACCGGCGACGGCACGCACTCGATCGAGTTCTCACCCGATCGCGAGTTGTTGATCGACACGTACTCGCGAGTCGATCTGCCGCCGGTCACGGAGTTGCGTCGCTCGAAAGACGGATCGCTGGTCTGTGAACTCGAACGA
>JANMIF010000425.1:0-10861 GCA_031375695.1 Planctomyces sp.
TCGGAAGCGTCCGCCCTCGCTGACGCTTCGGGTTACTGAATCGACCTCATGCCTGCGATCTTGGAAACACAACGAACGGTTCAATCTCACGAGATCGACGAGCAAGGGCACGTCGGCAACGTTGAGTATTTGCGGTGGCTGCAAGACGCGGCGGTCGAACATTCTGCCGCGCAAGGTTGGACGACCGAGCGATACCTTGCCACTGGAGCGGTCTTTGTCGTGCGGTCGCATCAGATCGAATATCTGCAACCGGCGTTTCTCGGCGAAGAAATCAAAGTCGTGACTTGGGTCAGCCTATTCGGCAAGCTCACTACGCTTCGCAAGTATCAAATCCTCCGGGTGAAAGACGACACGCTTTTAGCACGCGCCGAGACCAATTGGGCCTACGTAAGTTGGCCGCAACGGCGTCCAAAACGCTGCCCACCCGAACTCGTGGAGGCGTTTGCTATCGTCCCGGAGAATCAAGAACCGAAAACGTCACGTTAACCTGACGCTTCGGGTTATTGCGAAACCTTTTCCATCGTCACATCAAAATCTTTGCTGTCGGGCATCCCGCTGCCGTGCGTTTCGCCACCCATCAGCCGGCTTGAAGCGTCGCCGTAACTGATGAACAACAAGCCGGGGGGCAATTCGTCTCCCTTGGCTGCTTTGATCGGCACGGTCACTTCGCCGTGATCGCTCTTCAGCCGGACGAAATCGCCCGCCTTCAAACCCAGACGCCGCATATCTTCCGGCGCGACTTGCAATGTGCCGGTCTCGACCTTGTAGCCTTCGGTGTACTTCCCCTCGTTCAGAGTCGTTCCTTGTTCGCTGGTTCTTCCCGGAATCAACATAAACGTTTCTGGCATGATGCTCCGATTCGTAGTACAGGCGGCCCGCCTGTTTGTGTCTCTAATTTGAAATCACAGGCGAACCGCCTGTGCTACGAGTCGCTCCAACTCCGCAACTCGTGCTTTGAGTTTTTGTATTTCGTCTTCAACCACATAGCCCAGCCGTTGGCCGACAATCAACTTCGGCGGCGATGTCGTTGAATCCGAGTCAGCCCAGGATACGTCGGCCAGCCAAATCAAACCATCGCCTGTTTGAATCAAAGCACCGCGCTGACGATCAGTCAGCAAGACACGGCCGACGACGCCTCGAAACGGCGTGACCAAGTCGATCTCCGCCCGCCAAATGTTGAGCGGCCGGTCCTTCAAATACGTGTACGCTCCGGGATGCGGTCGAGTCGTCGCTCGGATCAACGCGTGAATTTTTAGTGCCGATTGCGACCAGTCGATGCAGCCATCTTCGGGAGCACGTTTGGCATTGTAGGTCGCCAGCGAATCGTCTTGGACCTGCGGATCCCATTCGCCCGCCAACAACTTCGGCAGCCAGCGATCCAATCCGCACACGATCGCTTGCTCCAACGCAACCGTGACGCTGCTGGCATCATCAGTCGGATGAACGGCAAACGGTTCTTGGACCAGGATCGGCCCGGAGTCGGCTCCTTCATCCATGACAAAAAATGTCGCCGCGCCGGGTGTCGCATCAAGGACCAGCCAAGCGACCGGAGCTCGGCCCCGACCGCGCGGCAACCAAGTCGGATGAAATCCGACGCACGCTCGGCGCGGGATCGCGAGCAATTCGGGTTTGACCATCTGCGACAGACCGACAACGAACAGCAAGTCGGGCTGCCATTCAGCGACTTGGGCCACGATGCCGGGAGCATTGATGTTTTGAAAGCCGACGCATGGACTTCCCGCCGGTTCGGCGACATCATTAAGTCGAGCAAAGCCGCTGACCGCCGCCGGGCTGTCGGGTTGCAGTTCGAGCACGCCGACCACGTTCGCGCGGTGACGAATCAGCGACTGCAACGTCAGACGACTGCTGGAAACACTCCCAGCCAGTACCATGCGAGGCGAGGTCGAATCCAAGGTTATTGGTCTGGCGTCCATTCAGGAAGATCACATGAGTCGGGTGTTAGTGGTCGGTGCGTCCGGTCACGCGAAAGTTGTGCTAGACATTATCGAACAGGAAGGCCGTCACGAAGTGGTCGGGCTGTTGGACGATTTCAAGCCGCCGGAGACTGAGTGGTACGGCTATCAAGTCGACGGACCGGTCGCCAACGTCGCCGAGTTGGCCGCGCGGCGGAATGCGGACGGGGTGTTCGTGGCAATCGGCGACAACTGGATTCGTTCGCAAATCGTCGAGCGACTGAAGTCGCTCGTGCCACACCTGACGTTCGTCAGCCCGGTGCATCCGTCGGCGCGGCTCGCTCGCGGCGTCACGCTCGGTGGCGGGAGTGTCGTGATGGCGGGCGTGACAATCAACAGCGACTCGGTTCTCGGCGAGCACTGCATCGTGAACACGAATGCCTCCGTTGATCACGACAATCGTCTCGGTTCGTTCAGCAGCGTGGCTCCGCGGGTCGCAACCGGTGGCAACGTGACGCTCGGCGATTTCGCCGCCATCGGTATCGGTGCCTCCTTGCTGCAAGGCCGCCGTATCGGCCAGCACGCGGTCGTCGGAGCTGGCTCGGTGGTAACTCGCGACATCCCTGAATATACAGTGGCCTACGGCATTCCCGCCAAACCGATTCGTACGCGAACAGCCGGGGATTTCGGAACAACTGCAATCAACAGGGGAACCAGGAGATGAAAACGTCATGAAACAATTTGTCTTCGCGACCAGTTTGGTCTGCGCCATTTGTTTGTTGGGCTGCGTTCAATCCGCGCCGACCCCGCCTCCGGCGACTACCGTCAATCCGCAAAGCATCCCACAGAATTTCACTTCCGAACCTCAACCAGATAAGCCAGTTGTAGATCCTGCTCCTGACACGAACTCCACAACCGGTTCCTCGAACGACACGGAGATCGAGACCGCTCGCCCGGCTGATAAAGGCAAGAGCCGACAGTTCACATTTCACTATCGCTTTCAAGTCAAAGACCTGAAGCCGCAGGCCGACGCCGAAATGAATCGTGTAAGAGTTTGGCTTCCAGCCGCGTCGAGCAGCAGCGAGCAAGATGTCAAACGCCTGGCGGCGACTGGTCCGGCCGAGATCGCCGAGCATCGCGAAGCTCAGTTCGGTAACACGCTGCTGTACTTCGAGACCACGATCCCCGAATCGGGCGAGTTCACGGTCGATGTGCCGTATCAGGTGACTCGTCGCGAAGTGCTGCGCGGCCGCGATCAACTGAGCGAACCGATCGCCTCGCTGGACGAGCCGAAGCGGACGCTGTTCTTGAGAGCTGATAAATTCGTGCCGATCGATGGCAAACCGCTCCGATTGCTGGATATGGTCGAACTGCTGACCGACCGCATGGCTAAGGCTCGGCAGTTGTACGATCTGGTTGATCAGCATGTGGCTTATAAAAAGGAAGGAACCGGCTGGGGCCGAGGCGACAGCAACTGGGTCTGCGATAGCGGTTACGGCAACTGCACCGACTTTCACAGCCTGTTCATTTCGCTGGCTCGCTCGCAAGGACTGCCAGCTCGCTTCGAGATCGGCTTTTCGATTCCAACCGACAAGTCGTCCGGGGCAATCACCGGCTATCATTGTTGGGCTTGGTTTCACACCGATGAACGAGGTTGGGTTCCGGTCGATATTTCGGAAGCAGACAAGAATCCGCTGCTGAAAGACTACTACTTCGGCGGCCTGACTCCTGACCGAGTCACTTTCTCGATCGGACGCGACTTGGAGCTGATCCCGAAAGCAGTCGCTCCGCCGCTGAATTTCTTAATTTACCCGCACATCGAAGTCGGCGGCATAGCCCTGTCGAAAGAAAACGTCAGCCTGCAGTTTCAGTTTGGCGAGAAGGATTGATTTGTCGCACGCATTGTGGCGTGACGCTCCGCGTCGCGATTCACGACGCCAAGCGTCGCGCGGCAAATGCCGGTCTACGAAACTCGAATGCGCGGTTCACCGATTGTGGCTGTCCGTATCCGCCCAATCGCAACGGCCGAAATGTCGGACTCAACGAATCGCTTGATCAACTGGTCTGCAACAGACTCCTCGATTCCCAGCAACAAGCCGCCGGCCGTTTGTGGGTCGAACAACGCGGCGTAGCGCGCGGAGTCTCGCACGGATTCATCGGCCGCTATGTCCGCTTCGGCGTCTCGATTCGCTGGGGCCAATGTGCTTTCCAACCCGGAGGACAACAACTCTTCAACGCCGGGCAACAATCGACATTTTGCGAGCGATAGTTCCGCCGCGACTCCGCTGCCTTGCAGCATTTCCAGCAGATGCCCCGCCAGTCCGAAGCCCGTGACGTCGGTCAGCGCCGTCACCTGAAAATCGTCGCATAACTTGGCGACCAACTGATTGCTTTGCAGCATCGACTGCAACAGCGATTCAAACCAATCGGCTCGGCACCGCGCCTGCTGATGGGCGGCCAACAAAACTCCCGTGCCGAGTGGCTTCGTCAGAATCAGCACATCTCCCGGCTTCAAGCTGGCTTTCGTGCGGGGCGGGTCGCGCTGTTCGGCGAGCATCGTAAACCCGATCGTTGTGTTTGGACCTTCGATCGTGTGACCGCCAACCAGCGTCGCGCCCATCTCTTTCAATTCGCGAAGTGCGCCGGACAACAACTCGAACAACAATTGCTCCTGTTGCCTCGCTGATCCGACCGGAATCGTGACCGACGCCAGCGCCGCGATCGGCGCGGCTCCGGTCGCGAAGCAATCGCTAGCGGAGTGCAGCGCGGCGATACGGCCGACTGTGTACGGGTCGTCAAACGGAGCCGTGAAGAAGTCCACGGTCGCATTGATCGCGCGGCCGGCTGGCAACCGAATGATCGCGGCATCGTCGGGAGCGGCGAGACCCAACTCAACCGCTGGATGTGGCGGGATGTCGAGCCGCTGCAAAACTCGCGACAGCACCGAGCCGCTGACTTTCCCGCCACAGCCTAAACATCGCATCGGCGGCGGCGTCAGTTGATCCACAACCGACGACATGCCGGCCGGTTCGAAGTTCTGATACTTGTCCATGAACCGTGAGTCGATCCAGTCCTTCCATCGCCAAACCCATTGGCCCGAAAGCGTGAATCCGTGCCACTCACCGACCGCGCGGCCATCTCCAAGATTGACCAATTTCAGAAACTTGGGCTGAGGCTGAAACTCACGCAACGGCTCACCACGCAAGACGAGCCCGATATTGTCCCACAAGGTAATCCCTTGCCGCACCGCATACACGCCCGCTTTGGGAGTCGGGCCGCTCGCCAGCGATCCGGTGTCGCCGACGGCAAAGATGGCGTCGTGCCCGACCGTTTGTAGCGTCGGCCGAATCAGCAAAAAACCCCGCTCGTCGGTCGGCAAACCGAGTTGCGCTAGCATCGGCGAACCGATCGCGCTCGTCGCCCAGATGACCACATCGGCCGCGACCACTTGCCCGTCGCTGAGTTGCACGGCTCCATCGGCCACTCGCGTCACGCGTCGTTCGGCAATCATTCGGACACCGCGCGACTCCAACTCTCGTCGAATCGCCCGCTCCGTTCTTGAGGCCACTGCGCCAGGAACACGATCCGTCGCATTGATCAGTGTGATCTCAAACGGCTGTTGACCAAGCCACCCACGCAATCGACCTGGCAAACAGAGAGTGACTTCAACGCCGCCAATCCCCGCCCCCACGACAGCGAATTTCAAACAATTCCGCGTCCCGACCGCAAGCACTCGTGCGTACAGTCGGTCCAGAAATGTTTGCATCGGCTTGATCAGCACAACCGACTCGTCCAACGATTCCACGTAAGCCAGTGTCGGCTGTGAACCGATTCCGATCGACAGCACATCAAACGGAATCGGAACGCGGTCATCGAGCAACAATCGCTGCTCAGTCAGATTCAATCCAGTCGGCCGCCCGACGACCAGCCGAGCTCCCGCCGCCGCACACAGCCGAACCAAATCAATCTGCATTCGCTCGGCCGAGTATTGCCCCGCCAACACTCCCGGCAACATGCCGCTGTACGTGGCCACTGAGAAATCCGAGACGCAGGTCAATCGAGCGTTCGGAATCGGCTGCATCCGCCACATCCGCAGCACATGCGCGTTCGTGTGGCCAACGCCCCAAAGCACAACATCCCGCCGCGGCAATTCCGTGAGCATCAGCCAAGCCAATCCCGTCGAAGGTCGCACTCCCGATGACCGATTTTCGGTCCCGACTGATCACGCTAACCCGAAGCGAGAGCGAGGGCGAGTGAGCGTCAGCAAGATCGGCGGGGGCGTGTCACTTCGTCTGTCCCTTGAGCGGGCATCGTCCACAAATAAATCGAGTGCTGGTGGCCGTCGTCTGACGACTGGTATTTCACCGTCTTGTCCGGCGGGAAGTCCGGGATGACGAACTGGTGCGAGACGATTCGCACGCCCGGCTTAAGTGTCTTGAGTTGCGGCAGCAGCTTTTCGAGTTGCGGCGGAAGCAGGTACAGCGCGATGACATCGGCCTCGCGAAGATCGGCCGTGAAGAGATCCTTGAGTTCAAAGGTTGCCATGGACTTCACGCCCGCCGCGTCCGCCTTGGCGCGCGATGTCGCCACCAACTCCTTGTCGAGTTCATAGCCGATCGCTCGGCAGCAGTAAGTCTGAGCCGCCGTGATCACAATCCGTCCGTCGCCGCTGCCGAGGTCGAAGACGACGTCCGACTTCTTGACCTCTGCCAACTCCAACATTTTTTCGACGACGTCTTGCGGCGTGGGGACGAAGACCGATCACAGTGTGCGAGTCTTCGCTCCGCCGGACGCCTCACCGCTGCCGGCCGCCGGTGTTGGCTTGGGCTTTTCGAGCTGAATCGTCCGCGGGAAGAATTTGGCGAATAGTCATGGCTGCGAACGTCCTTCCAGAATTCGCCAGATTGTGACCTTTCGATCACTACCAGCCGTCGCCATCACTTTCTCGACGGGTGAAAAAGCGAAGCGTTGAACGGGAATCGACTCCACATGACCGACCGCCTTGGCCTTTGGGCTGACGGCGTCCCAGAATCGCACGATGCCATCCAGTCCAGAGGAGACGAGCCATCGGCCACCCGGAGCGTATGCCACCCAGAGGGCGCGATTTGTGTGCCCCTTCAGAACCGACCGTACATCACCCGACTCGCTGCCCCAGATACGAACCGTGCCGTCGAGGCTTGCCCCCGCAACTTGTTTGCCATCAGGTGACAGATCGACTCCCCAGATCCCGCCGAATTCTCCCGCAGCGGACCAGCGCTCCGTGCGCTTTTCGAGATCCCAAACCTTCACCTCCCCTTGCCGCGCGGGATCGTTCCAGTTCCCGCCGGCACTGACCAGACTCTTCGCGTCTGCGGATAGCGTCAACGCGATGACTGCTTGCTGATGACCCGCCAGCGTGAATCGCAACTTGCCGTCGCTATCACGAACTTTGACCAGCCGATCGTCGCTGCCCGTGGCAAACGTCTTGCCATCCTGCGAATAGATGACAGCGCTGACGGCCGCCGTATGGTCGTCGATCACAGTTCGTTGTGCGCCGGTGTTGACGTCCCACAAGATAACCTTCGCGTCTCGCCCCCCGGTCGCCAAGGTCTTGCCATCCGGTGAGAACACTGCGAGCAACACGCCCCCCACATGCCCCTTCAGCACCCGAATGGCCTGGCCCTCTCGCCAATTCCATAACACGACGTTGCCATCCTCGCCTGTTGAGGCAAGCATTTCACCATTGGGTGAGAAAACCGCCATCGTGACGATATCCTGGTGCTGCCCGGCGAGTGACCGGATGGCGATCTGATGCAGGGGCAGCGGCAGCGTCCAAAGAGACATCGTGTGTTCCTGGCCGTCCTCGTTCGAGCGGATGCGGAGCGTCTTGTCGGGAGGCACGCCGGGAATCTCAAACTGGTGCGAGACGATTCGGGATCCCGGCTTCATCTTCACCAGCATCGGCAACAGTTTCGTAAGTTGCTGAGGCAGCAAGTACACGGCAAGCACATCGGCGTCGCTCAGATCGGCCGTGAAGAGATCTTTGTGCTCAATGGCCACTAACGACTTCACGCCTGCCGCTTCCGCCTTGGCGCGTGACGAGTCCACCAACTCTTTGTCGAGTTCATAGCCGATCGCTCGGCAGCAGTAGGTCCGGGCCGCTGAGATCAGGATGCGTCCATCGCCGCTGCCCAGGTCGTAGACGATGTCCGACTTCTTGACCTCCGCCAACTCCAACATCTTCTCGACGACATCCTGCGGAGTGGGGACGAAAACCGAACGCAGCGTGCGTTCTTGTAGCTCGGTTGCGAGCTTGGCGTCCGGAGCCGCGAGAATAATATGCAGCGCCTCGGTCGGCGGCAGTTTCGCCGCCTCGACGCGGACGTCGTAGCAAAACAACTGATCGTCCTCGCGAACGTAAAGCCGTCCGCCCGTCACGATCGGAGTCGTCGTCCCCAGCGAGTTTTTATGATCGGGCAACACGAACTCGGACTTCACGAGCAGCTCAGTCGGCGCAGGCTCGATCAGTCGCATTTGTCCGTCGTCCGCATGGAAATAGAAGTGGCCGTCGGCAAAGGTCGTCGTGAACGTCGGCCCCATTCGCTTCTGCCAGACGACATTGCCATTCTTCCATTCAAAGCACGAGAACACGCCATTGGCTGGCTCGTAAACGCGATCCCCCGCCACAACGGTGTCGTCCTGGAAGCGAGCGAGAAAACCGGACGACTTGGAATACAAGTCTTGCACCACAAACATGTCCTTGTCGCGCTTCACTTCCAACAGTCGGATACCTGTTCCGAATGAGTTGAGGCACATGATCGTGCGATCGCGGACGATCGGCGTGTGCGTCTGATCGACCGGCCCGTTGAAGCGCCATAACAGCTTGCCGTCGTCCACGGCGACGCTCACCAGAGCCTTTTCGAGAAACGTGACGAACTGACGCTGGCCGTCGATCGTGACCACGACTCCGTTGCCATAGGTGGCTCGACCCGCATCGGGCACGGCGCACTTCCAGAGCACCTTGCCCGTCTTCTTATCGAGAGCCACGACCGCAGCATCAGCCCCTCCGGGAGTGCAGATCAATTTGTCTCCATCGACCACGGGGCAGTCCGCGAAACCAAAATTGCTCCGCTTGCCCGCAAAGTCGGTCGAGTAGTTCTTGCGCCAAAGTTCCTTGCCGTCGGCCGTTCGCAGGCAGGCCAATTCACCGAGTAAAGAGATCGCATACAGCCGCTCGCCATCGACCGTCGCTGGACGCTGAGTCAACCAACGCATGAGCGGGTTGAGCCGCAGACTCGCGCCGAGTGCCGTCGTCCAGAGATGCTGGCCAGTCCGCTCATGCACCGCGCGAACGTACTCGATCGCTTCGTACTGGCACAAAGCAAAGACTCGGCCCCCCGCGATCGACACCGGTGAGATCCCGTCCCCCAGTCCCTGCATCCGCCATCGCAACGGAGGTCCGGCGGCCGGCCACTCTTTCATCAGTTTCGTGTCCGTCGAGATGTTGTCACGGTTCGGTCCACGCCATTGTGGCCAATTGCCGCCCGTCAATTCCGGATCGTGCTGCTGATCCTTGTCGCCAACGATGGCGAAGAGCGTCGTACGCGTGGCGAGATACAACACGCCGTTCGCGAAGATAGGCGACGAGTAGATCGGCTCGACCATCGAGATCTCATGCAGCGGCTGTGGTGCGTTATCAACCTTCGGCAGCGCCACGTCCGGATCGGCCGAGAGACCGAAGATCGTCACGTCTCCATCTTCGTCCGCCACATAGACCTTGTCATCGACGATCAGCGGCGAGGTCCAGATTGCCGCGAACATGTCGTGTCTCCAATGACGCTGCCCCGTCTTCGCGTCGAAACAATGCACGAGGCCCGAGAGGTCGCCGACGATGACGAGACCTTTTGCGATGGCGACCGAATTCATCGAGCGGTGCATTGCGTCTTCGAACTGTGTGCCAGAACTGACGAACTCCCAGGCGAGTGCCGAGTTGGGATTGGCGATGGCTTTTTCGCCAGCCTTTGGATCGACCGCCTGCACGCGCCGACGCGGTAAGGGCTTGTCGTTGGCATCAACGGCCAATTCCGAACTGACATCGCCTCGTTTGGTCGGGTCGATGCAGACGAGCCGGCCGGCTCCTTCGCCCTGTTCCACATCCCGACCGGAGGCCAGATACACGCGGTCCTCGTAGACGACCGCATTGCCCAGCAGGGAGTTGCGAACCCCACGGGCATACGGGGAGTAAAGCGTCTCTTTGGCGTTGATGTCGAATTCCCAGAGTTTCTCTCCGGTCATGGGATCGAACGCGCGCACCCAGCCATCGCTTTGCGGAACGATCACCTGCACCTGGCCCCGAATCTCCGCCACAGTGGGACTGGCGAATTGCGTCACAAGGATGTTGGCACCGGGCGAGTTGTCTTTCCAGTAGACCTCGCCCGTCTCTTTGTTGAGGCACACGAGACTCGGAGCATCCGGCTTGGGAACCTTGGTGTGATCTTCGCCGACGCCATTGTTCGTCGTCACAAAGAGGCGGCCATTCCACGAGGGACCGATCGAACAGGGTCGCGGCGGACCCATGAGCGGAATGTGCGGGAAAATGTCGAGGGCTTTGATAAGGTCCAGCTTCCACAGTTCGCGTGGTGTTCCCTCCCCGCGAATCAACGGGCCAATATCCCAGCAGAGCACCTCGCTGCGGTTGGTCGTCAACCAGAGGCGATCCCCTTCGATGAGCGGCGAGCTTCCCAACCCCGTCCAGCCGGGATCATTGACGCGCGAACTCAGTTTGGGCGAATCGTACTCATACACTTGCTTGCCGTCGGCCTCGCGGAAGCACTTCAGCACGCTGTGGACTTCTTGCGCATCAACGCCAGGCCGGACGCTGTTGGTGCCGATCCAGATGAGTCCCCCTGACACGACAGGCGACGAATGCGTTTGCGAACCCAGCAGCGCGGACCAGCGAATGCCGCGCG
>JANMIF010000445.1:0-20674 GCA_031375695.1 Planctomyces sp.
GGTCAAGGACCAGGCGAGTGCTCGGAAGAGCACGATCGTGGGGATCGCCAGCATCGGGTTCTTTTACGTGCTGACGCTGTACATCGGCCTGGGAGCCATGACCAGCGGGGCCTTGGACGTGACCAACAGCAACATGGCCGCCCCCCTGTTGGCCAAGAGTTTTTCTAATTGGCTGTTCGCCATTATTAGTGCGATCGCCTTCACCACCGTGCTGGGAACCGTCAGCGGCCTGATCATCGCCGCCAGCGGGGCCGTCGCCCACGATGTCTGCGGCACGCTGCTGAAAATGGAAATGACCGACTACCAAAAAATCCGGATCGCCAAAATCGCGTCGGTGGTGGTCGGCCTGATCGCCATCGTGCTGGGGATCCTGTTCGAAAAAATGAACGTGAGCTATCTCGTCGGCTGGGCGTTCTCCGTCGCCGCGTCCGCCAACCTGCCGTCGCTAATCATGCTCATCTTCTGGAAGGGGACGACCAAGCAAGGAATCACGGCCGCGATCACTGTCGGGCTGATCTCATCGCTGTCGTGGATCTTGCTGAGCGCCGACACTTTCAAAGACGTGTACGGCATCGACCCCGCGAAGGCGCTCGTCCCATTCAGCCAGCCGGGCATCGTGACGATTCCACTGGGCTTCGCCGTTTTGATCGGCGTGTCGCTGATGACGCCGAAACGCGAGGTTGCGTCAGTGTAGTCCGCTCTCGCCGAGAGCGGGCTACACATTGGTAGAACTGGCCGGTTAACAATGTCGCCGGCCGCGGCGTTTGTAACTTCGAGGAAATTTCGTTGTTACTCTTTCACGATCAGTTACGGTTATGACGGCGCCAAGACCCGCCGGACAAATCGTGACGAGTCGCGGACCGATTGAAACTTCGATATCCGCCGTGACATTGTGCGAATCGCCGCAGACCGGGATCATCTGCCAAACCAACGATACGAGAATTAAAACAACGATTTTAGGATTGGCACGGACTTCGCTTTAGCAAGCCTTTGAAGTGAGCGATGGAGACTCACTGGCAATGGAAGACTCACGCGGACGCAACGCAGCGACAAAAACGAGACGACGCATCGCGACGCGCGGGACAAGGGGAGCAACCATGTTGGTTTTGACACGCAAGAAGTTTGAAACGATTCGAATTGGCGAAGACATCGTGGTGAAGATCGTGCAGTGTGGCCGCGGCCGAGTGAAGCTGGGGATTGAAGCTCCGGCAAACATGCGAGTACTGCGGGGGGAGTTGGAATTGCTCGAACCGGCGTTGGCGGGCCTCAGCAGCCTCGGCGGTCGGGCGACAATGGGACGCCCGTGGGAACTGGTTCATGAGTTCGGCAACAACAACTAACGGCGATATTCCAGTAAGCAACGCCGCCACTCCGGCGTTGCCGGTCAACGTGGTGTTCTTCGACGGTGTCTGCGGGTTGTGCAACCTGTTTGTGGACTTCATTCTGTCCCGCGACCGTCGAAGAACCATTTTCTTTTCCCCGCTGCAGGGGGAAACCGCTCGACGCTGCGGTGCGGTCGCCGAAGAGACTCCAGCGACATTAACAGCCGCGCCGATAGCTGCGGCATCACGTCCAATGTTCGACACGTTCGTGTGGCGGGATGCGAGCGGTCGGCACTTCATCCGCTCCGCCGCGGCGATTCGCGTGCTGCGGCAACTCGGCGGATTCTGGTCGCTGATCGCCGCGCTGATGTGGCTGATTCCGCTTCCACTGCGCGATATTGGCTACCGTCTGGTCGCCGCCAACCGCTATCGGCTATTCGGCCGCAAAGAAACCTGCCGACTGCCGACTCCGGCCGAACGTGCTCAGTTCCTGGACTAGAGCCTCACTGCGCGGCCGTTTGACAGCGAGCGGCCGCACATTCGCCCGGCTGGATGGTGATCTTGCGGCGAGTGATTTCCTGACCACCGGTTTTCAGCACAAGGTAGTACGTTCCCGATTCCAGGGCTTGGCACGCTCGATACAGAAAATTGCCGCGCAGTTGCGAACGCACAACAACCTGACCGACTCGGTCCAGCAACACATCGCTCGCGTCGTGCAAATTGCATTCGACCCACATGTCCTCATGCGGCGGGCTGAGCGTGCATTGAACGATGATGTTCTCGCCGTGGTGGAAATGATCTTTGCGGCCCAGGACCATGCCGCCGAACATCTCCGTGCCAACATCGAAGGCGAGAAACTTGTCGTACTCGCGGATTTTCATGTCGCCGGCCAACATCCTCTGCACCGTCTCGGCCGGGATTTCACGCAGCTCGTGCGGTCCGCCGGCGCGACGTTCACCATACGGGTCCAGACGATATTCGATCTCGACCGCACCAACCGTCACGGTCATCAGACTCAACGCGAACAACGCCCCCGATGCCGCCGGAGTCAACCGGGGGGCCACCTGACTTAGCCAAACACCTATCGGACGAACGATCGCTTGCGGAACGGCGACCAGCGTCGCGATTCGTCGCTTCCAGCCGGTCCTCGCTTGCCGTTTCCAGCGCCGCCCGCGAGCGGACCAAGCCACCACGTCGTCCGAACCCGTGAATGCAAAGTAAATCGAAATGCAGGTGATCGGAAACAAGTACAAGCCCAGCGTCAGCGTGGTCATCGAATGAAACGCGAATCCCATCAGCAACATGCTGCGCCGACCCCAGCCGCTCCAGCTTAGGAACAAGAACAAAATCTCCCACACGATCGCCAAGTATGCGAACACGACCAACATCGCCGGAAACAAAGTCATCCATTCGCCGACCGGGTTCGAGTTATTGACGTTGGTCATTGCCCAATGCAGCAACTGGTCGCCGCTGAAATACGCGGGAGTATGCATCTTGGTGACGGCCGCGCCGAAGTAGACCACGCCGATCAAAATCTGCATCAACCGCCGCGGCCAAGCGGCGAACATCGGGTAATCGGCCATTGTTCGTGGCATCGCCAGATTTAATCGCCGTCGCTTAAGCCAAGCATCGACCGACCACACGGCTCCGCAATGCGAACAGCTCAACAGAACCAGAATGTGAGACGTGATGACGGAATACTTAGTGATCGTGCTCATGCTGTCGAGCAGATTCAAATAGGTGTACAGCACGGCCGAGATCAACAATGAGGTCCGCGTCCACCAACCGATGCAGGCCGTTACGCAGCAAAACGTGAGCACCGTCATCAAGGCCACGGCCACTGCACCCGACGGAATCGGCAACAGATCATAGAACCCATAATTCACCGCCAACGGTGCCGGAGCACCATCCAACGAATACAGCTCGCGCGTGTGAATCCAACGTGGCACCGTCACCAGCAGACACGCGAAACAAATCAACATCCGTACAATAGCGACGCCGAACGGCACTTCTTCAGAAAAAAAGAAGTCGCGAACTCGGTGCCACAAACTGGGCTGAGCAGCCAACAATTGTTCCATGTGTTGTTGTTCTAGTTTGGTCATGGCAAATGATCCCGATTCTGTGAAGTGCCCGAAGTTTTCCGCGAAACTAACAACCGGAGTTATTCCTGTCCGCGCGCGACAGGTGTCAACGCGGGATCATCCAGCGAAACGTTTTGGTCGAGCGTGGCTGGGCGGAACGATTCGCTGTCCCACGACACATCGCGAGTCGGTCGCACGTCGAACATCGGCGTACCCCGTTGAGCTTCCCGCAGCAGTCGCGGATTGTCGGAGATTGTCAAGTTGTTTTGATACGCCAGCCACGCGGGCGAATTCCGCACGATCACTCCTTCTGGAGTCATCTCGGTCCGCATCCGGTAGTACGAGAACAGCTGCCGCTTTTCCGTATATCGCCGTTCCCAAATTGGATTGGGCAGGTTGTATTTCTTGGCCCAGCACTCTTCGACCACGAGCAGTCGCGACATCGGCTCATGCCGCGTGTGCTTGAGCGTGTTGAGTGCCATTTCACGTGGATACGAATTGAACGAGTCGTAATGCTGTCGGCTGATGTCGCCGTACGGGTGATAGTCAGCCCAGGGACCCGGTGCCAGTTCGTAATACTTGCCACTGACCCCTTGCCCGACAATGTGCGTCCGCGACTCATAGGCCGACCAGCCGCAGAACATGTCCCACACGACGAAGTACATCGACGGATGCGAGGCATCGTGAAAATGCGTCGCATGAGCAATCACACCAAACAACAGCGCACTCAAGTACGCCGCGATCCCGACCCCGGCCAAACATCGCCGTACCATGACACACCTCCATGTCGCCCCACTTGAATCTCCCAGAAGACTACGAAGAGGCGGCGAGATAGCTCAATTTCGTAAAAAAGGTCAAGGTGGTTAGAAGTGCGAAACGTGATGAGTCACAAAGCTCGTCTGGCCTTGGCCTCGGCAGAAAACCGATTATTGTGTGAACCAGTTTCCTCTATTGAGTCGCATTGAAAGCGAGGGCGGACGCTTTACACGGCGTTAATTTTGGGTCTCGTGGAGTACTCGCCCTGGTTTTGGGTTACTTTGGGCTAGTCGTGGGGCGATCAAAAAAGGGCTGACTCGATGCTGACGGTGCTTGGACCCAGTGGCCGAACTTGCGAAGGCGTTTCTCGCCGAGCGGTGTTGCGTGCGGGAGGTCTGTCACTGTTTGGCGGATTACTGACGACATCGAATCAACCAGCATCGGCGAACGTTCACAAGGTCGCGCCGAGAGTGAAGTCTGTAATTCTCATCGACCTTTTCGGTGGGCCTAGCCATTTGGACATGTTCGATCCGAAGCCCGATGCACCGGCGGAGATTCGGGGCGAGTTCGCTTCAATCCCGACTTCGGTTCCTGGCCTGCCAATCTGCGAACACTTGCCGCGCATGGCGAGTTGCATGAAGGACGTCACGCTGATTCGGACGTTGTCGCACGGGTACAACAGCCACAATCCGTATGGCGTGATGACTGGCTACATCGGCGGAAATGATCGCGAGGATTATTTCTCGCGGCCGACCGACTATCCGAGCATGGGTTCGGTCGCGACGTATTTCGGAGTTGGCCAACCGGGCGTGCCGCCGTATGTCGTGCTGCCTGACGTGCCGGGATATTCACAAGCGCTGCGCCGAGCCGGTCCGTACGGCGGATTCTTGGGTCGCAAGTACGATCCGCTGTTCGCGTCGTACTCGCCGAAACTCGACAAGGAACTTGATCCGAACAAAGACTTTTACGAAGACACGGTCTTCGCACGCGGCGAACCTCGACTTCCGTCGCTCGACACGGCGATGACGGCCGATCTGCTCAATCGCCGCCGTTCGCTGCTGCAACAGTTTGACGACCAAGCCCGCGTGGCTGATGGCTCGCGAGCGACTCGCGATCTCGCCAACTGGCAGACCGCCGCGTTCGACTTGCTGCTGTCGTCGCGAGTCCGCGAGGCGTTCGACATGACTCGCGAAACCGACATCACGCGCGACCGCTATGGCCGAGACATCTTCGGTTCCAGCGTGCTCATGGCACGGCGATTGGTCGAACACGGCGTTAGCTACATCACGATTCACACCGAATCAAAAGGGAACGGTCACTGGGACACGCACAACAACAACTTCCGGATGTTGCGAAATCTGTGTCTGCCGTTCATCGACCGCGCGTTGCCGTCGCTGTTTGCGGACTTGAAGGCTTCTGGATTGTGGGAGCAAACGCTGGTCGTGATGTGCGGCGACATGGGCCGCACTCCGAAGATCAACAAAGCCGCCGGCCGCGATCACTGGCCGCAATGCGGTTTCTGTCTGCTGGCCGGCGGCGTGATGAAGCCGGGTTACGTCCACGGCACCAGCGACAAACAGGCCGCGTATCCGATCGACTTTCCGGTTACGCCCGGCGATCTGTGCGCGACGATTTATGAACTGCTGGGCATCTCGCACGAGGCCACTGTCCCCGATCAGTTCAGCCGCCCGATTCCGATTTCACACGCTGGTCAGCCGATCAGCGAAGTGCTGGCGTAGCACAGGCTCGCCTGGGATTCGTGGCGAACAGAACAGGCGAGCCGCCTGTTCTACGATGGCGGCGTTTCGGAGACGGCGGACTCGATTTCGGCGTAGGCTTCGATGGCAGCGATCATGCGAGCCAATGTGGCCATCGACTTCTCGACATCTTCTTCCAGATAGCGCATCAACGAGCCACGGCGGCCGCCGTGTTCATCAATTTCGTGATGTACGTTGACGGACCAATGTTTGACCGCTTCGACTTTTTGTTGAGCCATTTCCAGTCGTTGCTTCGCGGCTTTCAAAGCCAGCTTCTCTTCGTAACAGGTCGGCTTATGACCGGCGACGGTGCGCATCTCGCATTTTTGCAATGCCGCGCGAGCCTCGGCGATCACATCGAAACTGCGAAGCATGTACTGCTTCCAAAAGTTCGGCCGATCGTGTTCCAGCCAATCTAAGAAGCCGACGATTTGCTGCTGCATCGCTGACAAGGCATCGACTCCCGTCTCCTGAAATTCCTGGAGATGCACGCGGAAGCGGCGCATCGCGTCGAGCGATTTGACGTTCGCTTGGCTCATCGGTTGTCTCCACTGACCCGAAGCGTCAGCAAGGGTGAGCGCTTCATAAGACCGGTTTCATTGTTACCGGAGCGCCCACCCTCACTGACGCTTCGGGTTAGTGTGGTCACTCAGTAATCTCGCCTTCCGCCCGTCGCGTGCGTTTGATCATGCAGACTTCGTTGGCGGTGGTATTGAACGTGACTTCGTCCATGAACGTGTGCATCAACAGCAGGCCGCGGCCGGAAACGCGATTGATGTTAGCCGGATCGGTCGGGTCGGGCAGGTCTTGGGGATTGAACCCGGGGCCTTCATCGCGAACGGTGAACTGCACTGCGGAGCGAGTCAGGTGCGCTTCAAAGTAGATTTTTCGCTCGCGATACGGCAATTCCGTGGATCGCAGGCGAGCCATGTCGTGATACGTCGGCATATCGTCTTCGCGCAGCGTGGAACTTAATTCCAGGTTGCCATGGAACATCGCGTTGAGTAGCACCTCTTCCAGCGCGACCCCGATTCGCAACCGCTCGGCTTCGTCGAACAGACCCATCGAGTGCATCGTTTGCTGCATGTAAGTGACCACGACCGCCAGAAGCGACAAGTCGTTTTCCAACACGAACCGAAAATCCGACAGCTCCGTTCGATGGACGAGCAGCCGTGCGATGTTGCGGTCTTCGTCGGCAGCCCGCAGCACCAGTTTCACCGTTTCCAGAAGATCGTCCGCCAACCGACGTTTCGGAACGTAGCTGGCCGCGCCGCACTTCAGAGCCTTCACGGCGGTTTCTTCGTTGCCGACGGCCGTCATGATGATCACCGGGATCAGCGGGTACGCCACTTTCATTTCCTTGACCAGCTTCAGGCCATCCATAACCGGCATAACCATATCGGTGACGATGATGTCCGGCAGATGCTCTTCGACTAACCGCAGTGCTTCGGCTCCGTCGGCAGCATACAGAACTTGGCAGTCGGATTCTTTTTCCAGCAGACCGCCGACGATCTTGCGATCCATTGCGGCATCGTCCACTACCAGGATTGTCGTCATCATTGGCTCACGTCGTTGCAAAATACTCTTGCAGTTCAGCCCAGCACGATCGTAAATCCGGCCGCAAGGTTTCCAGCAAGGGTCCAGCGGCCAGCAGATTACCGGCCTGTCCGAGCAATTCCAAATCCTCGACCGGTTTCTCCAGGGACGCCACAGGAAAAGTCCGTAACGCTCCACGAATGGAATGAGCGGCACGGCGGAACAGCGGCGGGTCGAGCCTCTGCAAAGCCTCATCCATTTGATCGAGCCATTTGGGAAAATCTTCCAAGCAGCAGCCGACGACCTCCCGCAGTAACTTGGCGTCGCCGCCGACTGTGTTCAGCGCCTGATTCCAGTCAATCCGCCCTTGCGGCGGACGTTTTCCGTTCCGCGCCGGCTGTGGACTTGGCACGAGTCCGCGCGGCACGGCGGCCGCGCGAGTCGCGGCCTGGCGCGATTCCGCCGACTTGCGTCGCGCGTGATCTTTCGGAAACACCGCGTTCGGAAAGTCCCGCTCCAGTGTCTCGTAAAGCAAATCAGCGCGAATCGGTTTCGTCAGATAATCGTCCATGCCCGCCGAGAGACAGCGATCACGATCCCCAGCCAGTGCCTGAGCGGTCATTGCGACGATCGGGACATGCAGGCCGGTGCGGACTTCGCGTTCTCGCAGGATGTGTGTCGCCTCCAAGCCGTCCATTTCGGGCATCTGCACGTCCATTAAGATGCGGTCAAACGATTGCCGCAACGTGGCCTCGACCGCTTCGCGGCCGTTGTTCGCAATCGTGACGTGATGCCCGCGTCGTTCCAGCAAAGTGACCGCCAGTTTCTGATTGAACAGCGCATCTTCCACCAACAGGATCGACAGCGGCTGCCGCGCCAGTTCGATGCTGCGATCCTTTGACATCGTGATGTCTGATCCTATGGCTCCAATTTGTAAAGCGGTCAGAGTGTCGAGCAGTTCGGATTCGTTGATCGGTTTCGGAATCGAGGCGGACAGTTCGAACTGATCGCAGCGCGCCAACTCCGCTGAACGATTGGGCGAACTCAGCATCAACAACATTTGACCGGCCCGTTCGGCCAGCCCACAGCGAATGGTCGCAGCCAGCTCAAACCCGTCGATGCCCGGCATCTGCGCGTCGATCAACGAAAACGTGAAGGCTTGGTTCGCAGCCGCGACATTCTCCAACAGCCCGATCGCTTCTTTCGCACTGCTGACTGCGATCGGCTTCAGTCCCCAACAGGTGGTCAGATCGCTCAGTTGCCGCCGGCTAGTCGAGTTGTCATCCACGATCAGAATCCGCCGCCCATCCAACGGCGACGGGGATCTGGCGACCGCTAGGCCGGTCCACGAGGCTAGCGCCAAACGACAGGTTACAAAAAATACGCTCCCTTGACCCGGTTCGCTCGTCAACCAAATGCGGCCACCCATAAGATGCGCGAGATTGCCAGAGATCGCCAATCCCAAGCCCGTTCCGCCGTATTTGCGGTTGATCGACGTATCAACTTGCTCGAACGCTTCAAAAATGGCTTGCTGCCGGTCGGCGGGAATCCCGATCCCCGTGTCTCGCACTTCAAACTGAAACTCCGCCGTCGTCTCGCCACGCGACGCCAAACTGACGTGCAATGACACTTCGCCTGACTCGGTGAACTTGATGCCGTTGCCCAACAAATTCAGCAGCACTTGCCGCAGCCGCACCGGGTCGCCGATCACTCGGTCCGGCACGTCTGACCGAATGTCCCCGACCAGTTCCAGGCCCTTGCGATGTGCCGTTAGCGACAACGTTTTCAGCGTGCCGGAGACCAGCGTTCGCAGGCTGAATTCGACCGTATCCAGTTCCAGTTTGCCCGCTTCGATTTTGGAGAAATCGAGGATGTGATTGATCAACGACAACAGCGAATCCGCCGCTTCGGAGACCACCGATAAGTTGTCTCGCTGGGGATTGGTCAACGGCGATTGCAGCACGAGGTCAGTCATGCCAATGATCGCGTTCATTGGCGTCCGAATCTCGTGGCTCATGTTGGCCAGAAACAAACTCTTCGCCCGATTCGCCGCGTCGGCCTCTTCCTTCGCTCGCCGCAATTGCTCCTGAGCCTTCTTTTGTTCGGTCATGTCAATGACAAAGCAAATGCACTCCGACAACGAATCATCCAGCATCGACACCCCGACCAAGACCGGCACGTGTCGGCCGTCTCTGCGCAGATACTCCTTCTCCCAAGCCGGACAAATTCCGGTCTCGCGCAAACTAACGATCGCACGTTCGTCGGCCGATGCATGTTCCGGCGGCGTGATGTTGTCCCACCGCAGTGTTCCACTCGCTAAGTCCTCACGGGAATAGTCGACCAACGCCAGGAAGGCGTCGTTCGCCTCCAACAGGCGCCCCGACAGATCGGCCAAAATGATGCCAATGATGTTCGCATCGAACAGCTTGCGGAACCGCGAGTTGCTCCGCTGCAACGCCTCTTCCGCTTCCACTCGCGGCGTGACGTCCCAGAACATCGACTGCGTTCCAACAACATGGCCATCAACATCGGTCGCGGGAGCCTTCATGACTTGCACATGAAGCTTCCGGCCGGCGGGTGTCGAATGATCCTCGATATCCTCGAACGCCCGATTTTCCGCCATCACCATCAGGTCGTCTTGCCGATATTTGTCTGCCAGTTCCGCCGGGTAAAACGCATGGTCGGTTTGCCCGACCAGTTCTTCCAGACGCCGATCCATGACCTCGCAGAACCGCTGATTTGCAAACACAAATCGCCCCTGCTCATCCTTGCGAAAGACGCTGACCGGCAACGATTCGATCAGCGCCCGATACATCTCCTCGGTCTTCCGCAACTCGACTTCAGTCCGCTTCCGCTCGACTGCGAAACGAATTGCCTGCTCCAAGATTTGCGTCGTCAGCCGCTCTCTGATCAAGATGTCCTGAGCACCCGCGCGTAACGCTTCAACCGCCAGTTCGTCGTCATCCCTGCCTGACAGGATCAACACCGGCGTCCGTGGCGCTACGAATTGCAATTCCCGCAGGGAATCCATCCCCTGATGGTCCCGCAGAAACCAGTCGAGCAGAATCGCATCCAAACGGTGATTTGCCAGAAATTCCTGGGCCTCGGTCAGTGACTTCACCGCTCTCAGATCAATCCGGCGTGGCGATGTCTCCGAAAACAACGATGACACCCGTCCAGCCTCAGCCGGACTATCTTCAACAAGCAATACAGTCAGCTCGTGCCC
Organism: Planctomyces sp.; assembly: GCA_031375695.1. Taxonomy (GTDB): domain Bacteria; phylum Planctomycetota; class Planctomycetia; order Planctomycetales; family Planctomycetaceae; genus SXKJ01. The sequence continues at coordinate 10,679 of JANMIF010000445.1, forward strand.
CGACATCGTCGTTCACTCACTGCGGAATCAAACACTCGCGCCGCCCTGCGACAAACTCCCAAACCACGACAGCATCCGCAACCCCGAATCCAACGTCAAGCCGCGACAGACTTCCATCTTGGTACTCAAACAATTTGGCGAAACCAAAAGTGAAAAATGGGCGAGCTTGGCAATTTACATTTCTCATTTTCCATTTCTGAATTCTCGGTCGCAAAGTTGTGACGCTGGACTAGATGGTTTGAAAACTGGTCGGTAACATTTCGCCTTGTGACGTCTGCCGCCTCTGGGCGGAAATAACTGCCGACGCTTTCCATTGCCGCGGTGGATCCAGTTGAGCCCCAACGGGCCGGTGCTCAATCGGAGGAAAGTTTTCGTGCATCCCCTACATCTTAAAAGGGACAGTCATGCGCTTCGATTGGCTCGCGCGGGTGCGAACTCTTCGGTCTCGTCGTTCTTGTATTCGCACATGGCGAATTGAGTCGCTGGAATCGCGTGTTTTGCTAGCGGCCTTTGTTGTCGACAGTTTCGATGATTCAAATGACACCCTCCCCGGCGATGGATTTGCTGCGGATTCGCTGGGGCACGCAACCCTACGGGCTGCGATTCAAGAAGCGAATGCCCTGCCTGGCCCCGACACGATCAAGCTGCCGACCGGGACGTTCGTCCTCGTGCTGTCCGGCTCCGAAGAAAATCTTGGAATCTCCGATGATTTGGATTTATGCGACGAGGTGACGATCACGGGCGCTGGTCGTGATCTCACGATCATCGACGGCATCGGCTCGTCACGCGTGTTCGATGTACAAGTGGGAGTGACGGCGACCTTGAGTTCGCTGCAGATCCGCAACGGCGCGGCGGTCGTCGGTCAAGCGTCTGGTGGTGCGATTCAGAATCAAGGATCGCTCACGGTTGATGACGTGTACTTCAAGAACAATTCGGCGGCGGGAAGCGGTGGCGCAATTTCAAGCTACGGGCCAGGCAGCCAGTTGCTCGTGAGCCATTCGCTGTTTGAAGGCAACTCGTCTTCCGGTTCGTCCGGAGGCGGAGCGATTTTCAACGGCAGCACGAGCAACATCAGCTTGAGTGAGTTCACAAATAATTCGGCGACCTACAACGGCGGGGCGATTGTGAATTCCGGCGGTGGCGTGCTGACGCTGGAAACATCGACTTTGAAGACCAACACGACCGGCAGCGGGGGGCGCGGCGGGGGATTACTCAATTCGGATACGGCCACAGTGATCCGGAGCACGATTTCGGGAAACATCTCGCCCGACGGAGCTGGGATTGCAAACGTTTCCGGAGGCGGGACGACCTCGTTGACGCTGCTGCTAACGACGATCTCCGGCAACTCCGCGAGCAATCGCGGCGGAGGTGTCTTCACTGAGTCAGGGACTGATACGACGATCACCGATTGTACGATCGCGGCAAATAATACGAATTACGCGGGCGGCGGCATTTTTCAGCACGGGACCGTGAATCTGAAAGGGAGCATTCTATTCGGGAATACCACCGGGACTTGGGGCGCCGAACTATTCGGTACCATCGTCAGTGGCGGGAAGAACATCATCCACGAACCGTTGGGCGGCACCGGATTCGTGACCAACGATTTGTTGGGCATCGATCCGTTGATTGGACCGTTGCAAGACAACGGCGGACCGACGTTCACGCACGCGCTGCTTCCCGGCAGTCCCGCTATTGAGGCGAATGATCTCGTCATCGGCACGGTTCTTGACCAACGACTGTTGGTGCGTCCGGTTGATGCCGACAACGACGGCACGTTCTTCACGGACATCGGAGCGTATGAAGTTCAGTCAACAGTCACTGTTCCGTCCACCGAGCCCTCTACCGTGCCGCCCATCGAGCCCACCACCACCGTGAGGAGTACCATCGCGATCGATTCTATCGTGACCAGTATCGTCGTGACGAGTTCCACGGCGACACGTCTTACCGTGGGCCTCACCGGAACCAGCATTGTGGTGACGGACAACACAACGAGCGTCGTGGTCCTCACGCAGCCATTCGATCCGCGGGGAGAGATTGTGTTTACGGGATCGCCGATGGACGACCTTGTGACGATTGACTTCAGCGGCGGGAATCCAATTCCGTCGGGCGGTTTCCAACTGCTCGGTGGCGGTTCGTCCGACTCGGGCGATTCGTTTAGTTTGATCAACGGTTCGTTCGACAGCGTGACCCATACGTTGTCCAACAATCATGACGGATCACTGGCGATGATCGTTGGCGGCGCAGCGTCGACGCTGACGTATCTAGGGATCACGAGCCTGATTTCCGATCAGTTGGTTACGGCGACACGGAAGTATCAATTCGGCGGGTTGTCAGATGTTGTGACCGTGGCGGAAGATGGAGTTGCCGGGAACGGGCTGTCTTCGCTGTCGAGCGTGTTGTCGAGTACACCGGTGGAGTTCTCGGCCCCCACCTTATTGTTGCAGATCGAGCTCGCTGGTGGAGCCGACTCGTTGACGCTGTCGGCGGTCGATTCGTTGTTTGCAGCCGGGTTGAGCGTCACCGGCGATGACGGTGACGACTCGATTGATGCCACTGCGCTGACGATCAAGGTGTCGCTGCAAGGAGATGCCGGCAACGATTCGCTGTTTGGCGGAGGCGGCAACGATAATCTCAATGGGAATTCCGAAAACGATTTCATCGTGGGGAATGGCGGCGACGATTCGATTCAAGGGGGAGCCGGGTCAGACAATCTCAGTGGCGGCGACGGAAGCGACACCGTACTCGGCCAGGGAGGCAACAACGACCTTGTCCGCGGCGGCTCTGGCAACGATTCGCTCGACGGTGGAATCGGCACGGGGGATCTCTTGATCGAAACCGGCAGCGCGAACATGACGTTGTCAAACGCGCAATTGACCGGAATTGACACCGACAATCTATCCGGGTTCGAGTTGGCAAATCTGACCGGGGATGCCGGAAACAACACGATAAACGCCGTTGCGTTTTCGGGGTCGACCACGCTGAACGGCGCTGGCGGTGACGATTCGCTCTTGGGCAGCCTGAGATTTTCCAACGTACTGAATGGCGGAGCTGGAACCGATGTGCTGCGTGGCGGGATTCGCGCCGATCAACTCAATGGCGACGACGGAGACAACGATTCGTTGATCGGCGGTGGGGGTGACGACATGCTTAGCGGCGGCGTGGGAGTCGGCGACGTCGTGGTCGAATCGGCGAATGCCCATTTCGTGCTGACAAATACGTCGCTGACCGGCAACGGGACCGATACTCTGTCCGACGTTGAGGCGGCAAGCCTCACCGGCGGGGTGAGCAGTAATTCAATCAACGCAAGCGCCTTCAGCCTGGGGCCGGTTACGTTGATCGGCGGCGCGGGAAACGACACTCTGATCGGTGGCTCCGGCAATGACCTGCTTCGAGGCGACGTCGGCAATGACTGGATGAAAGGCCGAGACGGAAACGATACGTTGCTCGGCGGCAACGACACTCTGATGTCTGGCACGGACAACGATACACTCAACGGCGGCAACGGCGACGACTCGCTATCAGGCGGAATCGGCAACGATGGACTGTCGGGCGACATTGGCAACGATACGCTCAACGGAAACGCCGGTGCCGACAAACTCTATGGCGGCGATGGCAACGACAAATTGTTGGGGGGTGCCGGTAGCGACACTTGTCTCGGTGGCCTGGGTGACGACTTCCTCGACGGACAAGGCGGCCGGGATAAGCTCAGCGGGGACGGCGGTAACGACATGTTCGTCGATTCGCTCGACCGTCTCGAAGGCTTCGCTCTGAATCTGTTGCCGGCGTGGGTCAACGCGACTTAAGACACCAAATCATTGGCAACTACACACCTGACTCATCACGGTTGAAAGTCGCCCTTGAGCACGCGGATCAGGACTCGCATCATCTGCGCTCCCGATTGTAGTCATCGCGTCTTCTTTAATAATTGCGAGCGTTCGCAGAGGCGTTGCAACCAGCGGGCGGCGGGGGCGCCGTCGATGACACGGTGGTCGAAGGTCAGGCTGAGGATCATGGTCTTCCCGGGAACGAGTTGGCCGTTTCGCACAACAGTTTCTTCAACGATGCGGCCGACGCCGAGAATCGCGGCTTGCGGCAGGTTGAGGATCGGCGTGAATGAGTCGATGCCGAACATCCCCAGATTGGAGATCGTGAAGGTTCCGCCCGAGAGTTGGTCTTGGTTCAACCGGCCCGAGCGAGCGGTGGCGACCAGTTGCCGAGTGCGATCCGCAATCTCGTTCAGGGCGAGGCGGTCTGCGTCGCGAACGACCGGAGCCAGTAATCCGTCCGGCGTGTCGACCGCAGTGGCCATGTGGACGGCATCGAAGCTGTGGATTCCCTCGCGATACCAGCAGGCGTTGAGGTCTGGCAGTTCCCGCAGTGTCTGAGCCGCGTGGTGAATCAGGATGTCGTTGTAGCTGGGGACCAATCGATTGTTCGATTCAACCTTGAGCCGTTCGCGGTAGGCGACGAGCGACTCAGCGTTGACCTTCGTGGTCAGAGTAACCGGAGCCGCTTGATGGATTCCGGCCGACATGCGCTGGGCGATGGTCCGGCGAAGTTTCGAAGCGGGGACGTGGCGACCGGGTTCGGTCGGCGGAATTTCGGCGGCAGATGGAAGCGTGTTCGCCACGGTCGGAAACGGTTGTGACAAAACATCACGTTCGCGGATGCGTCCGTTTCGACCAGTGCCAGCGAGGCGCGTCCAGTCGATACCCAGTTCCCGCGCACGCCGCCGAGCACGCGGTGTCGCCGCCGGCCGTGTCACGTTTTCAGTGGTAGTGACGTGTTGTTCGCGCGTGTTCGCGGCTCGTTGCACGTCTTCGCACAGGACTCGGCCGGTCGGATCGGGAGTGAAGACAGCATTCAGGTCGATTCCGAGTTCGCGGGCCAAGCGTCGGGCCGCAGGACCGGCGGCGCGGGGCATGGGCGAAGTCACTCCTGGCCGAGCGGAAGACATCGAATTACCACTCGTACTCGTACAACGGACTTCCAGTCCGTTGATTTCCAGAGACGACGGACTGGAAGTCCGTCGCACGGACGCAGGTGTCTGAAGGACAGCCACTGGGGCGGTCGTCGTCGGGGGAATTCGTACTGTCGTGGGAGCCGTCTCCCCTTCGGCCAGCAGAAACCCGATCACCTCGCCGACTCTGACAGTCGCTCCCGGCTGGGGAGCGTCGACAGGCACACACAACCGTCCCGTTTCGAACGACTCGATTTCATGGGCGGCCTTCTCACCTTCCAGGAGGAACAGCATGTCGCCGGCGCGGACAGCTTCTCCGTGCGTTTTCAGCCATTCGCCGAAGACACCCTCTTCCATGGACCAGCCCAGACGGGGAACTGTGATGGGGTGCGGCATCGAATTACTCCCTCACCAGTTCGCGAATCGCCCGCGCGACCCGCTCGACATTCGGAACCATGGCATGCTCCAGAGTTGGAGCGTAGGGGGTGGGAGCCTGCGCACCGTGCAGGCGTTTGATCGGCGCATCGAGGTCATCGAACCCCGCATCCGCCACTTGAGCCGCGATCTCTGAAGCGAAACCACAGGGGCCGAACGCTTCGTCGACAACCAGGATTCGTCCCGTCTTTGATACGGACTGCAGAATCGTGTCGATGTCCAGCGGCGATACGGTGCGGGGATCAATGATTTCGACCGAGATTCCTTCGGATGCGAGTTGCTCGGCAGCTTTGAGCGAGTGCTGCACCATCAAGGAGAGCGCGACGACGGTGACGTCGGTTCCGGACCGAACGATTCGGGCCTGCCCGAAGGGAATCTCGTAGTGTTCCGGGGGAACATGCCCCTTCGTCTGCATCAGTTCGCGATGTTCGAGGAAGAGAACCGGATCATCGCTCCGCAGCGCGTGGGCCAGCAGGCCTTTCGCGTCGTACGGGTTCGAGGGGAGAACGACTCGCAAGCCGGGGATGTGGGAATAAATCGAATGATACATGCCGGAGTGGTGTGTTGCCGCGGAGTGTCCGACGCCCCCGCAGCCGCGCAGCAAGATCGGCATCTTCAGACGCCCGCTGCTCATGTATTGCATTTTGGCGATCTGGTTGACGATCTCGCCGAAAGCGTCGTTGATGAAGTCGATGAACATGAAATCAATCACGGGCCGCGTGCCGGTCATGCCCGCGCCGCAGGCCAGACCGACAAAGCCGCGTTCGCAAATGGGCGTGTCACACAGCCGTTCTGGTCCGTACTTGGCGTACAGGCCCAGTGTTGTTGTGAAGTTGCCGCCGCGAACCCCGATCCCTTCGCCCATCACGAAGATCGTGGGATCAGCCGCCATCGCGTGATCGAGCGCTTCGAGGGTCGCGGCGACAAACGAGATCGGCCGGTCTTTGGACTCTGGCTGCCGTGCTGTTGAACTCGCGGACTGGGAGCCAGACGACGGCTCCGCGAAGACATGGGTCGTGGCGGACTCGGCAGCGGGCGGCGAGCTGGCTTCGGCGAACTCGCGCCCTTCGCGAACGACGGCGGCCACCTCTTGCTCGATCGATTGGAAACGCCGGGCGAACTCGTCGCCCCTCGGCGATTGGCCGATCACCGATGCCTTCAGCCGCGTGATCGGACATCTTTCCTTCCAGACCGCAACGTCTTCTTTCGTTCGATAGGTGAAGTCACCCATCCCCTCGGCATGCGCGCGGGTGCGATAGGTCAGGCATTCGATCAGTGTCGGACCGCCACCGCTTTTCGCTCGCGCGACGGCTTCTCCGGCGACGCGATAAATCTCCAGCACATCGTTGCCGTCGACCGTGATCCCCGTGATGCCATAGGCCGCGCCGCGCGAGCCGACATCCGGATTGCCGCTCGAATACGACGACGGCACTTCGGTGGCGTACTGGTTGTTCTCGCAGATGAACAGAACGGGCAGCTTCCAGATGCTGGCCATGTTGAGCGCTTCGTGGAACGCGCCGTTGTTGACCGCTCCGTCGCCGAAGAAGGCCGCAGCCACTGTGCCGTTCTGGAGGATCTTCGAGCTGTATCCGCCGCCGCAGGCTTGCAACATACACGGGCCGACGATGCCGCTCGTTCCCATCATGCCGATCTCGGGCGAGAAGAGATGCATGCTGCCGCCGCGTCCGCGCGAACAGCCGGTTTCGCGGCCAAACAACTCCGCCATCAGCTCGCGCGGCGGCATGCCTTTCGCGAGCGCGTGGCCATGTCCGCGATGAGTGGAGAAGACCGGATCGTGCTCCGTCAGATGAGCACAGACACCGGTCGCAATCGCCTCCTGGCCAACATACGTGTGACACGCTCCGTGGATGAGGCCGCGTTGATGACAGCGCGCGAGTTCTTCTTCCGACTGCCGAATGATCTGCATCGTCCGATAGAGGGCGAGGATTCGTTCGTCAGACAGGTTGTGGTACTGGTTCATAGTTTCTACTTGCTCTCCGCGTGAAACGATTGGACGGCACGCTGTTCATGCCCCGGCGTGCCGCCCGCGTTCATGGCCATGTTGCCGCCGTCCATCGGGATGATCGCTCCGGTGATCCACTCCGAACTGTCGGAGGCCAGGAACACGGCCAGGCCCATGATGTCGTTCGGCTGGCCGAGTCGTCCGGCGGGGATGCCTCGCAGGAAACGGCCTTCGAGCGTCGGGTCGTCGGCCATGCGAGATTCGAGGCTCGGATTCACCACTTGAGCCGGCGTGACGCAGTTCACGCGCACGCCTCGGTGGCTCCATTCGGTGCTGAGTTCGCGGGTCATCTGAATGACCGCTCCCATCGCCATGCTGTAGGCGATGTGCCCGCATCCGAGCGCCGTCGAACTGGCGAGCGAGCCGATGTTCATGATCGAGCCGCGCCCCTGATTCAACATCCGGCGGCCCGCCTCCTGGCACATCGCGAAGCGACCGACGACCAGGTTTTGCAATACGCGATGCAGATCCGCGATCGTCAAATCTTCTGGTTTTGACAGATGCCCGTCCCCGGCGATGTTCCCCAGAAAGTCGACGCGACCAAATCGGGCATCGACCTGCCGAAACAGTTCGGCGACCGCTTCCGGATTCGCGACATCGGTCTGCGCGACCACCGTTTCGCGACCAAGCGATTGAATCTGTGCGGCGGTAGCCTCGGCTCCCGCGAGATTGCGATCGACCAACACGGTGTGTGCGCCATGCTGCGCCAGAGCGAGCGCGGCCGCGCGTCCCAAACCTTGAGCTGCGCCGGATACGACGGCGACTCGATCTGTCAAATCAAACAGACTGCTACTCATCACGAACCTCCGGAATGGACGAACGACTTGGATTCCAGTTTCTCAATGCAGCCGCAGTAAGCAGGCTGCCGAACAGCAGGATCGCAGCTATCGACCACAGTCCGAGTTGGCCCAGAATCGAGGCACCAAAGAAGCCGCCGATGTTGGCGACCGAGTTGATCAACGCGATCCCTCCTGCCGCGGCGACTCCCGACAAGAAGGCGCTGGGGAGCGTCCAGAACACGGGCAGCATGCTCATCATGCCTGCCTGAGCAAGACAGAGTCCGGCCATCGCGATAACGGGCGACGGTCCCCATGCGACAAGGCTCCAACCGCCAGCGGCCAGCAGCGCCGAGCCAGCCAGATGCCAGCGACGTTCTCCAGTTCGGTCGGAACTGATTCCCACCAGCGACATGGCCGCGATCGCGCACAAGTGCGGCAACGCGGTGAGCAGTCCGATCTGAAAGTTGGTCGCGGATTGGTACTGCTCTTTGATGAGCGTGGGGAAATAGGCGCCGGCTGCGTTCGATCCGACCGCCACCGTGAAGTAGATGGCAATGAGCAACCAGACTCGAGGTTGCAGCATCGCTTGCCAGCGATCGGGACCGTGCTGTTGTCGCCGCTGGCGGTCTTCCTCGGCGAGATGCCCGACGAGCCATCGCCGCTGCTCGTCTGAAAGCCAACTCGCATCACGCGGTGAGTCCTGCAAGTAGAACAGGACCGCGATCCCTACGAGAGACGTTGGCAGACCTTCCAGCAGGAACAGCCATTGCCAACCATGCCAGCCGTTGACGCCGTCGAAGTGATCCATGATCCAGCCCGAGACCGGATTGCCCAGAACATTGGACAGGCCAATCGCGAGCATGAAAAACGCCGTCATCTTGGCCCGCTGCCGGTCAGGGAACCAATCGCTGAGATAGAGAATGATGCCGGGGAAGAAACCGGCTTCGGCGATCCCGAGCAGAATACGCAGGGCGTAGAACGTCCACAGATCGTAAGCAAACAGAGTGGCCGCCGAGACAAGCCCCCACGTGATCATGATCCGCGCGATCCAACGTCTAGCTCCGAACCTCCGCATGAGCAGGTTGCTCGGCACTTCGAACAGGATGTAGCCGACATAAAACATCCCGTAACCGAGATCGAAGGTGGCCTTCGTCAGCCCCAGATCGTTCTGCATCTTCAGCCGCGCGAAGCCGACGTTGGCACGATCGAGGATATTCAGCACATACAACAGGCAGATGAAGGGCACGATCCGCCAAGCCACTCTCCGCAATGTCGATTGTTCGAGGTCTTGGTTCATGAGGTTCTCTGATCTCGGGCGTCACCAACCGATGTGGCTGAGTCGCTCGGCGACTCGACCGCGACCAGCACGGACCAGTTCCAGTGAGATGCGGACAGCCGGGGTAACGTTGAACTCATGCTGATTCTCCTTCTGCGATGACCGGATTCGTCAATGAGCCGATGCCTTCGATCTCGATGGTTACGCTGTCTCCGGGTTGCAGGAACACGGGATGTGGCGTGTTGGCTTTCTTTTGTAGCCGAGTTGCGGAGCAACTCGCCTACGGCGGACGCGATTGGGTCGAGACAATCCCTTGCGTCTCGTATGATTGTCAGATAATCTATCGACGAAGATTTCAGTCTGCAACCGGTCAAAGGAAGAACACACGGCTGGCTAATTCATTGCTTTGGGCAATCTGTAGGTCTGGCCCTTGTGGCCAGCATGATTCGATAATCACCGGGAAAACACGGCTTTAGCCCAGCATCCCGGTCACAAGGGGCGGAGCTACATATTCCGCAGATTG
>JANMIF010000448.1:0-12535 GCA_031375695.1 Planctomyces sp.
TTGTTTTCTCTCGCTTGTTCCTTATTCTTATTCGCGGAGCTACTAAGCAACGTCGCCGTGTCCCTCCGAGACTCGGATTCGGATACGGTAATCGCATGATTCTCGAAGGCTTGGTGACCAGTTTGAACAGTGCGGGCGAAATGAACGTGGCACCAATGGGGCCGATCGTTGATGAGTCGCTGGCGTGGTTGCGGCTGCGTCCGTTTCAAACCTCGCAGACGTTTCGCAACCTCAAGCAACATCCACAAGGTGTGCTGCACGTCACAGATGATGTTCTAATGCTCGCCTCTGCGGCGATTGGCCGGCTCGATGTGGCTGCGATTGAAACATTCGCTTCCAAGCAGGTTCACGGGCGAGTGATCGCGTCCGCCTGCCGCTGGTACGAATTTGAAGTCGAGTCAATCGACGACAGCTCGGAACGCACCGAGATCCACGCACGGGTGTTGCATGTCGGACGGCTACGGGATTTTTTCGGATTCAACCGAGCCAAGCATGCGGTGCTCGAAGCCGCGATCCTGGCGACGCGGTTGCACTTGCTGCCAAGCGAGGAAGTGGAACGGCAGCTCGCCGCGCTCCGCAGTCCGGTCGAGAAAACCGCCGGTCCAAATGAACTCGCCGCGTTTGAAATGCTGTGCGATTTTGTTGCCGGCCAGTGCGACCGATCGTGACAGCACCGGTTTGTCATTCGGATCGCTTCTCGGCTAGAAAAATCTTGATGGCTTCGACTTGGCGATATTCGCCGCGTGTGCCGCACATCTGGCCGTTCTTGAACCAGCCGGTCCAGCCGAATCGGCACAAATGCGCCGAGTAATAAATGTCAAATCGCTCGGCTCCCTCAGCCAGTTCGATCCAGACCGCTTCAATGCGTCGGTCTTCGCCGCGCGTGCCACAGTACTCGCCCTGATCGAACCAAATGGTATCCCCTTTTACCGCGAGATGGGCTTTGTAGCGCAGCGCGGCTCCTTCCACGGGCGGGCTCAGCCGAACCGCAAAACCCTCCAGCCGCCGTCCCGTTCCGATTGAACCACATTCCGATAACTGCCTTTTCCAATCGGTATCGCCATGACCTTGTATGTGAACCATCGTCTCAGTTTGCACGAGACGCGAAGGTTCTGGCAATGTGGTCGATGACTCACCCGCCAAGTCGCCGCGCATGAACCCTTGCAAGTAGGCTTCGACTTTTTCCCGCAACATGCTTAGCCGCAGCCCGCGTGTAGACGGATCGCCGCTCGATTGCGTTTCGGCCAATTCGCCAAAGGCTCGCACCACCCGAACAAACTGCGGTCCGAGCGGCGTGCCGCTGCCTCGCGACGACGCGAAAAATTCCTGGCTCCATCGAGCCACCGTCTCAAAAGACGCTGTCAATCCCGCCGGTTCTGTGTCGCGATCCATGCCTATCCCGCCCGTTTCCAGAGTTTTTAGAGCGGCGGGATTATGGGATCGTTTTGTGAAGCCGTACAGACCACGGGACTGCCGATCGCTCGGTTCAAGAAAGCACGTGACAAATCGTTATGTCATGGGTAACTTTTCTCCACATTTCAACTACTGGCCGATTTCCGGCCGAATTGCAATTCGCAAGCCGTCTATTCCGAGGACCATGTCATGTCGATTGAGTCTCGTGCCAATTGGTCACACCATGTCGATCAAATTCTCCGCTCGCGCCATTACACCTGGATCGCTGAAGGTCTTGGCGGAGCACCGCTGCGTGATGCCATGTTGTCGATGACCACCGATCTGATCCACATGTGTCATCGCGCCGGAATCTCATGGGACGAACTGGCAGCCGAAAGCGAAAACCTCTGCCGCTGCGAAGAAAGCAAGAGTGCGAAGTCGCCGGCGAACGCGGCCTAGATGGTATCAACGGCTTCACGCCGCAGACGCATTCATTACGTCGAGAATGGACTCCATCATGAGGCCGGAGTTTCCCGAAGAGTTTTTCGAATCGGATTCCGATATCGAGACGACGCCGGAAGTGGATTCGACTGGTGAACCCAGTGAATCGCTTATCTATGTCGGGTTCAATTCGCAAGTGGTCGCATTGAGCCGTGAGACCGGCCGGCTGGTTTGGGAATGGAAATCTCCGAAAGATTCCGGATTCGTCGCCGTGCTGCTTGATGGCGACCGAGTCATCGCATCAGTTCAAGGATACACATACTGTCTCGATTCCCAGTCAGGATGCTGTCTTTGGTCAAATCCACTGAGCGGCAAAGGGTTTGGGATTCCATGTTTGGCATCCAGCGACAGTTCGACGGCAGCTTGGTCGAACCTAGCTCAACTGGCCGCAGACCAGGACGCAATACGGCGGCGACAGCACCATCAAAACATCAACCAGCATCAAATCATCAACCAGCAGCATCACAGCTAAGTCGACCTGCATCGTGGGACAGGATTCTAGTCCGGCCGCCTGCCTTACTTCGCGACGCGAGATAACGCTCGCCCCGCCAGTGAACCGGTTGCCGATCCGTCTTGGACAGCGACTTCACCGTTAATGAAGACGTACTTCACTCCGGCCGCGTATTGATGCGGTTTGTCGAACGTCGCTAGGTCCCGAAAGGTCTTCGGATCGAACACGACCACGTCGGCGAATTGATTTACCTTCAGCCAGCCTCGGTCGGACAGGCCGATGATTTCGGCCGGCAGCGATGTGCTGGAACGAATGGCCGCCGCGAGCGTGATCACGCTTTCGGTGATTGCGTATTCGCCGATCTTTCTCGGAAACGTGCCGTAGCTGCGCGGATGTGGCTTGTCTGCGGAGGGCAAATGCGCCCGGCCGTCCGACGCAGTAGCGACCCAGGGTTGCTGCATCACGAACCGCACGTCGTCTTCACTCATCCCGAAATTCACAATCCCCGCGCCGCCGTTCTTCAGGATCGCCAAAGTGACATCGAGCACCGGCTTCTTTTCCTTGGTCGCAATCTCAGCCAGACTCTTGCCAACATAGGTGGCCTTCGCCGCGTGTGTCGCGATCTTGATCGCCGCGCCGTCGCGCGAGCGCTCCAACCGCGTTGCCACATACTCGCGGATGCGAACCGATTGCTCCATGTCCTTTAGCCGTTCGAGAAACTTGTCTCGGCCGCCGGCGAGCGCCCAAGTCGGCAACACGGTGGCATCCAGCGATGTGCTCGACGCGATGTACGGGTATTGATCGGCCGTGACCTTCAGTCCTTCTTTTCGCGCGGCCTCGATCATTTCCGATGCCTGACGCACGAGACCCCAGGCTTCCTCGCCACTGGCTTTGAAGTGCGACACATGTATCGGACAGTTGCCGTTGCGGCCAATCTTGATCGCCTCAGCCACTGATTCGAGCAGGTCTGTCCCCTCGCCTCGGATGTGACTGGCATAGATTCCGCCGTGCTGGCCTATGGTTTTCACGATTTCGATCAGCTCATCGGTGTCGGCATAGCTGCTGGGGACGTAAATCAAGCCGGTGGAGAGGCCCCATGCGCCGTCGCGCATCGCTTTGTCGGTCAGTTCGCGCATCTTGGCGATTTCGTCCGGCTTGGCCTTTCGCTGAGCACTGCCGACGACATGGCCTCGCAATGACCCTTGAGGCAACAGGTGCAGAACGTTCGTCCCAGCCCCGGCCGCGTTGATCTTGGTGTAATACTCGCCGACATCAATCGGCCCGGAGCCGCAGTTTCCCGTGACAATTGTCGTGCAGCCCTGCATCACAAAATTGATGTTGGCTCGCGTCTTCGGGGCGATCATTTGCGAATCGCTGTGATTGTGTAGATCAATGAAGCCGGGAGACACGATCAGCCCGGAACAGTCGATCATCCACTTGGCCGACTTCAGTTCGAACTTGCCGACGCCAACAATGCGATCGTTCTGAATCGCAACATCACCGAGTTGTCCCGCCGAACCGGTGCCGTCAAAGATGGTTCCGCCTTGCAACAAGACGTCGGCTTCGATTGCCTCCGGCTTGTCGGCGGCAAAGGACACATCGCCAATTGCAAAATACAAAATGCAAACGGCAAATTGAATGAGTGCCAAGTTGCAGGCTCGATACTGTCTGCCAATTTGCCAATTGTAATACCCCATCATGCCACCTCACGCCGTGATCCAGGATGTAACTCCGCAAACTCTGGCGGTCCAGTTCGGCCGACAATCCAGTCGTCCAGCCGAGCATACAGTTGATCCATCACGACTTGAACTCGCTGTGTCCATTGTTCGATCTCGTGGCGAGTCAGTTCGGCCGGAATGTGAATCGGTTCGCCGAGCACACAGTAAGTGGTAGTGAATGGCAGCGGTACGAGCATGTCGGTCCACGAGCCTTTGATGTGCAGGCCACGCCGACAGCCAAACGCCGCCGGCACGATCGCTTGTTGTGTCCGTGCCGCTAAATAGACGAGGCCGTCTTTCAGGACTCGGCGTGGTCCTCGTGGTCCGTCCGGCGTCAGCGTGATGTGCAGTCGCTGAGCCACTTGTAGCATCTGCCGCACCGCCCGAACGCCACCGCGATTCGTCGAACCTCGAAACGGAACGACCTTCAAAAGCTTCAAACACTCGGCAATGTACGCCCCGTCTTGATGCTGGCTGGTCAGTGCCGACATATGCTGCGGTTGCGCCATTAGCAGCGGAAACGTTAACACTTCATGCCACACGCCAAATACAAACCGCTCCGGCACGTCGGCATCCCAGCCGTTTGTTCCCGGAAAGATCGCGAACTCTTTCCGACAGGTCACAAACAACAGCTTCATCGTCACGACGATGACTCGCGCCACAAACTTCGTCAACCAAACACTCCGAACTCTCGCGCCAAGCTCCTCCTGAGTCCTTTGGGAGTGCGGATTTCTAGCCGGTTTGGAATTCGTCGCGAAGAGCGATTGTGCCTTGCGAGCGCGGCTTGCTTCGGAAACGATTTGCCGTTCCGTGAAACCAATTCTTGAACGATCTGACGCATGACCGAATCCAAAAACTCACTGTTGTTGGAATGCCGAGCGATCGGTAAACAATTTGGTGGCGTCGTCGCGCTCGACCAAGTGGACTTTGATTTGCTGCCTGGCGAGGTTCACGGTTTGGTTGGTTGCAACGGGGCGGGCAAAAGCACGTTGATGAAAATCCTGGCCGGAGCGTATCCTGATCATGAGGGTCAGGTGCTGATCGACGGCCGCAGCGTGGCGCTGGAGTCACCGGCAGTCGCGCAGGCTTGCGGGATCGCGATGGTTTACCAGGAACTGTCTGGGATTGGCGCGTTGTCAGTTGCCGAGAATTTGTTTTTGGGACGACAACCGACTCGCGCGGGTCGCATCGACTGGCCGAAGATGCGTCAACAAGCACGCGAGTTTTTGAGTGAGATGCAGATCGACTTGGATGTGCGACGCCGGCTGGATCGGTTTCCACTGGTCGTGCGGCAGATGGTCGAGATCGCTCGCGGATTGCACAGCGGTGCGCAGATTCTGATTCTCGATGAGCCAACCAGTGCGCTCAGTCCGCCCGAAACGCGGCGGCTGTTTGAACTGATTCGACGGCTCAAGCAAAATGGGGTGGCGATCATTTTCATCAGCCACTTTTTGGAAGACGTCTTGGAAATCTGCGACCGCGTCACGGTTTTGAAAGACGGCCGGAAGGTGACGACCGCTCGGTCGGCCGAGTTGACTAAGTCAGATGTGATCTCCCACATGCTTGGCCACGATTTTGATTCGGAGCTGGAATCCGGGCTACGTGAAACGGTAACGTTGCCCGCTCGGACATCGGCGCCGGCATTGCTGGAAGTCGAGGGACTTTCACGCGGGAGCGATTTCTCCGACGTGCGTTTTGACGTGTCGCTGGGTGAATGCGTCGGTCTGTACGGTTTCGTCGGAGCTGGACATCAGGAATTGGCGCATGTGATCGCCGGAGCCGCGACGTCCGAATCGGGTTTTGTGAAGCTCGATCACCGGTCACTGCCCAACGGAGACGTTGCGTCGTCGGTTCGTCGCGGAGTCGTGCTGGTGGCGGCCGATCGGGCGAAGACGTTGGTGCGACGGAGTTCGATCGCGCGAAACGTCACGCTGGCACATCTTCGACGGACATTGGGCGAATGGCTGAGCCGCAGTCGTGAAGTGGTCGCTGTGCAGCCGTTACTGGATCAAGTGGGCTGTCGGCCGCCGCGACCGGAATTGCTGGCGGGAAATTTGTCGGGAGGCAATCAGCAAAAAGTCGTGCTGGCCAAATGGCTGCTTGGTCCGATACGGGTCTTGGTATTGGAAGAGCCGACTCGCGGCATGGACGTTGGGGCTAAGGAAGAAGTCATGCGGCTCGTCGCGCAGTTGAAGCAATCGGGCGCGGCGGTCGTGCTGGCCTCGACCGAACCGGAACTCGTGCTGTCTCATTCCGACCGCATCTTGGTATTTCAGCGAGGCCGCATCGCTCACGAATTTTCCGGAACGTCTGTCAGCAAAGACGAGCTGTTGAAGTGGGCTTGAACCATCAACTTGAGAATCGTCTCCACCGAAAAGTGGACGTCCGACCCGTTAAGGAATCGCTTCCGCACGCCAATCGACCAGCCGCAAGTCGACCGACTCGTAGCCATTGAAATGGTTGATCATGGGGGCGAAGCAAACCGAAATCGGGCCGCCGACAGCGGTGATTTCCTCGGCCCAGTCGGCTGCGCCGAAGCAGATGCTCTTCATCACCGTGCCGTAATGTTTCAGCTTCAGAGACAGGTGCCGCTCCCCTTCGCCGACTTTTCGAGGCGGTTCGGCCAGTTCGCAGCGTGAGGTGGCGAACAGCGGACGCGGGTTCTCGCGACCGAATGGGCCGAGCTTGTCGAGCATCGTCACCGCTTGCCGAGTCAGGTCGGCGAAGCGGACTTCGGCGTCGATCGACAATTCCAAATCGCTGGCAACCAGCTCATGCACTGAGCGGACATGTTCGCAGAACTCTTCGCGAAACGCATCGACTTGCCCGGCTTCGATCTTCAGACCGGCAGCAGCCTGATGTCCGCCAAACGACTTCAAATGATGAGCACACGCGGACAGTCCAGCATGAAGATCGAAACGAGCAAACGTCCTTCCAGAACCCTGACCCACGTCATCTTGCCGCGTCTGAGAGATCAAGATAGCGGGCTTCTGGAAATGTTCGGCCACACGACTGGCTACGATACCGATCACACCGGCATGCCAATCAGGATGAGCCAGTACCAGCGCGGGAGCATCTTTCCACATCGGATGTTCCGAGATCAATTCTTTCGCTTGTTTGAGTATCCGTCGCTCAACGGTTTGCCGATTTCCATTTAGTTCGTCGAGATATTTCGCCAACGCGATTGCTCGTTCGGCGTTGTCAGTCGTCAGCAATTCGACTGCAAGACGCGCCTGACCCAATCGCCCCGCCGCATTGATTCGCGGACCCAGCGTGAACCCGATGTCATCCGCCGTGAGCTGCGGCTTGTCCCCCAATCCACTGATTTTCATCAACGCCTTCAATCCCGGTGTTGAACGTTCCACCAAACTGCTCAGCCCAAATTTCACGAGCACTCGGTTCTCATCGACGAGAGGCACGCAATCGGCCACGGTCGCGATCGCCGTCAAACCAACAGCTCCGAGTAAAAAATCTCGCATTCGCGGCGACGCCTTCTTGCCGTCACCGAGCCGCTGACAGATTCCCCAAGCCAACTTGAACGCCACTCCCGCGCCGCACAATTGACCGAACGGATACGCTGACTTTGGCAATCGTGGATGCACACACAAGGCGTCCGGCAATTCGTGCGACAGCTCATGGTGATCCGTGATGATCAATTCCAAACCGAGCTCGCGAGCCAAGGCCGCTTCGCGCACGCTGCCGATGCCACAATCCACCGTGACCACTAGCCGCCGAGGATCTTCTTCGTGCAACTGCCGAATCGCATCGCAGTTCAGACCGTAACCCTCTTCCAGCCGATGCGGGATGTAATAGTCCACGTTCCCGCCGGCCAATCGCAGGCAGTGCCACAGCAGGCTCGTGGCGGCGACACCGTCCACATCGTAATCGCCGTAAATCGTGATTCGCCGATTGTCCCGGATCGCGGCGACTACTCGATCGGCGGCGGCGGGCAAATTCGGCAGCAAGTCAGGTTCGTGCAAATCCATCAGCCGGGACTGCAAGAACGCCGCCGCACTCGCCCCGTTCCCATACCCACGAGCCGCCAGCACCTGAGCCACCAGCGGCGGCAATCGCAGTTCGCGAGAGATGTCTCGAACCACGGCGGTATCATGCGGAGCAAACCGCCAAGGCTTCGGCATCGCAGCAATCCTCCGGTGAATGAGGCCAACGTCCTGATCGATTGGTCGATGCATTACAACGGCCTCATCCGCCAACGTCAAAGCCCGCCAAGACCACACTCAGATCCCAGAAACTTCCCAGCTCCAGGAAACTTCAACGTGGCAAAACAGGAAAAAGGCGAGTACCCTAAACCGTCGATTTCCTGCGACCAATTCCACTGGCTGATGCACGGTCGGATCAAACTCTGTTTCAGTCAACAAATGTCGGGAACAGAATCGGGACAAGTGGCTGTCCCACCGGCTGTCCCGTCCCGTGACCCTCTCATTCGCGAAGCCAATATATGCCAATTCGACTTGCTTGTTACGAATGGGTGCTCCGCTTGACTTTGGGATGTCTGCTTGCCGTGGGACTCCCGGCGACTGGTTATTGTCAGGCTGACGGTGGTGACGACGAATCGGCGATTCCCGCCGGCCTGCTGCAAAACCGCCATGCGATGCCGGAGTTGGAGATCACCAAAGAGCTGCTGACCGACGGCGAGGAAGCGGAATTCAAGAAAAAGGGGGGCGAGACGGCCCTTCAAAAAGCGTTCGGTTCGGCCAGCCCCAACGAGGAAGAAAAGAAAGCTCTCGATAACGGTGCGCGGTGGTTTGTGTACCGACTGACGATGGTTAAATACCGTGAAGAAGAAACGCCGAACAAGGACAAGAACGCGTCTGCCGCCGTCAAGAACTCGACGCCCAAAGAACGTCTTCCGGAAATCCGGACGCGTGTGCTCAACACGCTCCGCACGTACGCCACCAAGCCGTCGTCGGCCGTCGCGCGGGAGTACTTCTTGAAGAAGCTCACCGAACACTGCGAAGAATTGCTAGACAACAATTTTCATGTGCGGCTAAACGCTGTGCTGCTACTCGGCCAGATTTCGCTCAACGACGGAAATCTCGCACGTGGATTGGAGCCACCCGCATTCGCCGGAGCCTATCCCGTCTTGTTGGAAGTGGTGCAAGATACGAAGCAGCACGAGGCGATTCGCGTCGCAGCGGCATTGGCACTGACACGCATCTGCCGGACCGCGCTAACACCCGATCTCGCCGATAAGCGTCGCGTCGAGATCGCCGTAGCCGTGGCCGCAGTGCTTGCCAAAAACAACACGCACTGGTGGCTGCAAATGCGGCTGGCGGAATGTCTGGCAGCCGCCGGAGTCGCTGGCGATCCGGCGGATAAAAACAATCCCGCCGTGCTGCAAACGTTGGCGGAAGTAATGTCGGACAAGCAGCGGCATTGGGAAGTTCGCGTCGAAGCCGCGCGTGCCATCGGACGTCTGCCGCTCGACGGCATCACCGTGGGACCGATCGCTTACGAAATGGTCAACCTCGGACACCAGTTGGCTCAGGGTTACATGGCCAATCCGAAGAAAGAATCCTGGACCAAATACTTTTGGAAGTTGTATCTCGCCTTCAAGAAGTCCGACTCCAACGACAAAGTGGTCGGCGATCGTCGGAAGGCCGGTTTACTGGAAGCGATCCCCGGGCAAAAAGAGATCAAAGACGCCTACGAACAGATTGTGATCATCACCAACGTCGGTCTGGATCCTGTCGGCAAGTTGTTCTCCGCCGAACAATTGAAGACGTTGGAAGTTTGGTTGAAGGACCATAAGAGCGGCAGCATCATGGCTGGCGGGGTGCCCATCTCGAAACCGTCCGCTCCCAAAAAGGGAAACGGCGACGAATCAACGCCCTCGGGACCGTAATGAACGCACTCTGGAGGAGACACGGCGCAGGCTACGCATTTTTTGGGCAGAAACATTTTGACTCAGAATTACCGCGACTCTTAGAATTGAATCGCGATTCGTGTTGAGGATTGCCGATGGGAACGGAAGTGGAGGTTCGCGAAACCTCACCATTGGCCTCGCGACTCTTCGTGACGAATCCGTTCTGTTCCGTTGGTTTGAAACCGGCGGCGCGGAGCGCGAAGCCCGACAGGACTCCGTCGGCTCTGTGTCACCGGGTGGGGAGGCCGAAATGGCTCCTGTGCTCGTTGGAGAAGATGTTCTGCGTCGAATGTTCGCGGGGATCACCGAACAAACGTTCGAGTCCGGTCTGGGGATCGCCGACCCGCCACTGATTGATTACGTGGTCAACCTGTTGCTGCGATTCGTGCGGCAGGATGCCATCTACCGCGTCCGCGATCCGGCCGGTCATCGGTTGATCGAAGTCGCCGACATGGTCGAGGAAGCCGAGCACCGGCCAGCTCGACCGCGACGCGAGATTCATCGCCACATCGGTGACTTCACGCTGTACTTCATCGGCCTTTACCCGGAACACTTGCAGCGACTGAAAGCACCCGACCGCAAGGACCACTTAATCAATTATCTCGATCAAGGCAAACGCTCGTACTTGATCGCCGCCAACTACGCCGATGATGACGAAACGCGAGAGCAAGCTCCCGTGCTGCGGCACCTTAGCGAAGAGTTTGAACTCTGCACCGAAGGGTTGACACGTGTGCGTCGCGAATTGGCTCTGTTGCCAAAGCCGCCGTTGACAATCGCACACAGAAATTGAACACCCCTCCCTCTTATTACGGTTTTTTCACGAAGCCGAAGAATCTCCGTCGTGTGACTTGACCGAACTTTCCTGAGCCGCCAGAGTTGGTCCCTCAAATGCGTTTCAGTTGTGAGTCGGGTCAGGCTCCGCGGAACGAAGTTGCGAGCAAACGGATTTTGATTCGACGAGTGTCGCACGGATGAGAGCCTTCAAGGTGGCTCGCAGGCTGGCTGGGAACTCAGCCTGAGCGGCAATCGCTTTCAGAAGGAAAATGGAGTCCATGCTTTACAGTCTGGCCCTGCTGGTCTTGATGGATCCGTCCATCGGAGTACAGCCTTTGCAGATGGACGCCCTCAAAGCGTCGGTCCCCTTCAATAGCTACACCCAGGCCTATCATGAGGCCCAACGGACCAAGAAGCCTTTGATCTTGATCCTGAATTCGGGTGATGCCAAAGAACCGGCGGTCCAATTTGTAGACCTCCAAAAGACCAAGCAGCGTCGCGAACTGCTCGACAGTTATGTCGTAGCGGTCATTGACGTCTCGACCGAACATGGCAAGACCGTGCATGGGCTGTTCGACAATCAGCCATTGCCGCATGTCGCCGTCACGGATCGCGAACAGAAGCTGCAAGTCTTCCGCACCAGTCGCAAGCTGCAAGGTGAAGACTGGAATCTGATTCTCACCCGCTTTCAAAAGGGAGCGAGCACCGCAAAACTGAATCTGGATTTCCCAGATTGTCCGTTCTGCAAGTAGGTTGGGACACTCTGTCCCAACCGAGTTTGCATAGCCGAACCGGATCTCGCTGCACTCCTGACAGTCGTTTGTGCGTGAGCGTTCGGTTCGTTGTGGGATCAGGGACGAAGCGTGCTTCGAGCGGAGCACAACGTGAACGGATTCACGCGAGGGGGCGCAAGCCCCCTCGATTTTTTCTCCCGGCCACCGGGTAATCTTTTTTCCGTCATTCGCCCGCTTCCACGACCATGCGGACCAGTTCGGCGAGCGAGCCAACTTGCATTTTTTCGAACACCTTGTGTCGCCGTGTCTCGACTGTTCGCAGGCTGATCAGCATTTCACCGGCAATAACCTTGTTGAGCATCCCGGCCACCATCTTTTGCATAACATCAAGCTCTTCGGGAGTCAGCGTGTCCAGCCGTCGCCGAATTTCTCGCTTGCGCTCGCGAATTTCTCGCTGTTGAATGTCTTCAGTCAGCGCTTTGCGGATCGCTGACAACAACTGTTCGTCGCGACAGGGCTTTTCCAGGATCGTGACCGCGCCCGCCGCCATTGCGCGCACGGCCAACGGCACGTCCGCGAAGGCGGAAATCAAAATCACCGGCAGCGGGAAATCGCTGCGCTGAATCTGTTCCAGCAGTTCCACGCCGCTCATCCCCAACATGCGGTAGTCGGTGACAACGCAGCCCGCTTGTTTTGCGCGGTTTTCCTGCAAAAAGCTTTCGGCCGAGGGAAACGACTGCATTTTCAGTCCAGCGGAACCCACCAGGGCGCTCACTGAGTCACGGACGGCCGGATCGTCATCAATGATGTAGACAGATTGTTCCTGAGACATTGTTGATTCGTTTGCGGCTCAAAGGTGATGAAGTGGAATTGTGGACGAGCTTCATTCCAAGTGTGAAATAGAATAACCGTCACTCAGTGGGGTTGTCACGCTGGGTACACGGCTGGCTAATTCATTGCTTTGGGCAATCTGTAGGTCTGGCCCTTGTGGCCAGCATGATTCGATAATCACCGGGAAAACACGGCTTTAGCCCAGCATCCCGGTCACAAGGGGCGGAGCTACATATTCCGCAGATTG
>JANMIF010000117.1:0-10198 GCA_031375695.1 Planctomyces sp.
GCCGCGCGTCTTTTACGCGTTTCAGGAAAAATCGACGGTGCAACGCGTTGGCCGCGTGCAACTGATTTTTTCGACAACGAAACCGAACCTCAAAACAGCGACTCCCGACGATGTGAAAATCCTGATGACCAACGCCACGGAGATGAGTGTCAGCGAGGTGATCGAACTGTATTCCCTGCGCTGGCAGATCGAGCTGTTCTTCAAAGAGTTGAAGTCGACGTTGGGCTTCTCTCAATACCGCTTCCAAAGCTTCGACGCGGTGAAAGCCTGGGCCGAGACCGCCATCACGACCGTTCTGTTCCTGGAACACGAACGCGCGCGGCACTTGGCCGACAGGCGTCTCAGCCAAGAAAGACGTCAATGGTGGAAAGCTCAACGCCTGCATGGATTGTGCTCCGCCTTCCGCGAAGAGACCACCGGTCGCGAATTAAAGTACTTCTCCGATCGACTCAAAACTTCCGGTGGCCTCGAAAAACTCAAACGACTCATTGCCGCCGCATTGCCCAAGGAATTCCGTGTAGCAGGCTGATATCTTCCAAAAGTGCGCAACTTCAAAAAGCGCCAGCGAGGGCGAGTGCCCCACATGCCCGATGATTGTGGCCCCACTCCAAGTCTCGCGGAGCGCTCGTCCTCGCGAACGGTTCGAGTTAGTGCGAATAGCTCCAGTCACACCCGCAGTGGCTCCGATTGCTGATTCAATTCAGCGGCGTATTGCTGGCGAATCGGATCAACTTTCTGAGCAATGAACGCATCCACTTGCTCTGGAGCGCGGCCGACGAATTGTCGAGCGTCGAGCGTGTTGCCGAGGTTCGTTGAGGCGAACGCCGGATCAGCGCGCAAGCGGTCGAGCAAGTCGTTGGCCCGACCGTGTTCTTTGACTTCGCGAGCGGCGGCTTGACTGTGAACTCGGATGCGTTCGTGCAACTCTTGACGATCGCCGCCAGCCTGTACGCCAGCCATCAGGATTTCTTCGGTGGCCATGAACGGCAGTTCTTCGGCCAAATACTTGGCGATGACCTTCGGATATACAACGAGACCGTCCACGATGTTACGGTAGAGAATCAAGACGGCATCGATTGCCAGAAACGCCTGCGGCAACACGAGCCGCCGATTCGCGCTGTCATCCAGAGTTCGTTCCAGCCACTGCGTCGCCACGGTTTGAGCCAGATTCGCCGGCAAGTTCATAGCAAATCGAGCGAGCGAACACATTCGCTCGGAGCGCATCGGATTCCGCTTGTAAGCCATCGCCGAACTGCCGATCTGCTGCTTCTCGAACGGCTCTTCGATTTCCTTGCGACTTTGCAGAATTCGCAAGTCGGTCCCCGCCTTGTGAGCCGACTGCGCGATGCCGCTCAGTACGTCGAGCACTTGCGAATCAACCTTGCGCGAATACGTTTGGCCGGTCACGGTGTAGGCCGCATCGAAACCCATCTTCTGCGACACACGACGGTCCAGTTCGTCGATCTTGGCGTGATCGCCGTTGAACAACGTCATGAACGACGCCTGCGTGCCGGTGGTCCCCTTCGCGCCGCGGCACTTCAGTGCGGCCAGCCGATGTTCGATCTCGCCGAGGTCGAGGATCAGGTCGTAACACCACAAGGTCGCTCGCTTGCCGACTGTCGTCGGCTGAGCCGGCTGCAAATGCGTGAAGCCAAGGCACGGCAGATCGCGATACTTCGCCGCGAACTTCGCCAGCTCGTCGATGACTGCGACGAGTTTCGTTTGTACAAGCTGCAACGATTCACGCATCAGGATCAAGTCGGTGTTGTCCGTGACGTAGCAGCTTGTCGCGCCGAGATGAATGATCCCCTTGGCCGACGGACAGCGGTCGCCAAACGTATGCACATGGGCCATCACATCGTGCCGCAGTTCACGCTCGTATTTCGCGGCAAGATCGAAGTCGATGTCATCGACGGCCGACTTCAATTCGGCGATTTGAGCCGCCGTGATCGCGATGCCCAATTCCTGTTCCGCCTCGGCGAGCGCGACCCATAGTCGCCGCCAAGTGGAATGTTTGCGTTGCTCCGACCACAGTTCCGCCATCGGCCGCGAGGCATATCGTTTGATCAACGGATTTTCGTAAACGTCGTGATTCATAATGCACGGCATCGTAACGAGGCTTGAGAAATGGCTCGACTGTTCGTCGGCAATTTTGATTTCGAGCACGAACTGGCGGACCCGCGCGGCTGGCGAGCTTCGGCGGATGTACGGCGAATGTTGGCCGAACGGGCCTGTTCGTGGCTCGCACTGGCCGACGATGGAGACTTGATTTGGACTCCGGAGCCGATTGACGACTTGTTCTGGGATGAAATGGCACAAGCCGGACTACCGCGTGTTCACGGCGTGACCGATTGGGCCGAAGTGTTGCGTGCCAGATGTGAGCTGGTTCCGTGGGGCAGGACCGAACGGCTGGAAAAACTTGATCACAGCGGGACGATCCGAAATTTCGATGCCGTGCGGATTGGCAATTCGCGAAGTTGGTCATTTGATTTGGAGCTGGAATTCGGCGTTGCGTTGCCCGGCGCGGCGAGGATCGAGCGTGTTGAGGACATGACAGCGGTCGTTGGATTTGCGGCGAGCACACTCGCCCTACAAGTGGCCGATCAAGCATGGGTTATAAAGGCCAATTTCGGCATGGCCGGACGAGAACGATTGCTCGGTCGTGGCGGCGAGTTGTCGGCCGCTCAGCGAAACTGGCTGCAGCGGCGAATCGCGGCGGACGGCGCGGCATATTTTGAACCTTGGTTGTCCTTGATCGCGGAAGTTGGGATTCAATGGGACATCCCTCAAGTCGGCCTCGGCCCGCCGGTGTTGGTTGGGATCGCACCGTTGCTGACAGACTCGCAAGGGGGTTATCGCGGAAGTTTGATTTCGCTGGAGACAACGATCCCGGCCACATGGCAATCGGCGGTCGAATTGACTCGGCGCGTGGCGGAACGATTGCAATCAATGGGATATTTCGGACCGCTCGGCATTGATTCGTCCATCGCCAATGACGGACAGGGCCGCGCGGTTGTGCGGCCACTGCAAGACATCAATGCTCGATTCACGATGGGCCGATTGGCACTGGGATTTCGTCGGCTGTTACGACCGGGCGAGGCCGCGGAATGGCGGCATGATTCAACAGTCACGGTGAGCGAATTGCCGACGGAGTTCGTGCGCCGAATCCCGACCAGTCCGGCTCGGATCGGGAACTCGTTGGCGAGGCATCGCTCGGAATTGGTGATGATTCGCTTCACGGGATGAGCTTGTCTCAGCATGGGCGCACGACACGATCCCGAAACGTGAGCGAGCGTTTCATGAGATTCCCAATTCCACGTCTTGTGGAACGCTTGCTCTCGCTCACACTTCGGGTTCGTGCGCGGCTAGACGATGACCGCGGCAATCGCTCCAATTCCGCCTCGATTAGAGGGAGTCTTCGGATGCTGAATTTGGTGATGCAGATTAACTGGGCGGCTGTGGCACAGATCGTGATGATCGACGTGTTGCTGGGGGGTGACAACGCGGTGGTGATCGCGCTCGCCTGCCGCAATTTGGCTCCAAAGCAACGGACAACGGGCGTGATTCTGGGAACTGCGGGAGCGATTGTCCTGCGAGTGATCTTAGTGATGTTTGCGGTCGCGTTGCTGAACATGCCTTATTTGAAACTGATCGGCGGGCTGCTGCTAATTTGGATCGGAATCAAGCTGCTGATTCCAGAGGACGACGCTCACGGAAACGTCGAAAGTCCATCGCACATCTGGGGAGCCGTCCGCACGGTGATCGTCGCGGACTTGGTCATGAGCCTGGATAACGTGATCGCGATTGCTGGCGTGGCCAATGGTGCCAAAGGCGAGGGCCAACATCAAATGGGGCTAGTAATTTTCGGATTGTTGGTGAGTATTCCGATCATCGTGTTCGGCAGCCAATTGGTGATGAAATTGATGGATCGATATCCAGTCGTGATATTGCTGGGCGCCGGGCTGTTGGGTTGGATTTCTGGTGGTTTGGCGGCAACAGATCCTGCGATCGAGACTTGGTTCGGCAATCCTCCGGGTGCGAAACTTCCGCCAAGCGTGGTCTATGCGTTGCACGCGGCGGGAGCGATCGTCGTTGTTGGCGTTGGACGGTGGCTAGGCGGACGAAAATCAAACAGCGCGCCCGTTGAAGTAGCACCGCCTGCTACTGATGTCAGCTCAACGCCGGCAAGTTGAACAAGCAAATCACCGTCGTAGCCACGTTCGCCAGAACTTGGGAATTTCGCTGGTTTGCCCACGTTCTGGCGAACGTGGCTACGGTTTAGAATCTCGAGGGCTTCTCAATGAAAATCGAACGCATTCTGTTTCCAACGGACTTCAGCGAACTCGGGCAAGCCGCCGAGGCTGTGGCTTGCGAATTTGCCGAGCAGTTTCAGGCGGAATTGCATGTGCTGCATGTGATGAGTGACCTGTTGTTGATGATGCCGCGGTCGGCCGCGAGCGTACTGATCGCTCCCAAATTTCTGGAGGATGCCACTCACAGCGCCGAGGTGGAGATTCAAACGGTTCCCGATCCAGCTCGAAAGATGAGTAGGCCGATCGTTCGAGTTGTTCGATCTGGAATCGCTTTCGACACGATCACAAAATATGCCAAGGACAAAGCCATCGACTTGATCGTCATCGGAACTCACGGCCGGACCGGGCTCGTTCACGTTCTACTCGGCAGCGTCGCGGAAAAAGTGGTGCAACACGCGGAATGCTCGGTTCTGACCGTTCGAAACAAATCGCAAGCGCCGCCGGAAAACTCCGCGAAGTAACGATGGCACGACTCGTGACATGCGAGAAGTAGCCAGAAGCGTGAGTTTTGTCAGATGCGCTGTCTGCGATTCAGCGAGAAGGATCAGCCGAACGTCCGCACTCGTTCACGCTGGATTCCTCTCGATTCGTTTGGACAATGGTCGCGGAACACCAAACACAACTCGCCCGGTCACCTTTTAGTCCACGGAGCCACGTCAATGAATCTGTCTCAAGTCCAAAAGTTGGTTGTCGGCGGCGAACTAATCACGGAAGCTCGATTTGCCGAACTTCAGCAACAGTGGCTGGCCGACGGGAAGCTCGACCGTGATGGCGATGAGTTTGTGCAACACTTATGCGTAGCGCACGAACTAAGCGATTTTCAAGCAGCCGCCGTGCGGGCGGGAATCCCCGGGCCGTACTTGTTGGGGCCATACAAGGTCATGTCGCATCTGGCCACGGGACGGCTGGGCGATGTCTTTCAAGCCGAGCATGTGGAGTTCGGTCAGCCGGTCAGCTTGAAGATTTTCCCGGCCACGCTTGGCCAAAACCCGGAGCGGATGGCGCGGCTGGGTCGTGAAGCGCGAGTCGGTTTGGAGGCGGATCATCGGCATGTGGTCAAGACGTTTCAGATCGGCAAAGTCGGGGACGTGCCATTCATTGCAATGGAGCAAATGCGGGGCGAATCGCTGGAACATCGGCTAAGTCGGGACGGACGATTGCCGTATGCCGATGCCTGTCAGTTGATCGGGCAGGCGGCGGAGGGGTTGAGTTATCTGCATTCAATCGACGTGATTCATCGTGACATTTGTCCTGCGAACTTATGGATTACTCAGCATGAGATCGTGAAGATCATGGAATTTGGTGCGGCTCGCGACGCGCTGGCATATCTCGATTCGCTCGACGAGTCCGGCGGCGGATTGACGTTGAACTCCAGTGAACTGTTAGGAACGTACGCCTACATGTCGGCCGAACAGGCCAAAGACGCGTCGCAGGCCAACGCCGCCAGCGACTTATACAGTCTTGGGTGTACGCTGTTTCACTCGTTGACCGGCCAAGTTCCGTTCCCGGACAAGAACCCCATGCGGCAAATGCTGCGTCAAGCGACGGAGCTTCCTCCGAAACTCAATCAATTCGACGAAGACATCCCCGACGCCGTGCAGGCGATTGTCTCGAAACTGCTAGCCAAGAATTCGGCCGATCGCTACGAGTTGGCCGAAGACGTCGCCGCCGATCTCGCCAAGATCGCCCCCCCGCCGCAAGAAATCCCTATCGATTCCGTCAATGCCGAGTTCTTGCAAGCCCTTCAAACCGGCGACGACCTCACCGAGTTCACCGAATACGAACCCGAATTCGCCGCCTTCCTGGAATGGGTCTCCGACGCCAAGATCAACGCCGTTCTGTCGGGACGGCCAACCTTTTGAGCGTCGTTATTGGCCAACGTCACGGGGTTCACTCTTAAGTCCCATCCGCCCCATCAATCCAGCGTGAATTCTTGGAGATACGAATCCAGCGTTTGCTCTGTCGCGTTCGGCTGATCTTTTTTCAGCAGCACGAAGCGTTCGAGAACCAGCACGTCCATGTTTGTGGCCAAGAAGCAGCGATAAGCATGTTCGTGATTCAACACGATCGGTTCGCCGCGGACGTTGAAGCTAGTGTTGATCACGACCGGACTGCCGGTCAGCGACTCAAAGGCTTTGAGCAGTTTGTAGTATCGGCCATGCCGCTGAGCATCAACGGTTTGAATGCGAGCCGAGTAATCGACGTGAGTCACGGCCGGGATGCAGGACCGCAATTCCTTGAGCTTGTCGATGCCAATCACTGGCGGCGCGTCAGCCGGCCGCTGTGTTCGTTTCGATTCACGAACATCCGCCACGAGTAACATGTACGGCGACGGCTCATGCGGCCGAGTCTCGAAGTAATCATGAACTCGTTCTTGCAGTACCGACGGCGCGAATGGGCGGAACGACTCGCGGAATTTGATCCGCACATTCATCGCTGATTGCATCTGCGGGCTGCGTGCATCACCCAAAATGCTGCGGCTGCCAAGCGCTCGCGGACCAAACTCCATCCGACCTTGAACCCAGCCGACAACGTGCTCATTCGCAATCAACCCGGCAACGTGACGGCACAGTTCATCGTCATCATCGAAGCGCCGGTAAATCGCTCCCTTCGATTTCAAAAACGTCTCGATCGCCGCTTCGTCGCAACGCGGGCCGAGCAGCGAACCGTGTTGAGAATCCCCCAAGTAACCCGAAGCGTCAGCGAGGGCGAGCGTCGTTTGACCTCCATCTTTCACATCTTTCACTTGATCGACATCGACCGCCGTCCCCCCTCGCTCACGCTTCGGGTTAGTGTGGCGCGGCTTGCCCAGCAATTGATGCCACACGAACAACGCCGCTCCCAGCGATCCGCCCGCATCGCCGGCGGCTGGCTGGATCCACAAATCCTCGAATGGTCCTTCTCGCAGGACGCGACCATTCGCCACGCAGTTGAGAGCGACGCCACCAGCGAGGCACAGATTTGACTCGCCCGTCACCGCATGAACGTGCCGAGCCATCCGCAACAAAATCTCTTCCGTCACCACTTGGATCGACGCGGCCAAATCCATTTCGCGCTGTGTCAGCGGCGATTCCGGCTGTCGCGGCGGGCCGCCAAACAACGTGTTGAACTTGGCCGACGTCATCGTCAGTCCCTGACAGTAATTGAAGTACGACTGGTCCATGCGGAACGAGCCGTCTTCCTTCAAGTCGATCAACCGTTCGCGAATCAGGTCCGCGTATTTCGGCTCGCCATAGGGAGCCAGCCCCATCAGCTTGTACTCGCCGGAGTTCACTTTGAACCCGCAGAAGTAGGTGAACGCCGAATACAACAACCCCGGCGAATGTGGAAAGTGCAGCTCGTGAGTCAGGCGCAAGCGATTCCCCTCGCCGACCCCGAAGCTGGCGGTCGCCCATTCGCCGACACCATCCACGGTCAGCACGGCTGCTCGCTCAAACGGCGACGGGAAGAACGCGCTCGCCGCGTGTGATTCGTGATGCTCTGTGAACACGAACCGCTTCGTATAACCCGGGAGCTCGCGCCGCATCGTCCGAGGCAGATACAGTTTGTCCTTCAACCACACCGGCATCGACTTCACAAAGCTGCCGAAACCGCGCGGCGCAAAACCCAAATACGTTTCCAACAACCGATCAAACTTCAGCAACGGCTTGTCGTAAAACGCGACGTAGTCGAGCTGACTCGGCGTCAGTGCTGCCGCGCCCAGACAGTACTCAACGGCCAACTTGGGAAACCGCTCATCATGCTTCTTTCGCGAAAACCGCTCTTCCTGAGCCGCCGCGACCAAGTCGCCATCGACCACCAAACAGGCGGCCGAATCGTGATAAAACGCCGAGATGCCCAGAATGCTTGTCATGGGCTGAGTCTATTCGGCCACCCGCTCCATTGACCATCATTCGTCCCCTCCGTGAAATCCGTGTGCGAAAGCCAGCCTCACACGGACTGAATCCAAACTTGGCTCAAGTTGTGTTCATCATTTTGCCCACATGATTTCGCAAAATGATGTCCGGAAAAATGATGACTCAATCGAATTCCTCTCGGAGAAAACCATGCGTCCGTTTGCTTTGTTGGTTCTAGTGATCGACCTCATTTGTTCGCTGAGCTTGTCCGCTGGCGAGGCCATTGATCCTTCCAAAGGCAAGCTGACCGAGGACCGATCGACTCGTTGGTTCGATCTGCGAGTGCTCGACATCGAAGGGCAAGGCTGGCGCGAGACGAAAGCTCCGTTCGATCGCCTCCCCGCGACGGCTGAAGGGAAAGTCCGTGATGCCGTTTGGGGCTTGAGCCGTCAATCGGCCGGTTTGTGTGCGCGGTTTGAAACGGATGCTACGTCGGTCAAAGCCAAGTGGACATTGACCTCGGCGAACTTGGCCATGCCGCACATGCCCGCGACAGGCGTCAGTGGCCTCGATTTATATGTCCGCTCTGAAGACGGATTCTGGCGCTGGCTGGCGAACGGTCGCCCAGCCGCGCAGACCAACGAAGTTACATTGGCAGGAAATATCCCGCTGCGTCGACGACCGAACACCAAGCGAGAATTCTTGCTGTACCTGCCGCTGTACAACGGAGTCAGCGCGGTCGAAATCGGCCTGCCCGAAGCGGCGACGCTTACGAAGGCCGAGCCCTATCGCAACGAAGACAAATCGCCGCGCAAGCCGATCGTCTTTTACGGTACGTCGATTACGCAGGGCGGCTGCGCGTCACGACCCGGCATGGTCCACACCGCGATCCTGCAAAGAAAGCTCGAACACCCGGTGATCAATCTCGGCTTCAGCGGCAACGGCCGAATGGAGCAGGAAGTCGTCAACTTCATGGCCGAAATCGATGCCTCATGTTTCGTCATCGACTGCCTGCCGAACATCGAAGCCCGCGAAGTGGCTGAACGAACCGAGCCGCTGGTCCACACGCTCCGCAAAGCCTGGCCGACGACTCCGATACTGTTGGTCGAAGACCGGACTTACAGCGATTCGTTCCTAGTCGAATCCAAACGGGACCGCAACGAGTCTTCGCGTCACGCACTGCACTCCGCTCATCAGCGGCTGCTCGGCGGTGGAATCAAGCACCTGTTTTATCTCGAAGGAGATTTTCTGCTCGGCAGCGACAACGAAGGGACCGTCGATAGCTCACACCCCACAGACCTGGGTTTCATGCGCCAAGCCGACGCCTTCGAACAAGTGCTGCGGCCGATCCTGTTCCCGGAAGAGCGCTAAGCCGTATAGGAAGAGTGCTTTTTCTGCCTCCATCTTTCCACCAGAATCGAATGGTAGAAAAACGGGGGTAGAAAAATTGAATCGCACTGGCGATTAGCTCATGCCGACTCGCTTCACCGCGACCGCGCAGGCTTTGTACGACGGCTGCTTCGAGTACGGATCAAAGACCGCGTCGGTGAGGCGGTTGGCGGTTTCGTAATGCATGGGAATGAAGACTTGGCCGGGAAGGACCGACGGAGTCAAGAAAGCTTTCGCTCGCAGGCGGCCTCGGCGGGATTCGACTTCGACCCAATCGTTCGGGCGGACGTGCAGCAAGCGAGCGTCGGTGGGGTTTAACTCGACGTAGATCGTCTGCGGATACAGCTTGCGCAGGACGTCGGATTTCTTGGTTCGCGTTTGTGTGTGCCATTGCGATGCGGAGCCTCGGCCGGTCAGCAACAGGAACGGATATCTTTCGGTGGTCGGTTCCGACAACGGCTTCGGCTCTTCAAACAGGAATTTGGCGCGGCCGTCGGGATGAAAGAAGCGACCGTCGGCGAACAGGCGACGTTCGGAAAAGGGTTGAGGGTTGAGGGTTGAGGGTTGAGGGCTTTGCGGTTCACCCTCAACTCTCAACCCTAAACCCTCAACCGTCGCCGGCCATTGAATCCCGCCGCAGTCATCCAGCATTCGATAGTC
>JANMIF010000493.1:0-2404 GCA_031375695.1 Planctomyces sp.
CTGGATCATCGACGTCTCGCTACGAAACCGGTTTCTCGTGCTGCTGGCGGCGGTCGCGCAGGCGGTGTGGGGGGGGAACGCGGTGCTGAATCTCGACATAGTAGCCTTACCGGTTACTAAGCCGATTCAGGTGCAGATCAACACGACGGCTCCCGCTCTCGGCCCGGAGGAGGTCGAGCAGCAGATCACGTTTCCGATTGAGCAAGTGCTGGGCGGCCTGCCTCGGCTCCAAATCCTGCGGTCGATCTCGAAGTTTGGTTTGTCGCAGGTTGTCGTCACGTTCGAGGACGGGACCGACATCTATTTTGCGAGGCAACTTGTCAACGAGCGGCTCGGGTCAGTGGTGCTGCCCTCGGGCATTGAGCGGCCGAGTCTTGGCCCGGTCGCGACCGGGCTGGGCGAGGTCTATCACTACATCGTAACGCTGAAAGGTTGGAACTTTGCGGGGGCATCCGAGGCCGAACGAACGGAGAAGCTGACGTACTTGCGGACAATTCACGACTGGTCGATCAAGCCGAAGCTGCGCACGGTCCCCGGTGTGGCCGAGGTCAATTCGTGGGGCGGGTTCCGGAAGCAGTATCAGGTCCGCATTGATCCCGAACGGCTGATCAAACACAAGCTGACGTTCGCCGAAGTCATCGAGGCGTTGGAGAAGAACAACAAGAACACCGGCGGCGGCGGCATTCAACAGAACAACCAGTTCTTGCTCGTGCATGGTCTCGGCCGCACGGTCAACGAGGACCAGATTCGGAAAATCGTCGTCACGGCGAAGGACGGCTCGCCGATTCGCGTGAAAGATGTCGCGACGGTCGGCATCGGCCAGGAGATTCGTCGTGGCTCGGTGACGGCGATGGGACGTGGCGAGGCGGTTCTCGGCCTATGCTTCATGACGATGGGGCAGAACAGCAAGGTCGTCACGTCGGCGCTCAAGAAGCGGATGGAAGAAATCCGTCCGACACTGCCGACCGACGTGGAGATCACCGTCGTTTATGACCGCACCGAACTGGTGGACTTCGTCATCGACACAGTCCGTCGTAATTTGTTTGAGGGCGGTCTGCTGGTCATCGCGATCCTGTTCGCGTTCTTGGGCAACTTGCGAGCCGCCACGATCGTCGCGGTGGCGATTCCGCTGTCGATGTTGTGCGCGTTCAGCGGCATGTTGCAGTTCGGCATCGCGGCCAGCTTGCTCAGTCTGGGTGCGATCGACTTCGGCATGGTGGTCGATAGCTCTGTGGTGATGGTCGAGAACTGCGTGCGGCATATCGCTCACGGCGACTTGCGGAATCGCAGCAAGATCGACGTCGTGCGAGAAGCGGCGGTCGAGGTCCGCAAGCCGACGCTGTTCGGCGAACTCATCATCATGATCGTGTATCTGCCGATCCTCACGCTGGAAGGGATTGAAGGCAAACTCTTCCGGCCGATGGCGTTGACGGTCATCTTCGCTCTGGCTGGCTCGATGGTGTTGTCGATGACGCTGATGCCGGTGCTGGCCAGCTTCATGCTGCCTCGCCGCATGACGGAGAAAGAACCGTGGCTGATGCGGTTGGCTCACATGATTCACAATCCGGTCTTAAAAATCTGCATGGATCACCGGTTCGCGGTCGTGACCTTTGCCGCCTGTGTGCTGGTGTTCGCGTTCGGCATGATCGCTCCGAATCTCGGCAGCGAGTTCATTCCGCGACTGTCGGAAGGTTCGATGACGGTCAACGTCGTGCGACTGGCGGGGACGGACCTCAGCGAATCGAACCACATGAACTCGGTGATGGAGCGGATCATTCTCGACAAATTCCCGGAAGAAGTGCGGCACGTCTGGAGCCGCGTCGGCACGGCCGAAGTCGCGACCGATCCAATGGGGATCGAGCTGACCGACATGTACGTGACGCTGCATCCGCGCTCGCAATGGGCGCGAGCCAAGACGCAGGAAGAACTGCTGGCGCTGATCGAAAAAGAAGTCCGCCTCATTCCCGGCCAACGGGTCGCGTTCTCACAACCGATTGAACTGCGTATGAACGAGATGGTGTCCGGCGTGCGAGCCGACTTGGGCATCAAACTGTTCGGTGATGATTTCGAAGTGCTCGTCGCGAAGGCTGCCGAGATTGAGGCCGTGTTGAAAACGATCAGCGGCAACGCGGATGTCTCCGTCGAGCAAGTCACCGGCCAACCGGTGTTGCAGGTACAAATCAAACAAGACGAGATCGCCCGCTACGGCATCGCCGCTCAAACGGTGCTCGACTTGATTCAATCAGTCGGCAGCCTGGAGGTCGGACAAGTGGTTGAGGGACAACTGAGATTCCCGCTGGTGGCTCGGTTGCCGGATCGTTTGCGAAGCAGCCCAGAGGCGCTCGGCACGATTCAAGTGGCGACACCGAACGGCGAACGCATTCCGCTTTCGCGACTGACAGAC
>JANMIF010000514.1:0-2671 GCA_031375695.1 Planctomyces sp.
GTACTCGGCTAGCCACGCACCCCGAGCCAACGGCTCTCAGCAAGAGCCTGCCACATTTTGCCGTGCTATTTCTTATCTGCCAAGCTCTTCATCCGCACGTTGCGGAACCCGACGGCATCGCCGTGACCGGCGAATCCGAAGTGGCCTTTCGTCCGATCTTTGCCCGGATGCGGTGAGTTGGCCATGAACTCTTTGACCTCGGCCAAGTCACAATCGAGGATCACGATTCCGTTGAGCGTTACCTTGATCGTTGAACCTTTGACGATCACTTCCTGCTGATTCCACTCGCCATTTGGTTTTTGATGGCCGCGTTTGGCAGCGACCATGCCATATGCCGAGCCGTGAAGCTGGCGAGGATCGAGCTTCCCTTTGACTTTGTCGTAGTTGTCGTCGAGCACTTGCAGTTCGCACATGCCGACATAAGCCGTGTCTCCTTCGCCAGGATAGCGGATCGCCAAGCCGTTGTTGCCGCCGGACGGGACTTTGAATTCCAACCGGACCACGAAGTCGGACAATTCTTCTTTCGTGAAGATCGTCCCCCCCTTGCCTGCTTTGCATTGCACCGCTCCTTCGACCACTTCGTAGTTGTCGGTCGGGCCGGACCAACCGGTGAAATCTTTGCCGTTGAAGAGGCTAACGAATCCGTCGTTCTTTTCTTCGGCCGAGAGTTCGGCCCCGTGAAGCGCGACTGTCGAGCAAATCCAGGCGAGCGAAAACAAAGAGGTCAATCCGAAACAAACGAGTGAGCGACGCATGATCGTAAAATCTCCTGTGTGATGCTGAATCCCGCGCGAGTCAGCGATCGGCGGTGTGGTTGGTGGGATCGCGGTTGATCGTCTTTGCTGATCGAACGGACAAATCGTTGAGCCAAGATATCCACCCTTTCGGAAGCCGCAAAGGGACCGGGGAGACTTGCGAGCACTCGTCGAGCGTTGTACTTTCCGGACTCAATTGCTGATCGACTGGCCTGTGCCTGTCGAGGATCAGTTCGATGGTGGCCATAGCTCAGTTGGTTAGAGCACCGGATTGTGGATCCGGGGGTCGGCGGTTCAAGTCCGCTTGGTCACCCTTAACGACGCCCGTTGTTTTCATCGAACAACGGGCGTTTTTTGTGGCTCTGTCGGAAGTTGCGCCGAGCGTGCTGGCGAAATCGGCTTCCTTTAAAAATGCGTTCAGGGCGACAGGCGTTGACCGCAAATGTCTCGAAAAGTCGGTCGGAGCTGCCACCACAACTGCCACGGAGCGCGGTGAGAAATTCTCGGCCCCGGCCGCCATGCGTTGCCGGTTCTCCGAAGGGTCGGACGTGACCGACCTTGAAGGCAACGATTCAACCGCCCCTTGGACGTCCAGCAATCGCGGATCCGTGTAGGCTTTCATTGTCAGGTCGATGCTCGAATGCCGCATCGCCGCTTGAGCCACGCGGGGAACAACTCCAGCGACGCTCAGCATCGTGCCGAACGTGTGCCGCAAGGCATGAACGTCAATCGTGCGGCCTCGGTCGTCAGACTTCGGGATGCCAGCCGCCTTCAAGTCGCGGTCGAGAATCCGGCAGAACGCTTTCGGGATTTTGAGCAGCCGCGTTGAGGCGGGGAGTTCCACGACGGCATCACGACGAAAGGCGAGCACCCCCGCCGAGCTTGCCACCCGTTCGCGCAGACTCGATTTCCACTCCCGCAGTTCGTCGGCCGCTTTCAACCGGACGTGTGGGAAGTCGCCGTCGAGGTCGAGTTGTCCGACCATCAGCGAAGCCAGTTCGCTCTTTCGCAGCCCGTCGTGACCGCCACCTTGTAGGCCAACGCGCGTTCGGCGGCGAGTTCTGCGAACTTTCAACGGCTTGAGCGTCCAGGTTGCACGGCTGCCCTTTTGCCGCGTCGCGGTGTCTTGGTCCGGCGTCTTGACCGTTTCGCGTCCAAACTCCGCCAGCGGATTGAACGGCAGCCGGTCGCGTTCGACACACCAGTTGCAGAAACTTCGCAGCGCAATCAAGTAGGAATTGCGAGTCCGCGCCCCCATCGTGAGCTTGTCCGGTTGTGCCATCGTTTGTTGACCGAGCCAGCGTTCGACCGTTTCAGCTCGCTTCTCAAGTCCGGCCAACACCGCCCGCGCCGCCGTTGAGCAAGTGCTTTCGTAAGCGCTTTCGGAGTTTTGGATTGCTTGATTCTTTCGAAGATGCGTTCGGTTTGTTGGCAGTGGATGTCGGAGCGTGGCGAGGCGGGTTTGGAACTTCGGCAGGAGCACATCCGTGTGCAGTTGTTTGGCTGGAGCGCCGACAGCGGTCGGACCGAGGCGAGTCAGCGTCAGATGAGCCAGGGCCGCAAGATGCAGATGACGCACGATACCTTCGTCGTGCCAGCATCTGGTCACTCACCAGTCCGAACAAGTCTTTGAGTTCCTTGAACAACACCCCGATCACCCAGCGTCGCTCGTAAATCGACACGATCTCGCGAGCCACCAAGTCAGTCTCATTGATCACCAAGACGAAGACGTTCTTCCAGCTGGAGATCACCTTGATCAACCCACAATGAGTATCATAGGCCAAGTGTCAGTAATCGGAGGTCAGTCCCGGCGGGGGCGAACATGGGACTGTCAGTAATCCAAGGTCAGCCAAGTGTTCGCCCCTACGGGAGAGTGCCAGTTATCGAAGGTCACTCGCGAAAGCGTTTGATGGGCG
>JANMIF010000544.1:0-7605 GCA_031375695.1 Planctomyces sp.
GGGGCAATTGGGGCAAGAACACTGGTTTGCTCTGGGCCGATTGCTGACGACATCGAACGGGCAACAAACGCTGCTCTCTTGGAGCGGCTCGATGTTCGAGTACCTGATGCCGCTGCTCGTCATGCCGACTTACGAGAACACGCTGCTCGATCAGACCTACAAGGCGGTCATCGACCGACAAATCGAATATGGCCGGCAGCGAGGTATCCCTTGGGGCGTCTCGGAATCGGGCTACAACACGACCGACGCGCATTTGAATTACCAGTATCGCGCGTTCGGTGTTCCCGGCCTGGGTTTCAAACGCGGACTGGCGGATGACCTCGTGATTGCTCCGTATGCCACGGCGATGGCGTTGATGGTCGCTCCGGAAAAGGCGTGCGCGAACTTGCAGCTCATGGCGACCAAAGGCTTCGAGGGGCAGTACGGCTTTTACGAAGCGGTCGATTATACCCATTCCCGTTTAGCGCGCGGCCAGACGAGTGCCATCATCCGTTCTTATATGGCACACCATCAGGGGATGAGTTTTCTCTCGCTGGCATACCTGCTGCTGAATCGTCCGATGCAAAAGCGGTTCGAGTCCGACCCGCAGTTCCAGGCGACCGAGTTGCTGCTGCAAGAGCGGATTCCCAAGGTCGCGCCGTTCTATCCTCACGCGACCGAAGTCTCCGGTGTTCACAACAACGACGGCGAACGCGAGGCGCTCCTCCGCGTGTTCACGACGCCGCACACACCGATGCCCGAAGTGCATCTCCTGTCCAACGGCCGCTATCACGTCATGGTGACCAACGCGGGAGGCGGATACAGCCTATGGAAAGAGATCGCCGTCACCCGCTGGCGTGAAGACACCACGCGCGACAATGCGGGAATGTTCTGTTACCTCCGCGACGTGACGAGCGGCGAAGTCTGGTCCACCGCGCATCAGCCGACGCTTAAACCCACGAAGAAGTACGAGGCGATTTTCTCGCAGGCACGGGCCGAGTTTCGACGACGGGACAGCGACATCCTGATTCACACTGAGATCGCCGTCTCACCGGAAGACGACATCGAGATTCGACGCAGCACCATCACCAATCGGTCGAATGTGTCGCGCACGATCGAGATCACCAGCTACGCGGAAGTGGTGCTCGCGGCACCGGCCGCCGATGCCACGCACCCGGCGTTCTCCAACTTATTCGTGCAGACGGAAATCATTGAGTCGAAGCAGGCCATCGTCTGCACGCGCCGGCCACGATCACACAAAGAACACCCGCCGTGGATGCTGCACCTGATGGCGGTGCGCGGAGCCTCGGAAGGCGATGCGTCCTACGAAACGGATCGGCTGAAGTTCATTGGCCGAGGCCGCACGGTCGCGGCTCCCGAAGCGATGAGCCGCGCGGCGAAGTTGTCGAACAGCGCCGGTTCAGTCCTCGATCCGATCGTCGCCATTCGTCGCCGGCTGACGCTCGCGCCGGACGAAACGGTGATCGTGGACCTCGTCACCGGCGTCGCGGAGACTCGCGAGTCGGCTGTGGTCTTGATCGACAAGTACCACGACCGCCACTTGGCGGACCGAGTCTTCGACATGGCCTGGACTCACGGGCAAGTCGTCTTGCGGCAGTTGAACGCTACGGAAACGGACGCCCAACTTTATGGGCGGCTCGCCAGTTCGGTCGTGTATGCGAATCCCTCGCGCCGAGCCAATACGGCGATCCTCGCCCAGAACCGGCGCGGGCAATCGGGCTTGTGGGGACACGGTATCTCTGGTGACTTGCCGATCGTGATTCTGCGCATCGGTGATGCCGAGAAGATCGACCTCGTGCGGCAACTCGTCCAAGCGCATGCGTTCTGGCGGCTCAAGGGGCTGGCGGTCGATCTGGTGATTTGGAACGACGGGCATTCGGGCTATCGGCAGGTGCTGCAAGACATGGTCATCGGCCTGATCTCCGCCGGGACCGAGGCCCACACGCTGGATCGACCGGGCGGTATCTTCGTTCGCCGCGCCGAGCAAATGTCCGACGAAGACCGCATCCTGCTGCAAACGGTGGCCCGCGCGATCATCGTCGATACCGAGGGGACTTTGGCCGAACAGATCGAACGCCGCATCCGCTCGGACGTGAAAGTTCCGGAGCTGATTCCCAGCCGCCTGCGCCGTTTCGACGTCATTCCCAACAAAGAGTCACCGCGCCGCGACCTACTGTTCTTCAATGGCTTAGGAGGCTTCACGCCCGACGGACACGAATACGTCATCCGGATCGAGCCGGGGCAAGTCACGCCCGCTCCGTGGGTCAACGTGCTGGCAAATCCGCACTTCGGAACGGTCGTCTCGGAAAGCGGCGGAGCCTACACTTGGTGCGAGAACGCGCACGAGTTCCGGCTGACCCCGTGGTACAACGACCCCGTGAGCGATGTCAGCGGCGAGGCGTTTTATCTGCGCGATGAAGAGAGCGGCCATTTCTGGTCACCGACTCCGCAGCCCGCGCGCGGGAGTCAGCCTTATGTCTGCCGGCATGGATTCGGCTACAGCGTCTTCGAATACACCGAGAACGGGATCACGTCGGAGTTATGGATCTATGTGGCGATGGACGCGCCGGTGAAGTTCGCCGTGCTCAAGATCAAGAACACTTCGGGGCGTTCGCGACGACTCTCGGCGACCGCGTACTCCGAATGGGTGCTCGGCGAGATGCGCTCCAAATCGCTGATGCACGTCGTCACCGAAACCGATCCCAAGTGCGGAGCATTGCTCGCTCGCAATCCGTACTGCATCGAGTTCCCCGACCGCATCGCCTTCGTCGATGTTCACGACTCGGCACGCAGTCTCACTGGCGATCGAACCGAATTCCTCGGCCGTAACGGCAACTCGGCGAAGCCCGCCGCCATGTCACGCACACGGCTTTCCGGAAAAGTGGGCGCGGGACTCGATCCCTGCGCGGCGCTGCAAGTGCCGTTCGATCTCGCCGACGGTCGCGAACGCGAGATCGTCTTCACGCTCGGAGTCGGCCGCGATATCGAAGACGTGCGACAACTCGTCCATCGCTTCCGTGGCTCAGACAACGCTCGTCATGCGCTGGAAGGCGTCTGGGACTTCTGGAACCGAACGCTCGGCGCAGTCCACGTCGAGACGCCCGATCCGACCGTGAATCTGCTGGCCAACGGCTGGCTGCTGTATCAAACGCTGTCGTGCCGATTCTGGGCACGCAGCGGCTACTACCAATCTGGCGGAGCATTCGGCTTTCGAGACCAATTGCAGGACGTGGCCGCTCTCTTACACACCGAACCGCGACTCATCCGCGAACATTTGTTGTTGTGCGCGGCTCATCAGTTTCGCGAAGGAGACGTGCAGCATTGGTGGCACCCGCCAATCGGCCGTGGCGTCCGCACACATTTCTCCGACGATTATCTGTGGCTGCCGCTCATCGCCTGCCGCTACGTGATGGGGACCGGTGACATGGGCATCCTCGATGTATCGGTCCCGTTCCTGGAGGGGCGACAGGTCAAGGACGATGAAGACGCTTACTACGATCTCCCCACTCGGTCGGAAGAGTCCGGCACACTTTACGAACACTGCGTCCGAGCCATCACCAAGGGTTTGTCATTCGGCACGCACGGTTTGCCACTGATCGGCTGCGGCGACTGGAACGACGGCATGAACCTCGTCGGCGAACAAGGCCAAGGTGAAAGCGTCTGGTTGGCCTTCTTCTTGACTGAGATTCTCCAACGGTTCTCGGAACTGGCTCGCACACGCGGCGATCTCACGTTCGCCGAACGCTGCGACACCGAAGCCGCGCGCCTGCGCGAGAACATCGAACAGCACGCCTGGGACGGCGAGTGGTATCGCCGAGCCTACTTCGACAACGGCGAACCGCTCGGAGCGGCCAGCAACTCCGAATGCCAGATCGACTCGCTCCCGCAAAGCTGGTCTGTTCTGTCAGGAACCATCAACCCAAAGCGATCACGCCTGGCAATGGATGCCGTCGATCGGCGGCTCGTGCGCCGCGACCACTCGCTGATCCAACTTTTCGATCCGCCATTCGACAAGTCCGAGTTGGACCCCGGCTACATCAAAGGCTACGTCCCCGGCGTCCGCGAAAACGGCGGGCAATACACTCACGCCGCGATCTGGACCGTCATGGCCTTCGCCGAAATGGGAGATCACCGTCGCGCCTGGGAATTGTTCGCGATGATCAATCCCATCAACCACGGCTCCACCCCGCGCCAAATCGCCACCTACAAAGTCGAGCCATACGTCGTCGCCGCCGACGTCTACGCCGTCCCGCCGCACACCGGCCGAGGCGGCTGGACCTGGTACACGGGCTCGGCCAGTTGGATGTACCGCCTCATCATCGAATCGCTGTTGGGCCTGCACCTCGAAGTGGACAAGCTCCGTTTCACTCCATGCCTCCCCGCCGATTGGAAGTCGTTCAAACTTCACTACCGTTACCGAGAAACCTTCTTCCACATCACCGTCCTGCAACCCGAACCCAGCAGCAGCGTAAAATGCATTACTGTCGATGGCATCGAACAGCCAAACGAATTCATCCCCTTGAGCGACGATCGGCAGCAGCATCAAGTCGAAGTCGAGCTGGGATGACGAGTGATCAGAACATTCCGCGCTTTGCTCTCATTGGCAACCCAAAGTTGCGAACGATCAAATAAGTGAGATTGTGGCGGCCTCCCAACCGCCGATCTCGGTCACAAAAAGCTCAATTGGTGTCCTCCAGCCTCCAGCGATTCCGACCGCTGTTCACGTGCGCTCGATGAAGCGGCAGTAGAGTCGAAGCTGACGGTGAGTACCTTTAGCTCACTGTTGCGTTCGGTGGCGAGAACACACCTGCCTTCTCGTCGCCGACAGCCCTCGGACGGACAAAAGAAACCAATTTGACGGGACGCCAATTCTCGTCCATAATACCGCCAGATGAACTGACATGGTGGTAATATGGACGAAAAAAATCTCGGTCTCAGTGTGGTTAAACGAGCAAAATCTGTCTTCCGAAAGCAAAGGGGCCTGCTGCGCATGACGCAGGCCGTTCGGGCTGGGATTCATCGCGATACGCTGCGCGCGATGGTCGACCAAGGGGAAGTGGAAAAGATCAGCCGAGGGCTGTACCAGCTTGTCGATGCCCCGCTCTCCTCGCATCCCGATCTGGCGGTCGTGGCGGCGAAGGTGCCGGGCGGGGTGATCTGCCTCATTTCGGCGCTCGCATTTCACGAGCTGACGACGCAGATTCCGCATGAGGTCTATCTCGCGATTGATCGCAATTCCGAACCACCACGAATTGATCATCCGCCTGTCCGCACCTTTCGCTTCAGCGGTTCGGCATTCAGTGAGGGCATTGAGACGCACAACATTGGCCCCGTGACACTGCGCGTGTATTCTCGCGAGAAGACGCTTGCGGACTGTTTCAAATTCCGAAACAAGATCGGACTCGACACCTGTCTGGAAGCACTCCGCGCCTATCGACAGCAACGCCGGTTCGATTCTGACGCCGTTCTCAGATTCGCCGCTGTCTGCCGCGTCACAAATGTCATGCGTCCCTATGTCGAGTCCGTCCTGTGAAGCATCGCACGATCAAGAATCTTCCGGCTTCCATTCGGCAACGACTGCTCCAGGTTGCGAAGTCTTCTGGACGACCGTTTCAGGAAGTCCTTCAGTATTACGCGATGGAGCGATTCCTGTACCGGCTTTGCGTTTCGAAGCACGCGGACAAGTTCGTGTTAAAAGGGGCGTTGATGCTGACGGCTTGGGGAGCGTCCTCGATCCGTCCGACCAGAGACATTGATTTGCTCGGTCACTTGCCGAGCCAAGTCGAGGATCTCGTGAAGGTCATCCACGACGTATGCGTTCAAGACGTCGAGCCTGATGCACTCGTCTTTGACCCCACCAGCATCACGGGAAAGGTGATCAAGGAAGACGCTGACTATGAAGGCGTCCGGGTGACGTTCCGGGGATCGCTTCAGAATGTGCCGCTCCCGATGCAGATTGATGTTGGGTTCGGCGATGTCGTTTATCCTGGTGCGTTGGTGACCGAGTATCCGACGATTTTGGGACAGTCCGCTCCGAAGCTGCGCGGCTATAGTCAAGAATCGGCTGTTGCCGAAAAGTTCGAAGCGATGGTCCAACTCGGCCTGCTGAACAGTCGCATGAAAGACTTCTACGACATCTGGCTGTTATCCCGTCAGTTCGATTTCGATGGGGCGGCCCTGGCAGGGGCTATCGAAAAGACCTTCACTCATCGCGGCACAACGTTGACGCCAGAACCAACAGCTTTTTCGCCAGCCTTCGCAACGGACGCCTCGAAGGTCGCTCAGTGGCGGGGATTTCTCCGCAAGATACGTCTCGATGAGGTACCCCCAGAACTCATCACCGTGTCCGAAGCGATCCGGGAATTCTTGTCCGCGCCTGCGGCCGCAATTCGCGATGGACAACCATTCACACAGACTTGGCGTGCGGCTGGCCCTTGGATTGAACTGCGGTAGTGGTTAACTCCATCGACGAGAGCTCCGTGCGGGGCAGTGCCGAACCAAGACAAATCCCACCCCTCAAATTTCGCTGAACACTGTCTGCACTTAAGG
This sequence comes from Planctomyces sp., assembly GCA_031375695.1. Taxonomy (GTDB): domain Bacteria; phylum Planctomycetota; class Planctomycetia; order Planctomycetales; family Planctomycetaceae; genus SXKJ01. The sequence goes on from JANMIF010000544.1 coordinate 6,550, forward strand.
TGCGATGATGAGAGTTCTCCGCTGATAACTTTCTTGTCACAGTTTGTCACAGATAGGAGTTGAATCGCCGCAAATCTCGCATACCATGCACAAAGTTGCTGACTCGGAACTCGGTGTTATTCAATAACTTCCGTGAAACAGAGAATCCCATCCGCAAGCTTCGGGACCAAGAGGTCGCAGGTTCAAATCCTGTCACCCCGACTATTTTCAGAAAGAAGCCCTTCGGCGAGAACGTCGAAGGGCTTTCTCATTGTGGGGACGAGAGTTGCGTCTTCGAGTCGGCAGTTCAAAAACACGATTTCGAGGATACGACGCTTTGCGGCATAGTCGGCGGTAAGCCATTGCTGGCGAAGCGTTTGCGAAAGTTCAAAAACTTTCGCCGCTAACTCGGCCGTTTCGTCGTGGGAGCGGTCCAGCACGTCGAGTTGCAGCTTGATCGAGGCGAGCCGGTCCCGCATTTCGGTGTGCTTGCGGGCAAACGTCGCCTCGTCAATCTCCTCGGCCAACCGCATGTTGAGCAAGCGATCCTGTTGAGCCACGATCAGGGTTTCTTGCCGCTGTAGCTCCGCACGCTGCGAGAGGGATTCGGCCTGGGCGTCCCGCGTTTGCGAGGCCAGCACCAGGCGGAACCAGTCGCGGACCCCTTCGTCTTCAACCCGCATCTTGTCGAACACGGCCAGCACCTGTTGATCGAGGTCGGCTTCCGTGACGCGGATACGCGGATGGCCCGGCTTCGTGTAGTAGGTGCAGCGGTAGTAGGTGTAGAACCGCTCGCTCGTCTTCGTTTTCTTCCTGACCTTCTCGCCGGTGATTGGGTGCCCGCAATGGGCGCACTGAATCAGGTCTCCGGCATAGGTCAAAGCGTGCGACTGGTAGATGTGCCCGCCGAGCAGGGCCTGAACGCGATCCCAGGTTGCCCGGTCGATCAGCGGTTCATGCTTGCCGGGATACCACTCGCCCTTGTGGAGAATCTCGCCGATGTAGGCCCGATCCTTCAGGATGGCGTGGACCGTGCTTCGCGGGAACTTCGGCGTCGAGGAACGGAACTGCCGGCCT
>JANMIF010000600.1:0-5830 GCA_031375695.1 Planctomyces sp.
CGTTGTGCTCGAAAGATTTCCTCTACAAGCAACGAGTCTGGTGGCTGAAGTCCGCCGACAGCGTCTGCGCCGATTGCTCGGCCGGTTGCAGCATCAAGGTCGACCAAAACAACGAGACCGTCTTCCGTCTGAAGCCGCGCAGCAATCCGCAGGCTCAGGGAGATTTCATGTGTGATGACGGTCGCTTCGGTTGGAAGTACATCCACTCCGATCAACGGCTCAAGCAGCCGGAGATGTCTCAAGGGGACCGCCGAATCGCCGTCGATTGGGACACCGCCCTGACCGCGACTCGCAATGCGCTTAAGGACGCCACTACGAAGAACCCGAAAGCCGCTGCCGCCGTCCTCTCTCCGTGGATGACCGTCGAAGAGGCGTACTTGCTTGCGAAGTATCTCAAATCCCTCAGCCCCGACGTTCGCTTGGCTCTCGGCCCGGTGCGAGTCGAAGGCCAAGACGACCATTACCCGAAAGACGTCCGTGGCAACGCTCAAGAAAAGGTCAAGTTCACGATTCGCGCCGAGAAGTGCCCGAACCGCCGAGGGGTCGAAGCGGTGCTGCAACACTTCCAAAGTTCGGTCATCGGCATCGGCGATGTTTTGGGCGATGTCGCCGAAGGCCGGATCGACACGTTGTACTTTGTTGGCGGCGACCCGCGCGGCGGACTTGATGAATCACACGCCGCCGCATTGGCGAAAGTCAAAACGTTGATCGTCCAAGACATTCTGCCGTCACCGGTTTCCGCACGAGCCCACATCCTTCTAGCGGGTGGCTCGTTCGCTGAGCGAGACGGTACGTTCGTGAATCACGCCGGATTGGCCCAAGCAATCAAACGTTCGATCCGTTCGCCTGAAGACGCGCGACCGGATGGCCGTATCCTGTGGGACTTGTCCGGCAGAATCGGACTGTTCAATGCGAACGTGCTACGGAAAGAAATCGCGTCAACGTTGAATTCGTTGGCTGCGTTGGCGACTGGCGAATTGAGCGAACTTGGCATTCAAGTTTCCTGATCGAGAATCGTGCCATGAAAACCACGAACCAATGCGGCAAGTCTGGCAGTCACGACGTCAACACCCAGAAAAGTGTCGTGTTTCTGTGTCGATCCAGGCTGCCAACTGTTCAACAAAGTTGCCTGGTCCCGTCGGCTCGAACTCAAGCGTGTGTTGCGCATTTGGAAATTCGTACAGAATTACTTGTCCCGATCCGACACGCATCAGCCACTGTTTGCTGGCAGCGTTGTCGATGATCCGGTCTCGCCCCGCGAGCATCATCAGCACCGGACACCGAATGTGCTCGGCCGCCGCCAGCGACTCGCACGTCAAATCCTGGTGGGCCAACAAGAAACCGACCGACACTTCGCGCAGAGCCAATGAGTCGCGGCGAATGAATTCCTGCCATGTCGGCTGGCCGGTGAATAACGCCGGATCATTAAGCGGCACTTCGACGCGCGGCCCATGCACATCCAGGAGCCTCGCCAAATTCAATTGAAACCGCTGCCAACCAGTGGGCTGCACGCGAGCACACAGTCCCGGATACAACAGCGCCAGCGCATTGACCAGTTCCGGTCGCCGAGCCGCCGTGACCGCTGCCAATTTCCCGCCCCAGCTCACCGCCAGCAGCACGATCGGAGCATTCGGTGCCACGCAATTCCGTTCGATCTTCACCGCTTCCAAGAACTGGACGACATCATTGACCAGCCGATCCGCATGAGCCGCATCGCCGCGCCGAGCCAGATTCATTCCCGACCCACGCCGATCCAAAAAACGCACGTCATAGCCGGCTTCGCACAAATGCCGACTCGACATCTCATACCAGCCGCCATGACTCTGAATCCCGTGCAACGCCACGACAAACGTTTTCGGCACGGACTCAGTCGGCTCCCAATGCCGATACTTCAGCCGATACCCGTCCGACGCCATGTATTCTCGAATGATCGCTTCGGTCATGCCGCTCACACTAACCCGAAGCGTGAGCGAGGGCGAGCGTTCCGAGAGACGTTGTTAATTCGTGACATCCGTGTCATCCACGTTCGCTCATTCCCATTAGCCAGCAGGTAGAACACGGATTTCACGGACAAACACGGATGCCGGCCAGCAGGTCGATCGGCTGTTTTCAAACTTTGGACCTCGCCGCCAAACGGTTGCAGCCAGCTCGGCGTATGCTGCGCCATTAGCTGAAAACCAAAGGGAGTCACTTCATGCTGAATTGTAGGAACTGCTTTCAGACGTGCCTGATGATCGTGGGGCTGTACATCGCGAGTAGCGGCCCGGTCATTCGACATACTTACCCGATCACGCCGATTTTCACTTGACCCAGTCATTCCGCCAGTCGTGTATTGGCTAGCTCTCGGATCGGTTCGACCAAGCCCGGTTGGGGATTCTCGCACTCGGCGACCAAACGCCACATCGGGACGTTTTATTTACCACTCTTTCAACTTTACGAACGAACCTCGGCGGGCCGGATCGCCTTGGGATCCTATTGGAATTGTTGGCTGAAAGAACCTGTTTTCTAGTCCCTAAACAAGCGACTGATTCTTTGGATTGCGACGATTGATCGTCGCTTTCTTTGTCTTTTCTTCGACGGAGACATCACTTCAAATTCGCTGGTCCGACTCCAAACCATAAACAAGGAGTGCGGGGATCAATTCCCGCACTCCAAAGGTCGCTTATGCGGAATTGAATACAGGCAGCAATCCACTGGGCAGGCGTCGTGATTCGCGGCCAAATCGCCGATCGCCACGCGAGGGCAGGGGGCTGCCCCCGCTTCCGTCGCGATTCGCTCGGCAATCAACTCCCCGATCATTGAGACGAAACTCGAATGCGTGCCAACCGTTGCCGCGCGGGACATCGGCAGTGAAATCTCAGCGCACAGTTTGGCCGCTTCGTCGTCAAGGTCGAACAGGACTTCAATGTGATCCGACAAGAATCCAATCGGCGCGATCACGACGCTCGGAACCGATCGCGATTTCAGATCGCGTAGGTGATCGAGGATGTCCGGCTCAAGCCACGGATCGGTCGGTCGGCCGCTGCGGCTTTGATAAACCAGTTGCCAGCGATCGGCCGAGACGTTCAGCCGCTCGGCCACCAGGCGCGCGGTTTCGGTCAATTGGGCTGCGTATTGGCAATTGTCGGCCATCAGTTTGGGGATGCTGTGAGCCGTGAAGGCGATTCGCGCGGCATTGCGGAGTTCACTCGGCAACCGTTCGATCGCATCGCGAACTCGGTCAACAGTCGCTTCGATGAAGTCGGGGTGATTGAAAAAGACTCGGACCTTGTCCACCTGCGGAGCATCCGGACCGACCGCTTGCCGCGCGGCTTCGATGTTTTCGCGATACTGCCGACAACTTGAGTACGAACTGTACGCCGCCAACACAAACGCCAACGCACGCTTCACGCCAGATGCGGTCATTTCACGCAGCGTGTCGGGGAGAAGAGGCGTCCAATTCCGATTTCCCCAAAAGAGCGGCAGCGCGATTCCACGACGTTGAAGCACCGGCTTCAAGACAGCAATCAAGTCTCGCACTTGTTGGTTGATCGGGCTGATGCCGTCGAAGTGATCGTAATGCTCGGCGACTTCCAGTAACCGTTCGCGCGGAACCGGCTTTCCGCGAGTCACATTTTCAAGAAACGGCATGACGTCATCCGGCTTCTCCGGGCCGCCAAAACCAACAATGAGCAGGGCGTCGTAAGGCATGTGGTGTGTTCTTATTCCTGATGTTTCCTCCTACTCCTAACCCCACTCCTACTCCTACTCGAATTCATGTGATGATGAAATCCGAATCGGAGTGGAAGCAAGAGTCGGAGCAGGAATCTAAAACTCGGCTTGACCCAATTGGGTGAATGTCGAGAATCCGCCTCCATTTGTCACCCCATCAGGCATCTTGAATTGCCGCGCACGCTGCTCGTGTGCACCGCATGTCGATTCACGACTCGCAAGGCTGCGTGTCGCTACAAAAATACTCCTCGTCCCGGCAAGGAAGCTGTGGAATGTCGGATTTCTCACGTGTTCACCCAGTCCGTTTGAAATCGCTCTTCCCGGAGGCGACGTTTGTGAACGGCGGCGACATCGTCGTCAGCCGAGCCACAGAGCGAAGTGAACTCGTTCAACCGGGCGATTTGTTCGCGGCGATTCCCGGCACGAAGCGAGACGGTGGGGAGTTTGCTCCCGACGCGTTGTCCCGTGGCGCTGCGGGCCTCTTAACGTCCACAGCGATTCCTAATCTTTCTGTGCCGCAGTGTGTTGTGCCGGATGTGCGTCGAGCTTTCGCCGCGTTGTGCGATGCGCTCAGCGGATCGCCGTCGCAAAAGTTACATCTGGCAGGAGTCACCGGGACGAACGGCAAGACGACGACGACATGGCTGCTTCGTTCGATCCTGCAATCGGCGGGGCATCAGACGGGAGTGCTGGGCACTATTGAATATCACGACGGCAAACGCTGCGAACGCGCGAACCTCACGACCCCCGATTCGCAGATGTTGTCGAGCTGGCTAAGTTCGATGGTCGCAAACGGCACGACTCACGCCGCAATGGAATTATCGAGCCACGCGCTCGATCAAGGCCGAGCGTGCGGGACGACACTTGATGTGGCGATCGTCACGAACGTGACGCAGGACCATTTCGATTACCACAAAGAATTCGAATCGTATCTGTTCGCGAAGTCGCACATCGCCGATCACCTCAAGCCAGATGGGGTCCTGGTGCTGAATGCCGACGATCCGGGGAGCATGGCAATCTTGAAATTCGTCTCGCCGAACAATCGGATCGTGACGTTTGGAATTGATCCGTCGGCCGACGTAACTGCGACGATCCTCGAAGAATCAACGGCTGGCACGCGGTTCGTGCTCGGTTGCGGTGGCGATGCGATCGAAACGCAGACGCCGCTGATCGGTCGGCACAACGTGGCGAACGCACTTGCGGCGACGGCGGCGGCTCAACATTTCAGAATCCCGTTGCAAAGCATCGCTCGCGGAATTGAACAACTTGCGGCGGTCCCCGGCCGCATGGAACGAGTTGTTGCCGGGCAGCCGTTCGACATTTTTGTGGACTTCGCTCACACGGACGATGCGTTGCATCGCTGCGTGACGAACCTTCGGCGGCTATGTTCGCGACGGATCATCGTCGTCTTCGGAGCGGGAGGCGATCGCGATCGAGGCAAGCGACCGAAGATGGCTCAAGCAGTGACGGGAGCCGATCAGATTGTCGTCACAAGCGACAACCCGCGAACCGAAGAACCGCAACGAATCATTGAGGACATCCTGGCTGGTTTCGGAACTTGCCCGCCGTCGCTACATGTCGATCCGAACCGAGCTGCCGCAATCGCCTGGACGCTCGAAAACGCCCGACCCGGCGACTGCGTGTTGATCGCTGGCAAAGGTCACGAAACCGAACAAATCGTTGGCACTCGCAAGTTCCCGTTCGATGATCGCGAAGTCGCCAAGATTGCTTGGAAAGAAATTGCCGCTGCCGATCCTGTTCCCGCCTGAAGTCACAAACCAGAAAGTTCTTTGCTCCCATTCGTTGACTTCCACAATTCGTTGGGACCACTCACCGTCCATAGACTCAAAAACCCCAACGAATCGAGAAGACAAATAATGGATCAAACCGCATGACGCCCGTTTCTCTTTCATCGTTGGCGACCGCGACGAACGGGGAGCTTGTTGGCTTTGGCGATGCCACAACGACGTTTGGCAGAGTGGAAATTGATTCACGCCGGGTTAGGCCGGGTGATTTGTTTTGGGCACTCCAGGGCGAGCATCACGACGGGCACGATTTTGTACGCGAAGCCCTTCAACGCGGTGCAGTTGGGGCGGTGGTGTGTCGCGAAGTCACTACG
>JANMIF010000041.1:0-2572 GCA_031375695.1 Planctomyces sp.
CGTCACGACCACACTCAACGGCAACCAAACCGAATTTTTGTGCGAGCCGCGTCAAACATTGCTCGAAGTCTTGCGAGACAGCATGGACTTGACTGGCACAAAGGAGGGTTGCTCGAACGGCAACTGCGGAGCTTGCACGGTCATCCTCAACGGACGGCCGGTCAATAGCTGCCTCGTGTTGGCTGTCGAAGCCGAAGGGGCGAACGTCCGCACGATCGAAGGAGTCGCTACGGCGGCCGGGTTGGACCCGATCCAAAAGGCGTTCCTGGAAGGAGCCGCGTTGCAGTGCGGCATCTGCACGCCCGGCTTCATCATGCAGAGTGAATGGTTCCTGTCCCAAAATCCGAAGCCGACCGAGGACGAAATCCGCTTCAATCTCGCGGGCAACCTCTGCCGCTGCACCGGCTACGACAAAATCGTCCGAGCCGTCCAAGACGCCGCCACACAATGGCAAGACCATTACATGAAGAACTGCCACGAAAAGGGCTGTCACTAATACGTCATCGCCTCATCGAAAGGAGGCCACATAATGTCCACAGGAACCATTGAAGGCACCTATCACGCTGGCCGAGTCGATCTCGACAAGCAAGTCGATTGGCCCGAGGGTTGCCGTGTGCGCGTGGCCTTGGAATACGGCATGCGTGAGGAGGACTGGCCAGACACGCCAGGGAATCGCGAAGAGATTCTCCGGCGGATGGAGGCAGTCGAACCACTTGAGTTGACCGCCGAAGACGAAGCCGAGATCGCCGCCGCCCATACAGCGATGCGAGAAGTGACGCTGGCTGCCGTTCGCAAACAAATGGGACTGGAGCCATGACCCGATACATACTCGATACAGGCATTGCCAGCGATTACATCAATCGGCGAAATGGGATTCACGAACGAGCGTCCCGTCTCGCCAAGGCTGGTGCGCGGATCGGTGTCTGCCCCCCGATTGTCGGTGAATTATTTTCCGGCGTTGAACTGAGCGCATCGCGCGAACGAAACCGGACCAAGCTGATTCACAACCTGGATTCGCTCACCATCTGGCCATTCGACCTTGATGCCGCAGAAGAATTTGGACGGCTCTTCGCGGTCTTACGGCGAGCCGGTCGGCCAATGCAGCAAATCGACATTCAAGTCGCGGCCGTCGCGTTTGCACTCGGAGATTGCACGGTCGTCACGAAGGACAGCGATTTCTCGGCAGTGCCGGGGTTGAGCGTCGAAAACTGGGCAGAACCGAATCTGAAATGAGATCACAAAAAGCTGTTAAGTGGCTCGACCGAAGTTGGATGGTGCCTTTTCAGAACGCCCCTCCGATTGCACATAAGCTGCGGCGACAGTTTGAAAATCGATGGGTCCGTTTTCACAGCCTCCCAGAATCAAGGCGTTATCCGGACGGCGAGCAAGAAATGGAAATCGTTTTACATCGTCACAACTCGGTGCTTGAAAGTCTCACCGCAGAAGGCTGCGATGTTGCGTTGGTGACGACTCACTATTCGTACTCTTCGCCGATCGAAGATGTCGCACCGGTTACGGAGACTGACCCTGACGCCATCCGATGGCGTAGCGTTGCATTGCACAAATTACCGGATGCCGACAAGTTCATGGGCGAGCACTTCATGCACTTGTTCGTGAAATGGTCAACGTGGAAGCGCGGCGTCTTTGATCCCGCAATTCGACTCACGGCCATTGATGTCATTGAAAATGTCCTACTGGTTGATTCGCAAGGGTCATGGTGCGTATCCCCGTATGACGGGGGAATGGACTGCTTCCTTCGGACTCCGTCGGCCCGGGACGTCTTGCGAAGTCAGCATGCCGATTGGCTGTCGCAACATCCTAAAGGTCTCTAGCCTCTTAGATTCCAAACTCCACTTTAGAAACAAAGGACATTCGCATGGCTACAGCCGCGAAATACAAAGTCATCGGCACTCGTCCCGTTCGGCACGATGGCGTCGATAAGGTCACCGGTCGCGCTCGCTACGGAGCGGACACGAAGATTCAGGGAATGCTGTACGCAGCGATGCTGCGGAGCCCGCATGCTCACGCCAAGATCAAGCGGATCGACACGTCGAAAGCCGAGAAACTTCCCGGCGTGCGAGCGGTCGTGACGACGGCCGATCTGCCGAATCCGGGGAACCGGATTGCTCAGCTTGGCGAGGGTGCCGTTTGCATGTCGCACCTCTCGCAGAATGTGTTGGCTCGCGACAAGGTGCTCTACAAGGGGCACGCGATCGCGGCGGTCGCGGCGGACAACATTCATATTGCCGAAGAGGCAGTGAATTTGATCGAGGTGGAATACGAGCTTCTGCCGGTGCTGCTCGATGTGCGTGAGGCGATGAAGCCGTCGGCGATTGTGCTCAATGATGACGTCCGCTGCGAAGAGGTTGGAGCCGGCACAACTGGGGACAAGCCGACCAACGTCGCCAAGCATTTTCATTTCACAAAAGGAAACCTCGCCGACGGATTCGCGAAGGCGAAGGTTGTCGTCGAGCGTGAGTTCACGACCGGCACCGTGCATCAGGGCTACATCGAACCGCACGCCGCGACCGCCACTTGGAACCCGGACAACCGCATCACGATTTGGTGCTGC
>JANMIF010000046.1:0-10262 GCA_031375695.1 Planctomyces sp.
GCCGTCGAGCGTATCGTTGCTCACGCTGCCGGTGAGCGTGTCGCTGCCCGCTTCGCCATTCAGCCCCAGCCGCACGTTGCCTGTCGAAATACCCAGCGCCGACAAGGTGTCATTGCCGTCGCCGCCATTCACCATTAGGACCATTGCCGAAACATTTGTCAGCGAGCCGATCGTCACGGTGTCGGCACCGTTCAGCAGATTCACATTGACGTTGATCACCGTCTTGCCGACGGTCAGAGTCGAACCCCCTTCGTCGATGAACAATAATTTCGCGGCTGTCTGTCCGATCGTGAAGTTGTTCACGCCATTCGTGCCGAACGCGTTGACCGAATCAAATCCGTTGGCATTCACAAACGTGTCGTCCCCATCGCTCAGCCCGAACCATTCGAGCGTGTCATCTCCCTCGCCGCCGTCAAGCAGATCGTCGCCCCCCTGCCCTTGCAGCGTGTCGTCGCCGAAGCCGCCGTTGATCGTGTCCGACCCGGCTCCGCCGAGAACCGAATCGTCGCCGTCACCGGCGTTGACGAGATCGTTGCCCGCTTGTGCGTTGATGAAATCATCGCCGCCGCCACCGAACAGTGAGTCATCGCCCGTGCCGCCAGTCAGCGTGTCACCGGCATCGGAGACCGAGGCCAACGGCGTGCCGACACTGCCGCTGCTCCCGCCGCCAGCCGTGTTGATCGTGATCGTCACGCGAGCCGTGTAGATGTCGATTTGTTGCAACGTCCCGTTCGGGTTGTCCCCCGTGCTGTTGGAATTGTCGGCCCACGACGGAACCAGTTGCCCGCCGGAATAGGCCAAACCAATGTAGTCGCCGAGCTGCTGTCCGCCGGTGGCCGCGACCGTGCCGTTTGTCACGCCGCCGCTGACGCGAACGTTTGCCGCCCACGTCGCTCCGCCGTCAATCGAAACCGACACGAACGTCTCGACCGTCGTGTTCGCCGCGCTGTTGCGAGCGTCTTGCCACGCCGCGCCGATCGCGCCGGTGGTCGGGTCGAGTGCGATTTTCGAGAAGATTTGAGCGCGTGTCGTCGGGTCATCATTGACTCGCACGGCGGCACTCCAGGTCGCTCCATTGTCGATTGAGAACCGCGAGAAAATTTCCGTATTGTTCGATTCGTCAACCGGCTCGTCGGTGTACAGCAGATACAGTCGCCCGTTGAAGGGGCCGCCAGTTCGGTCGTAAACCAGTCCCGCTTCGGCATCGATCGTGCGACCCGGTTGTGGCGTGACGGCGTCAAACGTGTCCACATTCACCGCCAAATTGCCGACGACTCCCAGCGGCTGCGGGCCGAGTCCGTCCGGGTCCGTCTGAAAGAACATCTGAGTGTTGGACTGGCCGGTCACCGTGACTTGGCCGTTCGGGCCGATGGCGATATCTCCAAACTGTCCGACTCCCGTCGCCTGCGGCGCACTGAACGCACCGATGACACCCAAGCCCGTGACTTGTGCGCCGCGGATCTGAATGCCCCCTTCGTCGTAGGTGACCCACACCGTGCTTCCCACACCACCCGTCCCTGGTCCAACAACCACGGTCGGTTGATCGGTGCCGTTCCCCAACGTGGCGAAAAGCGAAAATGTCTGTCCGGCATTCGTGCTCAACGCCACATGCGTGTTCGTGGTGATGTCGTCGATGTACACCAAAAAGAGATTGCCAAACGAATCCCAAGCCAGCGTCGGATCGCAGCAGGCGACCGGCAGCGCGTCGTTGCCGTCGGCGATCAGAAAATCCGCTCCGTTGCTCGGAAGCCAGGTTTGCCCGCCATCGTTGCTGCGCGCCGCGAACATCTCGCCGCGACCGCTGTTGGCGAATGTGAACATCTGTTGTGAATTCGACGGATTGATCGCAATCGCCGATTCATCTTGATTGCCCGCCAATCGGCTGGAATTGACATTCGCGGCGGGGGACAAGGTCGCTCCGGCCGGCGCGTCGTTGTCGGTAATCGTCCCCAAGCCGACGTTGTCGATGATCGTCGCATTGACGGAGTTCGACAAAACCAGCGTGAAAGTTTCGGCCGGCTCTTGCGACGTGTCGCCGATGATCGGGACCACGATCGTTTGCAAGGTGACTCCCGGTGCGAACGTCAGCGTCCCGGTTGTGCTCGTGAAGTCCGTGCCGCTCGTCGCCGTGCCGCCAGATGTCGCGTATTGCACGGTCACGATATTCGTCGATGCGACTGTCAGGCCGACCGAAAAGATGGCATCCGTCGTGCCGCTGTTTCCTTCGCCGACCGTCACGTCGTTGATCACGATGCCGGACGACAAACTTTGCAGCGTGTCGTTGCCGTCGCCGCCGTTGAGGTTGTCGCCGCCGCCGCCGCCGATCAACGTGTCGTCATTCCCCTGGCCGAGCACTGTGTCGTTCCCGCCGCTGCCTTCGGCCGAATCGTTCCCCGCCCCGCCGAGAATCGAATCGTTGCCGTCGTCGCCGGTCAGCGTGTCGTTGCCGGCACCGCCGTTGAGCGTGTCGTTGCCCAGGCTGCCGTTGACCGAATCGTTGCCGCTGCCGCCATTCAAACTGTCGTTGCCAGCGTCGCCAGTGATTGTGTCATTGCCCGCTTGACCGTCGATCGTGTCGTCCCCGTTGCCCCCTTGAATCGCGTCGTTGAGCTCACCGCCAAGAATGACATCGTTGCCGTCGCCGCCGTTGAGCAAATCGGTCCCGCCGTCGCCGTTGAGCGTATCGTTCCCGGTCCCGCCGTTGATCGTGTCTTCGCCGTTGTTGCCAAGCACACTGTCGTTGTCCGCCCCGACATCGACCAGGTCCGAGCCGTAGCCCGCGTCCACCGTGTCGTTGCCCGCGCCGCCATTCACGGTGTCTCGCCCGTCACCGGCTCGCACGCTGTCGTCACCGGCATTCGCCGTGATCGAATCCGCTCCGTCGCCACCGTTCAGCGTGTCGTTCGCATTGCCGCTGATCAACGTATCCGTACCGTCTTCGCCGCTCAAAAGATTTGGCAAGTCCGGCGACCCGGTGATCACGTCGGCTCCGTTATTCCCTTCGACCGAGATGCTGGTCAGTGACAAAAAGTTGGCCGCCGTCACGCCGCTCAAGTCGATCACGTTGTCGCTGTCGCTGCCGGTGATGATCAGCGACTGCACCGACGCCGAACTGACGGTACCAAACGACAGCAGCGGCCCGTTCGCATCTCGAATCTGCAAGATCCCCGCCGCCGATCCGACAATCACCGTGTCGTTGCCATCCGCCGTGACCTCGACCGTATTGCCGATCACCAGCACCGAGACCGACGGCAAACAGCGCGGTTCGGACAACTCCACTTGATCGCTGCAACCGGTCTGATTCCAACGACGCACATTACTCGTGCTTCCGACACATCGCGCACGCAACGCAGATAGCCAAGACGACAAATTCATGATCCGTACCCTGAATCGAGCGCCAGTCCGTCGCGTGAGTGGCCGAGCCGGAATTGGCGGAGTGATGGATTGCACCGGAAGGCCGGGGGACTGAACCCGGCAGTTTGATTGCGACCGCTCGCCCCGTTTCGCGATGTTCAATCGGCGCGACCTCGGTCATCCGCTTCAACGGCAAAACCGGAGCGGCAACTTGCTTCAATCTCGTTCCGTCGCGATGACCGACACGACAAGCGAAACCCGGATGAGCATGACGCTCGGCACGAGACATAAGACGCAAGTCATCCGTAGAACTCGCAGCCAGCGAACAGCCGCTACAACCGGTAACGACACGGAAGGAGTTGAACAGGAGGAAACAGAGCTAACGGAGAGATAGAAAAGGAGAGGAAACGAGATTGTTGGGAGATTCCTCCGTTTACTCGGTTTCCTCCTGTTCAAACTTGTTCGCTCAGATCGGCATCCGGCTCCACATCCGGCCGCACATAAGCCCAAGCCACGACCGAATCATTGTCGGTCGTCACGCGCACGGCGATGCGGCGATATTCCCAACCGATCAATTCGCCCGGCGGCAACTCTTCCAGTTCATCACAGCTGGCAAGCGTCGCCGAGTATGTCTCGGCCGTCAGATCAAACAGTTCGCCGTCCACAATCGAGCCGTCTTGTCGCGCGATCATCAACGGCGCGACACGGGCAAAGCCATTCAATCGCGCTCGACGTACGCGATCATATCGGCAGGCCAAATAGTGGTGATTGCATTCACCGCGGCGCAACGTGCCGAACACAAACAAAGGCAACTGCGGCATGACCTGTCAGCCGCTTTCTTTCATGGCCGCCTCGTGCTGCTTCAGTTGTTTGATGTACTGCTGCACTTTGTCTCGGAGTTCAGTGAACTCAGAATAGGCTTCCTGGTACTTTTCGTTCGCCGCGAACAAGTGTTTACTCACATCCCGCGAACCGGCTTGTACGGAACGATTGAGGTGGATGACTTCCTCAAGCAGATCTTCCGATAGTTGCGTGAAAAACTCTTCCGTGGCGGTCTTGAGTTCGATCATCAGCCGTCGCAGCACTTGCCGGTCATGAGTCTTCTCTTCGTCGGAGAGTTGTCGAAAATGGACTTTCGCCGAGCTTTGCGATGGCGTTTGTTTGAGCGCTGCTTCACTGACTAATCGGCCAAACGGGCTGAAATTGGCCGTCGCGATCTTATGAGCCTCTTCCGCGCGGGCCAAACCGCGCTGAGCTCTCTCGAAGTCGGGATTGATTTCGAGGGCTTTCTTGTACTGCTCGATTGCCGCTTTGTGACTCCCTTGCTCAAGCAGGCAATTCGCCATGTTTTGAATCGCGTCGAGCATTCGTGGGTTGAACTTCAACGCTTCTTTGTACGAACTGATAGCCATCGCCAATTGACTCAGTCCGCGATAAGCGATCCCCATGTTGTAGTAGGCTTCGACCGACTTGCCGTCGCGTGCAACCGCTCGTTTCAGGACATCGGCCGCTTTTTGAAAATCGTCCTTGCGGTTGTAGACCGCTCCCAAGTTGATCAGCGGCTTGGCATCGGTCGGCTTGAGTTGCGAGACTCGCGAGAAATGCACCACCGCTTTTTCGTAGTTCTTCAGAACGAAATGAGCGGCGCCGAGCATGTCATGAATCTCGGCGCGATCGGGGTCGATCTTCAACGCTTGGTCGAAGAATTGGACCGCCTGCGCGTACTTCGCCTGCCGAAAAAGTTGCCGCCCTTCTTTGCACAGGCCCTCGACATCGACGTCAGCCATAAACCAATCCCTTCATCAACTGGAGTTGGCCTACCTCAGTCTGAAGAGGTCTGACAAAGGCCATTCGACCAAGCCGCAGCAGATTACACCGATCCGCTCGGTCGGCCAATCCATTTCCGTTCGTTTCGAGAGGCCAACGAACTTACCGCTTGAGGTAAAATTTGGCCGGGCAAAGATACTGTGCTGACTTTCCATCGACCGGCCACAAAGCGCTGGGCTATAGTATTCACAATACCTCGCCCAAGTGTGAAATCAAGTTTGCCTTTTGCTTAGCCGATGTCCCGGATATCGTGGTTGTCCTGCCTGGATTCGTCCCACCGAAAGGAGCTTTTTTAATGGCTCGTTATCAGAACTGTGAAGGTTTTGCTCGCCGTGATTGTTTGAAGCTGGGGTTGGGTGGCTGGCTCGGAACGGGGTTTGTTCCGGGACTGGCTGCGAAAGCTTGGTCGGCAGACGATTCAGCTCCAATTGAAGCGAAGGCCAAAGGCTGCATTTTGATTTGGATGGATGGTGGGCCGACTCATTTCGAGACGTTTGATCCGAAGCCAAATGCTCCGGCCGAGATTCGGGGTGAGTTTGAGACGGTGGCAACGAAGGTTCCGGGAGTTCACTTTTCGGAGCACATGACGCGGCTGGCATCGATCTCGGACAAGTTCGCGACAGTGCGGTCGATTCGGCATGACCAGAACAATCATGGAGCCGGCAACCACTACATGACGACCGGTGCCCCGACTCGGATTCCGGTCGGCTGTGGAGCGTTCGTCAGCTTTCATCCAAGCATGGGTTCGGTCGTCTCGCACGAGCTGGGGAAACCGAACGGTCTGCCGGCGTACTTTTCGATACCGTCGATGGCACGATCGGGCGGGCCGAACTTTTTGGGAGCCAAGTACGCGCCGTTTGTGGTCGGCGATGATCCGAATGGAGCGAGCTTCCGCGTGCGCGACGTGGCTCTGCCACGAGGGCTGACAGACGACAAGTTTCATCATCGAGCCGATCTGCGAAAACTGATCGACACGCTGCCTCGCATGAACGAAAAGTCGGCGGGAGATCCGGCCCTGGCGCTCGATGAGTATTACCGACAAGGCTTTGATCTCGTGACCTCGCCAGCAGCTCAGGCGGCGTTCGACATTCACAAAGAACCCGAAGCCGTGCGAGCCAAGTACGGTCGGAATTCGTTCGGGCAGCGTTTGCTGTTGGCTCGGCGATTGGTCGAGGCGGGTGTGCCGTTCGTCACGGTGAACGATGGCGGCTGGGATCACCATGCGGATTTGTTTGGAGCTTGCTCGAAGCGACTGCCCGATTGGGACAACTCGGTCGCCGCGCTGATTGAAGATTTGGAAGAGCGGGGCATGTTGGGCAGCACGATCGTAACGGCGCTGGGCGAATTCGGACGCACGCCGAAGCTATCCGTGCTCCCTGGCTCGGCGAAGGCCGGTCGCGATCACTGGTCGAATGCTATGTCGGTGTTGATGGCGGGGGGCGGAATTCCAGGTGGCTTGGTGCTCGGTGCAACCGACAAGAATGGCTATTCGGCAATTGAACGAGTCTGCTCGCCGGAGAATTTTGTCTCCACGATTTATACTA
Source organism: Planctomyces sp. (assembly GCA_031375695.1). Classification (GTDB taxonomy): domain Bacteria; phylum Planctomycetota; class Planctomycetia; order Planctomycetales; family Planctomycetaceae; genus SXKJ01. Next base: position 6,726 of record JANMIF010000046.1, read on the forward strand.
AGCTGGGGATCAACCCGGACAAAATGCTGTACACCCCGCAAGGCCGGCCGAGCCATTTGGTCAGTGATCCGACTCCCATCGCGGAGTTGATGGGATAGTGTTCACACGATGAATCCATTTCGAGTCGGCGTCTTAACGCTTTGTGTGTTCCTTGAGTTCTGCAACGGCGTGGTTCTTGCCTCGCCGCCGAATGTCACGGCACTGTTTCCGTCAGGAGGCCAGGTTGGCCAGACGGTTGAGATCACGGCACAAGTTGCGTTGGGCGACAAGCCGCAAGCGTGGGTCAGTCGTGACGGCGTGAAAGTGGAGTTCGCCGAGACTGGCAACAAATTCAAAGTGACGGTGGCGGAGAACGTCGCTCCGGGTGTCTGCTGGATTCGAGTCTTCAATGCCGAGGGAGCATCGTCGCTGCGGCCGTTTGTGATTGGGACTCTGCCGGAAGTGGTGGAGAAGGAACCGAATAACTCGGCGAAAGAGGCGCAGAAACTCGAATCGAGCGAAGTCATCGTCAACGGGGTGCTCGACAAGAACGGCGAAGTGGACACGTTCGCGGTGTCGTTGAAGGCGGGGCAGACACTGGTCGCGTCATTGACCGGCAAACAAATGCTCGGCTCGGCGATGGATGGCGTGTTGCAAATTCTTAGTCCGCGCGGGTTCGTGCTGGAACACAACGACGACGATCACGGGCTTGATCCACAGATTGCGTTCACGGCCCCGGCGGACGGGGATTACGGTGTGCGCGTCTTTGCGTTTCCCGATGTACCAAATACGAACGTGAACTTTCACGGAGCCGCGAACGCGATTTATCGGCTGACGCTGACGACCGGGCCGTTCGTGGATTTTGCTTTGCCGATGTCGGTGACTCGCGGGCCGAGCACGAAACTGAAACTCGTCGGCTGGAATTTACCGCCGGAACTCCAAGAGTTGCCGGTCGAACCGGGTGATGCCGCCGTGCTGGAGTTGAGTCATCCGAAGTTGGCAAACACGTTGCGAATCGCGGTTGAGCCTCAGCCGTCGCTCGTGGAGTCGGTATCGGCTGAACCGGCCGCTGCTCCTCGCGAGTTGGCTCTGCCGTCGTCGATCACGGGCGTGATTGGGCAGCCGGGCGAGATCGATTTCATGGCGATCAAGCTGACGGCGAAGCAGCCGATTTTTCTGCGAATGGATGCTCGGACAGCGGGATCACAACTTGATCCGGTTCTGCGGATTATGAAGCTGGACGGAGCGGTGTTGCAGGAAGTGGATGACGGATCGAAAGGGGATTTTGATCCTGACGCGAACTTCACGGCTCCTGCAGATGGCGAGTATCGGCTGGCGATCTCCGATCGCTTCAATGCCGGCGGGCCGCGATTTTTTTATCGACTGTCCGCACTGATTCCGCAGCCGGACTTCGAATTGCGCGTGGCGGCTGATGTGTTCGTGATCAAGGACGACAAGCCGCTGGAGATTCCGGTGACGATCGATCGGCAGCGTGGATTTGCTCAGGAGATCGAAGTTTCGATCAGCGGTCTGCCGGAGAAAGTCTCGGCCGAGGCGGTTGTGTCAGCGAAAGAGGGGGACTCGGCGAAGTCGGTGAAGCTGCTGGTCAAGACCGAGCCGGGAGTGATTTCGTCCGGACCGATCCGCATCGTGGGTCGAGTGAAATCTGAGCCGCCAGTCGAACGCCATGCGGCAACGAATCTGGCAGCGCTCGGTACAACGACCGAGCATCTGTGGCTGACGGTGGCTGTTCCCGCCGCGAAGTGACACACTCACGCGATACTAACCCGATGAGTTCGCGAGCATTTCATAGCACGCGGAATTCATCGTTTTTGGAACTCTCGCTCACGCGTCGGGTTAGCAGGGAGGCATCATGACTAAGTCGCACGTGCTGGCGCTGGATCAAGGGACGACATCGAGTCGGGCGATTGTGTTTGATCGGAGCGGTCGGCCGGTCGGGGCGGGACAACAAGAGTTTCCGCAATTGTTTCCTTCGGCAGGTCACGTCGAGCATGATCCGGAGGCGATTTGGGACAGTCAGTTGGCGACGGCTCGTCAGGCGCTGGCGAACGCGAAGCTGTCGGCGGCGGACATCGCGGCGATCGGGATCACGAATCAGCGTGAGACGACCGTGCTGTGGGAGCGTGATTCCGGCCGGGCAGTTGCGAATGCGATTGTTTGGCAAAGCCGGATCACCGCACCGATTTGTGATCGGCTGAAAGCGGACGGCGTGGAATCGGTATTTCGGAAAAAGACTGGGTTGTTGCTCGATCCGTATTTTTCCGGGACGAAGATTCGGCACTTGCTCGACACGATCCCCGGCTTGTCCGAGCGGGCGGAGCGCGGCGAGGTGCTGTTCGGGACGGTGGATTCGTTCCTGATTTGGCGGCTGACTGGCGGCCGGCGGCATGTGACGGATGTCAGCAATGCCAGCCGAACGTTGTTGTTCAATCTGCACACGCTGGATTGGGATGACGAGTTGCTCGAATTGCTGGGCGTGCCGCGCGCAATGTTGCCGGAGGTGGTTTCGTCCAGTGCAGTCATCGGTGACGCGGATGCGAAGTGGTTCGGTGGTGAGATTCCGATTGCAGGAATTGCCGGGGATCAACAAGCGGCAACGTTTGGGCAAGCGTGCTTTGAGCCGGGGAGTGTGAAGAACACCTATGGCACCGGTTGCTTCATGCTGATGAACACCGGTGACAAACCGGCGGAGTCGCAACATGGATTACTGACGACGGTTGGTTGGCGGATCAATGGGCGGACCACCTATTGCTTGGAAGGGTCGGTGTTTATCGCCGGAGCGGCGGTGCAGTGGCTTCGCGATGGGCTGGGATTGATCGGCTCCGCGGGCGAGGCCGAAGCAATGGCTCGTTCAGTGCCGGACAATGGCGGCGTGTATTTCGTCCCGGCATTCGTCGGGCTGGGGGCACCGTACTGGGACGCAAAGGCTCGCGGAGTGATTACCGGGCTGACTCGCGGTTCGACGAAAGCTCACATCGTGCGTGCGGCGTTGGAGTCGATGGCGTATCAAACAGCGGACGTGCTGGCGGCGATGCGGCAAGATTCCGGCGTGTTACTGCAATCGTTGCGAGTCGACGGTGGAGCGACGGCCAATGATTGGCTGATGCAGTTTCAAGCGGACGTCTTGGGAGTTTCCGTGAGACGGCCGGTTGTCCAAGAGACGACGGCACTGGGAGCCGCGTATCTGGCCGGGCTGGCGACGGGCGTTTGGTCCGATACCAGCGATGTCACCGCCAACTGGCAATTGCAGCGTGAGTTCGTGGCGGAGATGACAGAGGCGAATCGAGCCGGGCTGATTTGTGGCTGGCAGCGCGCCGTCGAGAAGGCTCAGGAGCGAGAATGACGAATTCCGAAACCCGATCGACGAAGGAAGCCCGAAATCCGAATGACGAGTTCCCGATGCTGGGAAAGGGCTTTGTCAAATGAATACTTCGTTGGCGGCGAACCGGCTCAAGCGAGCCGCATGAGCTACGAGTGTTTGAACTTTGTCAAATGAATTTTCCGCGGGAGGGTTGTCGGTCTCGCGCCGCAGCACCG
>JANMIF010000052.1:0-27571 GCA_031375695.1 Planctomyces sp.
CCGCAGGCCCAAGTGACGTTTCGATCGTCGCTCGCGTTGTAAACGGCGATACCAACTTCACGACTTGCAGCGAAGACTCCTTCGCTGGGAATAGATCGCTCCATAAAAACGTTGAAGGTATCGTTGGTCACCTGCTCCAGACTGAAGGGAACAAAGAAGTTTCCAATTCGCACTCGGCCCAGCCACGGAACTTCGTTGATCGAAAAATAGGCGTCCTTGACGTCCGGAGACGTGGCGTCACCTTTGCTGTCGCCGACGGTTTCCGGTTCGAGCGTCATCTGCAAGCGAAAGTCATAGACACCGTATCCCGTGCCATCAGCCACGAGACGCAATCGCCGGAATTCAAAATAGTCCTGTGTGCCAGGCGGCGCGGCTGGCTGGATCGCCGAATCGGCATTCGCCCAATTGACATAGTCGAGCTGCACATGCCCGCCCAGCTTCACAGTCCACTTGTCGGTGGACATGTCTTGCCAAGCATCATCCGCCTTCTTCTTGTCGCCCGGTTTCTCGCCGCTGTTTTCCAGCTTGTCCAAACGACCCAGGATCGCGTCGAACTCGCGACTCGGCTGAGAACTTTCCAAGCGCTGGACTGATTCTCGCAGCGACTGGAGTTCCGCCGTCAGGTCATCCGCCGGATCGTTATCAAGCACGGCCGCCGGATTGGATTTATCGGCCGGCCGTGAAGCGGGCGGCACCAGGAACGGCTCTTGGCTTTGAACGACAGTACAAACGCCACCGCTAACAACAGCCACGGCCATCGCGACCGAAACGAAAAAACTCCGAATTCTGACCGAAACCATGACGCCCTCCCTGGCGAATGCGGTTCCTCGACGGACCCCAAAAGGAAACGGAGGCTTACGGAAAAAGCCTTCAGCCTCCGTAAGCCTCCGGTGGTCCGGTCAGCTTTTGTTCGACATCAGAAGTGATCGGCACTTTGCCGTCAAAACTTCAGCAATCGTCACAATCCGCAGAATGCTTCAAGTCGCCGGGTCACGGATGCACCAGCGGGTAAACAAACAGTCCGATCACCGCTGCGCCAAGAATGATCAGCGGTTCGGGCAGCTTCTTGTACTTCACGAGCAGGCCCAGCGTCACTATCAGCAACGCGATCTTCGGCAATTCCGGCGACCAACCGTTGGCGAAGATCGTGCGCCGACCGAGCACCATCACCGCACCGGCGATCGCTCCGACGGCGGCGGCCGTTACGCCATCGACGAACGCCACAATGCCCGGTCGCTTGCCGTGCTTCTTAAAGTACGGAGCCGGAATGATCGTCAGCAGGTAACACGGCAAGAATGTCGCCAGCGCGGCCACGGTCGCCGCCTCGAGGCCGCCGAACGTTCCTCCTTCTTTAGCTCCCACGAGATACCCGATGAATCCAACCGTGATGACGACCGGACCAGGTGTGATCATCGCCACCGCGACCGCATCGAGAAATTGCTGCTCGTTGAGCCAGCCGTATTCCTTCACGACTCCGCTGTAGAGAAACGGCACGATCGCCAAGCCGCTGCCGAACACAAACGCTCCTGCCTTCGTGAAGAACAGCGTGATTTGCATCAGCAGTGTGTTGCCCGTTGCGAGCGGCAGGGCAGCCAGCGGCGGAATCAACATCGACGCGGTTGTTCCCGAATTCGTAGCTGAAGTCGTGAGACTTCGGTCAGGCGTTGCCGGTCCTTGATCCGAACTCTCACGAGTTCGGCTACGATCCTTTGGCCTCTTGACGAACCACGTCAGCACGCCCGCTCCGAGAAACAGCGCGATCCACTCGGACTCCGTGACGAGCGTGACCGCGCCGCTCACCAGATAGATCGCCCATAGCAACTTGTCCTTGCCGATCGTCTTGAGCGTCAGTTTGTAGGCGCTGATGAGAATGATCGCGATGACGCTCGCGCCGACGCCGTAGAACACCGACTGCATCCACGTCAGCCCGCCAAACTTCTGATACGCCCAGCCCAGTGCCACAACCATCAAGAACGACGGCAGCACAAAGCCGACACCGACCAGCGTCGCACCGAGAACTCCGTAATGCACATATCCCAGATAGATTGCGAGCTGCGCCGCCAACGGACCCGGCATCAACTGAGCGAGCGTCAGGCCTTCCTTGTAGTCCGATTCGGAAATCCATTTCCGCTGCTCAACCAGATCGCGGTGCATGTACCCGACCAGCGCGACCGGGCCTCCAAACCCCAGCGTCCCCAGCCGCAAGAAATACGCCGTGATCTGCCACAACGAATAACTTGGTGCCGTCGGCTGCGGCTGAGCGGCGGCGTTCGATCCTTCAGGTTCCGATGACAAGGGGCTTCCTTTCGCTTTCGCTCAACCGACGTTTCTCGGTTCGATCAATCTGCACAATAACACCATCTTGAACGATGACATTCACATTGCCAAACCGCAGCCCGCGCAGGGCATCTCGGATCGAAACCAAGACTTCGTCCGACGGTGGTTCAGATGGCAGGGGGACTTCGTTGGTCATTTCGTAAATTCCTTTGATTCTGAAGCCGTCTAATGTGCGGCTGAGTTGAATGGTAGAACGGGCACTCTTGCCCGTCGTATTTTTACGGAAGGGACGGGCAAGAGTGCCCGTCCTACAGCGTCCAAACGAGCGGAATAACGACGATCGTCATCGCCCAGCAAATCAGGTCGAGCGGGACGCCGACGCGCAGGTAATCGGCGAAGCGATAGCCGCCGGGGCCAAGCACCATCAGGTTCGTCTGGTAGCCGATCGGCGTTGCGAAGCCGTAGCTGGACGTGACCGCGACGGCGATCAGCAGCGGTCGCGGGTCCATGCCGAGTTGTTTCGCGGTCGCCAGCGCCAGCACACCCATCAGCGCGGCGCAGGCATTGTTGCTGAGCAGTTCGGTCAGCACGCCGGTCAGCAGCACGATCACCGCCAACACCGCGACCTTGCCATACGGCTGAGCGAAAGCCAACAAGTGTCCGGCGATCCATTCGGCCGCGCCGCTGGTGTCGAGCGCCTTGCCCACACCGAGCGCCGCCGCGATCAGCAGCAGCACGGAAATCTCGATGGCTCGATGAGCGTCACGAGCGGGCAAGCAACCGGTCAGCACGGTCAGCGTTGCGCCAATCAGCGCGACGAGCGTTGCTTGCTCTGTGAAGGCCGTCATGCCAACGACGACGCTGATGAAGATTGTCAACGACAGCCACGCACGACGATGTTCGACTGGAGCCGTGTCTTCCAGTCCCGATACCAAAATGAAGTCGCGTGAATTTCGCCAGCGTTTGACGAAGTCATCGGGAGCATCGACCAGCAATGTGTCACCCGGTTGCAACACGATCTGCCCAATCTTCTGTTGCAGCTTCTCGGCGCTACGATGCACGGCGACGATCGGTGCTCCGTACTGAGCGCGGAAGTTCGATTCCTTCACGCTTTGTCCGATTAACGGTGACGTGTGCGACATGACGACCTCGCACAGTTGATGCCCGGTGCGCGGGATCGCTTGCGGGCCGGATTCCGTCGCGTCGCCTGCCAACAGCGAATCAGCATGATCGACCGGTTCCAGTCCGCGAATCTTCTGCGCATCCACGATCGTCCCGACGACACCGGAGAAGCACAGGATGTCACCAACTTCGATCCGCTCGTCCGGCGACACCGGCAGCAACCGCTCGCCGCCACGCTCGATCGCGTAGACGTACAACCCAGGCAAATCGCGCAGCCCCGACTTGCGAATCGTCCTGCCGATCAACGAGCACTCCGGCCGCGCGATGAGTTCCAGCGTGTACTCGCGCGGATGCGACTCGGCGTATTCGAGCAGATCAGTGCGATCAGGCAGCAGCCGTTGCCCGACGGTCGCCAGATAGATCAGCCCGACGATCGTGACCGGCACGCCGATCCACGCCAGTTCCCACATCCCCAGCCCCGGCATCTTTTCGGCTCGCAGCGCCCCGTCGATGACGAAGTTGGTGCTCGTGCCGATGAGCGTACAGGTGCCACCGAGCACCGCCGCATACGACAACGGAATCAGCAACTTCGACGGCGAGACGCGAAGCTTCTTCGCGACATGCACGAAGATCGGCAGAAAGAACGCCACGAGCGGCGTGTTGTTCATGAAAGCCGATAAGCCCGCAACCGGTCCGATCAGCCGCAAGAGCGGCGTCCCTTGCTTCGGTCTACCGAGCAGCAACCGACTGAGAAAATCAATCGCTCCCGTCGCCTGTAATCCGGCTCCAACGACGAACAGCGCCGCGATCGTGAGCATCGCCGCATTGGAAAATCCCTTCAGCGCGTCGTCGAGTTTGATGACTCCGCAGCATGTCAGCACGAGCAGCGCCGCCAGCATCACCAATTCCGCCGGCCATTTCTCAACCGCCAGCGCGGCAATCAACCCGACCAATACGAACAACGTCACGATCAACGCAAAGGACACGATCCACCTCCTGGGTTGGACCCGGTCCCGAAGTGACACCGCCCGAAAACAAAACAGGCCCGGAAGTCACTCCGGGCCTGAGTCATTTCTTGTGCAATTCAGCCTGTTCGCCTCACTCGCGAATCAACGCTCTTGCCGCCCGGATTCTGGCTCCGAGACAGCAACAACAAATGGCGAAAAGGCGGCTGGTATTCATAGTGCGGAAGTTATCGGCTGTGCGACGCAGACTCCATCACCAGAACTGCGAAATCCGGTACAGGTTCACATTGGCTCGCGCGACCGATCGGCAGCGTTTTGCAAGACTGCGAGCTAATCTTCTGCTGTTGTCAAATTTGGAAACTTAGATTTTACGAGATTGCAATGCCGTCCGACCCACACCGTTTCCAAGATCGCGTCGCGTTGATCACTGGAGCCGGAGTCGGCATCGGCCGAGCGATCGCCGAATCGCTGGCGGCCGACGGTGCGTTTGTCGGGATTCACTGTCATCGCAGCCGCGATGAAGCGGAAAGTGTTCTCGCGGGAATTCGCGAACGAGGCGGCAACGGCCTCGTCTTGCCGGCCGATTTGAGCGATCCGATTCAAGCGGCCGGAATCGTCGATGATCTGATTCAGCAGGCCGGGCGACTCGACATTTTGGTCAACAACGCTGGGAGTCCGATCGAGCGCTGCCGGATCGAAGACTGTTCGATCGACTTATGGCGGCAAGTGCTCGACGTGAATTTGACGAGCGCGTTCGCGGTGACTCAACGAGCAATCCCGCATCTGCGCGCGAGTGGCCACGGAGCGATCGTCAACAACTTGTCGCTGTCAGTTCAAACGGGCGGAGCCAACGGAGCCGGGCCGTATGCTGTCGCGAAAGGTGGCTTGCAAGTCCTCACGAGAACGCTGGCTCGCGAGTTGGCTCCGGCCGTGCGAGTCAACGCGATCATGCCGGGAGTCATCGAGACGCGGCATCACGAAGTTTTCACAACCGCCGAACGCATGGATCAGTATCGCCGCGAAACACCGCTCGCTCGCAATGGCACGACCGAGGAAGTCGCGACAACGGTGGCGTTCTTGGTCAGTGATGAAGCACGGTTCATCACGGGGGCATTGATCGACATCAATGGCGGCCGGTTTTTACGTTAATCGGGAGTTCGATCATGCCGCGAGTTCGCGTTGAGTTTTTCGGAGTCCCTCGCGAACGAGCGGCATGCGCGTCGATTGAAGTGGTCGTATCGAAGTTGATCTTGTCGGAAGTCCTGGCCGAAACAGCTCGGCAACTGCCGGAATTCGGCCGGCGCTGTTTGATCGACGGACGCTTACAATCCGGTTTGACCGCGAACATCAACGGACGACAGTTCACTGCCGATCTGACGACTCAGTTGACCGATGGCGATTCGGTGCTGATCCTGTCGGCCGATGTCGGCGGGTAAGCAATCCTTCGCCGTCATCGCTCCGCGTGACGAACCGACGAGTCACAGCGATTGCGAGTCGACGAGAATTACTGTCAGATCAACCGTCGGCTCGTCACTCGGAGTAGTGACGGCAACACCTCACTGGAGTTATGACCGCTGTGCCGAATTCCGAATTGCTGCTGGCGATCGAATCTTCGTGCGACGAAACCGCCGCGGCGGTGATTCGTCGTGATCTCACGGTGTTGTCGAATGTCGTCGCCAGTCAGAACGAATTGCATGAACGTTTCGGCGGAGTCGTGCCAGAGATCGCATCACGAGCGCATGTGCGATGCATCTTGCCGGTGATCGACGAAGCGTTGCGGAAGGCGGAAGCGCGGCTCGGTGATTTGTCGGCGATCGCAGTCGTGACGCAACCCGGTTTGGTTGGATCGCTGCTGGTCGGTTTGACCGCTGCAAAGGCTTTGGCCGTGGCGACTAGCTTGCCGCTGATTGCCGTTAATCACATCGAAGCACATCTGTATGCCTGCCGCATGCAAGCCGGTCACGATGTCTTTCCAGCGGTTGGACTCGTCGTCAGCGGTGGTCACTCGAATTTGTACGACTGTCACGGGCCGACCGATTTCGAGTGGCTCGGAGCCACGATCGACGATGCAGCGGGCGAGGCGTTCGACAAAGTCGCGCAGATCCTCGGCCTGTCGTATCCCGGCGGCCCGGCAATTGAGCAGACCGCTCGCAATGGGGATCCGCACGCCTTCAACTTCCCTCGCGTGTTTTTAAACGAAGACCGTCTGCAATTCAGTTTCAGTGGCTTGAAGACGGCCGTGCTTTACAAAGCGACTGGCATCCCCGGCTCAAGACAACCAGTTCCGGAATTGACTCCGCAGCGAGTTGCCGATCTGGCGGCCAGCTTTCAAGCGGCGGCGCTCGATGTGTTGGTCGGCAAGTGCAAACAGGCACTGCATCAACGGGGTAGAACGCGATTGCTGGTCGGAGGGGGTGTTGCCGCGAATGCCGAATTCCGACGTCGATTGGAAGAGATGTGTCGCCGGAATCGCGCCGAACTGCACATTGCCCCGCGCGAGATGTGTACTGATAACGCGGCAATGGGCGCGATCGCCTGGGAACTGTTTGATCGTGGTCAGATTGCGGGGCTGGACGTGGATGTCACGCCGGGATTGGTCCGTAAGGATCAGCGTGCATTACTCGCGATTCGGTGCGCGGGGAGTTAGTGTGATGTGACTTTCCGCGTTGCACTTCACGTCGCGTGGCGTCGTGCCATATTCCGAAAAGGACCAACATGGGCTTCATCAATATCAACGACTATCAGGCGATTGAGCCAGTTCCTGGTTGCCGGATGCGCACGCCATTCGGTCAGAATCTGATGCTGTCGTATTTGGAAATGGAGCCGGGCGCGGAAGTCCCGCTGCATCATCATCCGCACGAACAGGGAGGCATCTTGCTGCGCGGCCGGATGCAGTTGACGATCGGCGAAGAAACGCGAATCGTCGAGGCCGGCTCTCTGTTTTTGATTCCTCCGAACGTGCCACATCGAGCGGTCGCCCTGGACGGGCCGTGTGCGGTGCTGGATGTCTTTAGTCCGGTTCGCGAAGACTATGCGGAATTGGCCAATCGCTACATTCCACCGATGTCACCGCGAAGCTCGTAATTCGTCGCAATCTTGTTTCAACTGGTCTTTGTTTTTTTGTACCGTGATTCGTCCAACCGTCTTTTCTTCTGCTGTTGAGTCTGCTGCCATGCCGTATGCCGCCAGTTTGTCGCAACTCCGGGATTTGCCCGACGCCGTGGATGCCGTTTGCGACGAAGTCCGCAAACAGCTTCAAGGGCGGCCACCCGATTTGTCCTTTGTGTTCGCTTCACACGCTCACGCCGAAGGCTTCGGTGAGTTGGCCGCGATGCTACAGCAACAGCTCAAGTCGAAAGTGCTGGTCGGCTGTGCCGGCGAAACGATCGTCGGTGGTGGTGACGAAATCGAAGAAGGTCCAGCGCTGTCGCTGTGGTCGGCGATCTTGCCGGGGGCGGAGATCGTTCCCTTTCACATTGAGTTCGGCGAAACGCCGGACGGCTTGATAGCCACCGGCTTTCCCGATGACTTGGCGGATCGAGCGGCCGAGACTCGCGCTGTGTTCTTTTTGGGTGAGCCGTTTACGTCGGTCGCGGATTCGGTGATCGACCGACTGGCTGATGAATTGCCGGGAGTGTCGCTGATCGGCGGCATGGCCAGTGGCGGAAGTCCGGGATCGAACCGCTTATTTTTGAACGGCGACTCGTTGCCGCACGGAGCTGTGGCGGTCGTGATGCGTGGCGGGCCGCGAGTGCATTCGATTGTGTCGCAAGGTTGCCGGCCGATCGGTCCGACGTTCGTTGTCACGAAGGCGGAACGAAACATCGTCTTTGAGCTCGGTGGCAAGCCGACATTGGCTCGGTTGCAAGAACTCTTTCCGACCCTGTCGGCTCACGACCAGCGGCTGGCTCAACGCGGGCTGCATTTGGGACTAGCGATGTCCGAATACAAAACGTCGTTTCAACGGGGTGATTTCTTGATCGCCAATGTGATCGGCGCGGATCAACAGTTGGGAGCAATCGCGATTGCCAACATGGCGCGGGTTGGTCAAACCGTGCAGTTTCATGTTCGCGATGCCGACACCGCTGACGAAGACTTGATCCACATGCTGGACTCGCATCGAGCTGCTCAGCCCGAACCGACTCGCGCGGCGTTACTGTTCAGTTGCAACGGTCGCGGAACGCGGCTCTTCCCCGAACCGCATCATGATGCCGACGCGATTCAAAGGGTGCTGGGAAGACTGCCGCTCGCTGGCTTCTTCGCCCAAGGTGAACTCGGCCCGGTTGGTGGGAAAAACTACATGCACGGTTTCACCGCCAGCGTGGCGTGCTTTGAGAATTGCTGACCCACATTGGCCCCTCATTTATTGAGGATCAGCTTTCCGCCACGTGTTACGCGGAGCCGGTAGGTTTGCCCTTCGTGCGAGATCAATAGTTCTCGCCGACCTTGAAAGAGTGCCTCGCTGGAGTATTCCGGCGTCCCGGCTTCTGTCGGAATGGGTGTTTGAGTGGCGCTTTGTTCGATCGGACCTGCGGCCGTTTCATTAGGGTTGAACTGGGATTCCATGCTTTGGGCCGCCAGAGGTTTCGACAAAAAGACGGAAAAGTTCGGGTTAGATGCTTGTAAGCTGGATTGCGGCGGCTATCATTCTGCAATTGAGACTCAGTGTCAAGTCCGTGCGGGCTGAGTCTCCTTGAGTTAGCCAGCCCTGATCGAATCCTGCCAGCCAGACTCCTTACTTGTGGCATATCGCACGATATCTCCCCCAAAAGTTTCAGGAGTCGAATCATGGTTTTTCGATCGGGATTTCGTTCTAGCCGTCACGGTTTCACGCTCATCGAATTGTTGGTGGTCATCGCGATCATCGCAATTTTGATCGCACTGCTATTGCCAGCAGTGCAGCAGGCACGCGAGGCCGCGCGACGCAGTCAGTGTAAAAACAACCTCAAGCAACTCGGTCTTGCGCTGCACAACTACCACGATGCAAACCGCGTTTTTCCACACACGGCGAGCGTGCCGTCGGGTTACACCAGCACCATTAAAGGTTGGTCCACACAGGCTCGACTGTTGCCATATGTCGAGCAAGGCAGTCTGCGCAAGCTGATCGACTTCGGCACCAACTACGATACGGGAATCAACATTCCCGTATGTCGACGCCGCATCGAACTGCTGATCTGTCCAAGTGAAGTCAACGCTCGCGAATATCCCGATGGACCGACTGTCACTCACTTTCCATTGAACTACGCCGTCAATTTGGGAACGTGGTTCGTTTTTGATCCCGCCACCGGACAGTCTGGAAACGGCATGTTCGCGCCGAATAGCTCGCTGAGCACGGCCGCGTTGCGCGATGGCACAAGCTTCACACTGGCGATGGCTGAGGTCAAAGCGTTTCAGCCGTATGTGCGCGACACCGGCAATCCAGGAACTTTGGGTGTCGCGGCTCCCGCGAATGCTGGCGCCGTGGTGACTCTGGCCGGTGTGACCGCTCCGAACACTTCGGGGCACTGTGAATGGGTTGATGGTCGAGCCAATCAATCGGGGGTGACGACGACGCTCACGCCCAACACGAAAGTGATCGGCAGCAGCGGCCTCGACATCGATTACGTTTCGGCTCGCGAGGGGACTTTGCCACAGCGGCCGACGTACGCCGTGATGACATCACGTAGCTATCACGATTCGGTCGTGAATTGCTTGATGGCTGATGGCTCGGTTCGATCGATCAACAACACGTTGAGTTTGACCATCTGGCAGAATCTTGGGACTCGTGCGGGTGGTGAATCGATCACCGACTTTTAACGACGGTGTGAATCGGCCAAACCGACGAATTTCACTCTATTTCGGAACTTCGCACAATCCGCACAACTTGTCAGGAGTCGTATTATGGTTCTGGGACTGAAATCTCGTTCTGGCCGTCACGGTTTCACGCTCATCGAATTGTTGGTGGTCATCGCGATCATCGCCATTTTGATCGCCCTGCTGTTGCCGGCGGTGCAACAGGCTCGCGAGGCAGCGCGGCGCAGTCAGTGTAAAAACAATCTCAAGCAAATTGGGTTGGCCCTGCACAACTACATGGATGCCAACAAAGTCCTGCCGCCTGCGATTTGCCTGCCCAGCGACAACGGAGCCTGGTCGGCTCATACGAGGTTGCTTCCGTATCTGGAACAGCAGCAGCTTTTCAAACAGATCAACTTTAGGCAGCACTATCAAAGCCAACCCAACGTGATTCGAAATCGAATCAGCGGCTACTTGTGTCCCTCCGAAATCAATGATCGTCAAAGCCAGGCGGATGGACTGGATCAGTACCCGCTCAACTATGCCATGAACGAGGGAACGTGGTTTGTCTTTGATCCAAATTCGCCGGGCCTGACCAACACGGGAGCTTTTGGTCCGAATTCCAAAATCAGCATGGCCGGATTTACGGACGGCACGTCCTCCACGTTGGCGTTCTCGGAAGTCAAAGCGTTTCAGGCGATCGAAAAAGGAGCACCGCTGCCGTCGATCACTCCGCCGGCAACTCCCGCGATCGTGGGAACCTTGGGAAGCAGCGGCAGCCCCGCCACGTTCGATGCCACCAACGGACACACCGAGTGGGTCGAGGGACGCGTTCATCAAACCGGATTCACGACCACGTTTGTCCCGAACACGAAAGTCCCGTTTGTCTCCGGCGGCACGACCTACGATTTGGATTACACATCGACCGAAGAGGGAGAAAGTCTCACCAGTCCGACATATGCCGCCATCACCTCACGGAGCTATCACGGAGTCGTCGTGCATTCGCTGTTGATGGATGGATCGGTGAAAGCGATCAATAACAATATCGACCGCTCAATTTGGCAAGCCTTGGGGACGCGAAACGGCCGCGAACATGTCGGTCAATTCTGACCGCATGACACTTACAAAACTTCGAAGAATTCGTGGCTCGGCCAAGCAGTTCACTTGCTGGCCGAGCTTTTTTTCTGCGATACCTTGGAAAGTTGCGCGATGTGCATGACGATACTTGCTCCGCGAAATCAGGAGTTGTCGTCATGCGAATTGCCGTTGGCCAGATGTGGCAGGAGACGAACACGTTTAATCGGAATCTGACCGGCTGGTCGGACTTTGAACGTTGGGGAATCGCGACGGGATCTGATCTCTTCGAGCGATTTGGTCAGACTGGCGAACTGGGCGGCATCCTGTCCGCGATCAAAGCTTGGCCGGAGTCGGTCGAACTGATCGGGCTGTCACGGTTTTGTTGCTGGCCATGGGGCGCGGTGCAGGCGGATGCGGCCTCACGGATGCTGGCCTCATTCGATGAGCAACTGCGGATCGCTGGGCCGTTGGACGGAGTTTGTCTGGTCTTGCATGGCGCGATGGCGGCCGAAAGTGATCCCGATCTGAGCGGTGCGTTGTTGGAACGTGTACGAACTCAAGTCGGGCCGAACGTGCCAATCGCGGCAACGTTCGATTTGCACGCGAACATCACGAAGCGAATGCTTGTGAATGCCGATGTGCTGTGTGGCTATCACACGTCGCCGCATCTGGATTCGTGGGAAACGGGTGAGCGAGCGGCGCGAGCTTTGTGGAAGATTCTGCGGCGTGGAGTCCAACCACATACGATTTGGCGCAAGCTGCCGATGTTCACGGCGGCGGAGAATCACAACACCTTCACCGGCCCTCCCGCGCCGATTTACGAACGGCTCAAGCAATTGGAAGTCGAAGGGGATGTGCTGGCCGCGAATGTGGCGATGGTTATGCCGTGGTTTGATGCACCGCAATTGGGCTGGTCCGTCGTGCTGACAACGCATCGAAAAGAGTCGCGTTGGGAGGAAATCGTTGATCAACTCAGTTCGGCGTGCTGGGGCATTCGCCACGATTTGGAAGCGGTCGAGCGGTTTACTCCCGACGAAGTTGTGAAGCGAGCGCTGGCACATGGCGGTCATCCGATCGTGATCGGCGACGGGGCGGATGCGACAAACAGCGGAGCCCCCGGCGACAACACCTGTCTGCTGCGCGAATTGCTGGTGGCCATCAAAATCCCGCACGGCGCGATGACGTTCATGGTCGATGCCGAAGCAGTGGCCGATGCGTATCGAGTCGGAGTCGGTGGGCGGTTTGATGCAGATGTCGGCGGGAAGTTGGCCCCGGAGTATTCGTCGCCAGTTCGAGTTCGCGGCGTGGTCGAGCGACTGCAAGAGGTCGAATGGACTTTGACCGGGCACATTAGCAAGAACCTTCCGGTCCACATGGGCCGCGGCGCAGTGGTGCGAGCTGGTGACGTGCAGGTTCTGTTGGTCGAACGAGGTGGCCCCGGCAGTTCGCCGCGACTGTACGAATCAGTCGGCCTCGATCCGCGGAGCTGTGGAATTGTTGTCGCCAAATCGCCCACCGGTTTCCGGGCCGACTATGATCCGTTCGTGGCGGGAGCTTTGTTGGCCGATTGCCCCGGCTGTGCTTCGCCTCACTGGAATCAAATGCGATTCGATCACGTCACTCGACCGGTGTGGCCGCTAAACTCAATCGCGACCCCAGCCGACGCGGACTGGTGCGATGGTGGCTGGGTCGTGACGTAACAACTACCGTACATTCTGGATGCTGGATTAGGACTCAGATTGAGGTTCTCGCGTCCTCTGCCGTGTCAAACAGAGACAGTTGCACCGCAGAGGAGAGCAGACGAAGGATCTAAACATCAATCTGAGTCCCAAAGTTCGCCACATTGAAAGATTCCGTCATGAAACTCTCTCGACATTTAATGCTGACGTTTCTTGCGTTCACGGGCTGCGCTCAACAGCAACCGCCGGAGCCGAAGGCTCGTACAACGACATCGAGTGCGACGACGGAAGTTCCGGCTGACGACAAACCCGAACAACCGACAGCGCTCGGCCCGATCAAATTAGGTGGCGGCGGATCGTCGAACAGCACGGCAGCCAACAAAACCGGCTTGTCTCCCGAGAAAAAGATCGAAGCGTTTCGGCAGGCGTTTCGGCCGATTCATGTCGTGCTCGTCGGGCAATGGCACGGGATCGCTCAGAAATCGACCGGCGGAAACAAAGGCTACGAAGAACTGAGCTGGGCCTGGGACTATCTGACCGACAAAGCTCAGCCGGCATTGAAGATGACGACGGATGCGAATCCGCATTTCAAATCAGCACGGCTGACGTACCTCCCCGACGAACAACAATTTCAAATGACGATCGAAGACAAGCAGGATCCACGACGCGAACTGCGAGGCCAATTCTCCGCCGAACCGGAAGACAAACCGGGCGACGACAACAAGCCGCAGCGCACCTACAAGCTGTTGCTCACAGAAACCGGCGAGGCAAAAGATCGCTGGCAAGTAACGCTCAACCAGCAGGAAAACAATCGCTACCTGTTGGAGATGTCAAACATGCGAGGCAGCCGGTTCGTCCGGTTTGACACGATCTCCGCACAGCGTGAAGGAACGTCGTTCGCGCTCAACGACAGCGACTACAAAGAAAAAACTTGCGTCATCTCGCAAGGCTTGGGAACGATCCAAGTCAGCCACAAGGGTAAGTCGTACTGGGTCTGCTGCTCTGGCTGCAAAGCGGCCTTCGAGGAAGATCCAGAAAAGTGGATTACGCGGTTTGAGGCGATGCAGGTGAAATGACGAATTCCGAAACCCGAATGACGAAGGAAGTTCGAATTCCGAATGACGAAGGGTTCAGAATCATCACCGCGAACCGTACTTTTTGCCGGCGGCGGCACGGGCGGGCATTTGTTTCCTGGCATCGCTGTCGCGCGCGAACTGCTCGCTTGTGAACCGAACGCGCGAGTGCTTTTCGTTGGATCTCAAAAGCCGATCGAAACAGAGATCGTCGGCAGCGCAGGGTTTGAGCACATCGCATTGCCGTCTGTCTCGCCGTCGTTGCGTCCAACTCGAATTGGCTCATCGCTGCTCAACAATTGGCGAGCGTACCGGCAAGCCCGTGCGATCCTGTGCAACGAACGGCCGAATGTGGTTGTCGGACTGGGCGGTTTTGCCAGCGTTCCGCCAGTCCTGGCCGCGTGGCGAGCCGGTGTGCCGATTGTGCTGCTGGAACAAAACGTGATCCCGGGTAAAGCGACTCGCTGGTTGAGCCGTTTCGCCGACACGGTGTGTTTGCCGTGGGCCGAGACAGCCAAACATTTCTCGCCACGCATTCGGACGGTTGTCACCGGAAATCCGATTCGCTGTGAAATCGCCGAACTGGTACACGAAGAACGAGTGGAACCTTCGCCTCAAACGCTATTGATCTTGGGAGGCAGTCAAGGTGCCACGACGCTCAACAACGCCGTGATTGCTGTTTTGAATTCAATGCAAGCCGAGCTTGTTGGTTGGCGAATCGTGCATCAAACGGGTGCGGCCGATCTCGACGCGATTCGTCAGCGATATGCGGCATTGTCGCTCGATGCCGACGTGCAACCCTTCTTCCGCGACATGGCCGAGCAATACCGCCGTTCGACTTGCGTCATCTCGCGAGCGGGAGCCAGCACGCTGTCCGAACTCGCGTGCGCGGGATTACCGGCAATCCTGGTTCCGCTCCCGACATCGGCTCATGACCACCAGCGGCTCAACGCACGCCTGTTCGCCGACCACTCCGCCGTCCTGTTGGCCGAACCCTCCTCGCCCGCCGCCGACGGCTGGCGAGCCGCTCTCGTCCAACTCGTGAGCGACCATTCGTTGCGAGATCGACTCCGTCACAATATCCACGCTCTTGCGCAACCGCAGGCGGCCAATGCGGTCGTTGAAATCGTTCGTGAGCGAACCGCCAGTGGCGACTGGCCTGAGTAATGACGCTCGCTTATTCTGCCAGACAGTGAGACATTCCCCTGATCGGATGGATCTCTCGCTCGCTGTTTTACGACGGGATGGTTTTTCGGTCAGCCTGAAACAACCATGTAATTGGTCGGCATTCTATCTGATTGAAGTTCGTTACGAATCGTTTCGTGTCCAGCCTGCGGAAGACGGTTACTTTTGAGAGCTAAGGCTTCCGTCACTAAAACGTGATGATAAACAAATGCCAGAGGTGACGTGATGAAACAAACTTTGTTGCACACGACGATTGTCTTTGCCGTGTGTTCTTCGGTTTCGGTGTGTCTGGCCGATGCCGGCACGCAACTGAAAGTGTTTCCTCCGGAGATCACACTGCGGGGACAAGGGGATCGGCAGACGATTGCCGTGCAGTTGGTAAATGATCAGGGCATCACGCACGATGTGTCGGCGACCGTCGTCGTGAAAGTGAAGGATGTGACAATTGCCGAATTCGGTGGCGGGACACTGAAGCCAAAGACAGACGGCGAAACGAGACTGCTCGTTGAATTGGGGCAACAGAAGGTCGAAGTGCCGGTGATCGTTAAGGACTCGGCCACGTCGCGTGATGTCAGTTTTCGGCTAGACGTTATGCCAATCTTCATGAAGAGCGGGTGCAATACCGGAAGCTGTCACGGGGCGGCTCGTGGCAAGGACGGGTTTCATTTGTCGCTGTTTGGGTACGACCCGGCGGGGGACTACTTCAAGCTGACTCGGCAGTTGGTTGGTCGGCGAATTGATCTCGCGGTGCCAGCGAAGAGCTTGGTGTTGGAGAAGTCGACCGGCGATGTGAATCACACGGGTGGGCAAGTTTTTGAAGTGGACAGCGACGAATACCGCACGATGCTCCGCTGGATCGAAGCGGGGGCACCGGATGACAAAGGGGACACACCGGAGCCACTGGGCATTGAGCTGCTGCCAACAAAGACGGTGTTTTCCGGCAAGGATCAAACGCAGAAGACCGTCGTGATGGCACGGTATTCGGACGGATCA
Source organism: Planctomyces sp. (assembly GCA_031375695.1). Taxonomy (GTDB): domain Bacteria; phylum Planctomycetota; class Planctomycetia; order Planctomycetales; family Planctomycetaceae; genus SXKJ01. The sequence goes on from JANMIF010000052.1 coordinate 16,144, forward strand.
GTCCGTGACATCACTAAGCTCGCATTGTTTATGACCAACAACGACGCGGTCGTCAGTATCGACAAAGAAGGGGTGTCGAAAGGAAACAATCGCGGCGGAGCGTTCGTGTTCGCGCGGTTCAACAAGTTCACGGTGGGCGGCGAAGTCATCGTGCTGCCAACTGACGACAAGTTCGTTTGGCCGACGCCGCCGGAGTCGAACTTCATCGACTCGCTGGTCTTTGACAAGCTGAAGAAACTGCATCTCGCGCCTTCGGATCTGTGCAACGACGAGACGTTTCTGCGGCGTGTGACTCTCGACTTGATCGGCCTCCCGCCGACTCGCGAGGAATACGACCGATTTGTTTCCGACACGTCCGCCGACAAGCGAGCGAAGCTGATCGACAACTTGCTGGCTCGCGAGGAGTTCATCGACATGTGGTCGATGAAGTGGGGCGAGTTGCTCCGCATTCGAGCGGTCAACAATCAGCCGCAATACGGCCGCGACGCGAAAGCGATGTGGCAGTATGCCGCGTGGGTTCACGATCAGATGGCCACGAACCGTCCGCTGAATGAGTTTGTTGCGGACCTTGTGGTTGGTAGCGGCAGCAATATCAAGCAGCCGACGTCGAACCTGTACACCGCCAACGAACGGCTCACGCCGCAAAAGACCGCCGAGGATTTCGCGCAGGTCTTTCTCGGCACACGGATTCAATGTGCTCAATGCCACAATCATCCGTTCGATCGTTGGACGATGGACGATTACTACGGCTTCGCCAGCTTCTTTGCCGGCGTAAACATGAAACGCGGCATCGAAGGCCGCGAGGTCGTCGTGTTCAACAACAATGCGAACAACACCGTCGAACATCCGGTCGATGGCCGGAAGATGAAACCGAAATTTCTCGGCGGCAATGTTCCCGAAGTCGAAGGCCAAGACCCGCGCGCATCGCTAGCCAAGTGGCTCACGTCGCCCGACAACGCCCCGTTCGGCCAGACGATGGCCAACATCATTTGGTCGCACTTCTTTGGCCGAGGCATCGTCGAGCCGGTCGATGACGTCCGCATCAGCAATCCCCCCAGCAACAAAGAACTGCTCGTCGCTCTCGGTGCGAAGCTGGCGGAATACGGTTTCGACAAGAAGCGGTTGATCCGCGACATCTGCAACTCGCGCACTTACCAGCTTTCCGCCGCAACGAACGAGACCAACGAATTGGACGAAGCCTACTTCTCGCACAGCTACGTCCGCCGCCTGCAAGCCGAAGTGCTGCTCGACACAATCACGCGGATCACCGGCACTGAGGATCGATTCCAATCGTCACCCCAAGGAACGCGAGCCGTCCAAATCTACGCTGGCAACGTGACCAACTTTTTCCTGACAACCTTTGGCCGTGCGCCGCGCGAGTCGGCCTGCTCATGCGAGGTCAACAAAGAAGCCAACCTCTCGCAAGCCCTGCACCTCGTCAACGGCGACACGATCACGCTGAAAGTCGCCGGCAGTCGCCTGATTCCGTCGTTGCTCGGCGCGAAGCACCCGCCGGAGAAAATCATCGAGGAACTTTATCTCATTGCTCTGTCGCGCAAGCCGACCGCCGAAGAGACCACGAAGTTGACGGAGTTGGTCAACCAAGAACTCAACGACCCGGATCGAGTCGAAAAGCTGGCCGGACTGCGAGCTCAGCTCGATCAAACCTATCGCCGGCTTGAAGAGCAATCAAAGACGCTGAAAGCCGAATATGACAAGCTGAAAGAAGACGGCCAAGAAGCCGAAGCCCTCGGCAACCTCGAAAAGCAAATCACCACGACCGACAAACAACTCGCCGAAGCCCGCGCCCGCCAAGCTGGCAACGTCCCGCACATGGTCTACGGCGACATCCTGTGGGGATTGTTTAATTCGACAGAGTTCGCGTTCAACCATTGATTTGCAGCACTAAGTATTGGCAAGCGAGGCGGCATTAGCACCCCGGTGGTGCGGAATCATCATCGCTGCGACTCGCCATCACATCAGGTACACTCGTTGGGATTGCGAGCTTTCCAAAGGAATCGCATTTCCGGAGTCACCACATCATGCCGGTTCCCGACACCTTGGCTTTTGCGATATTGCCCGATCTCGGCCGACGACTGCGGGCGGGCGAATTCACTTCTGTTGAGCTGACTCAATTCTTTCTTGATCGGCTCGAACGAATCGGCCCCAAACTGAATGCAGTCGTGACTCTCTGCCGTGATCGGGCGCTCGCCGAAGCGACGCAAGCCGACAAAGATCTCAAGGCTGGCCGTGACAAAGGTCCGCTGCACGGGATTCCGTACGGGGCCAAAGACCTGTTGGCAACGAAGGACATTCCGACCACTTGGGGAGCCGCGCCGTTCAAGGATCAAGTCTTCGATCACGATGCCGAAGTCATCGACCGGCTGCGCAATGCCGGCGCGGTTCTCGTGGCGAAGCTAGCGATGATCGAAATCGCTGGCGGACTGGGATATCGCCAAGCCAATGCGACATTCACCGGACCGGGCCGCAATCCGTGGAACGTCAATCGCTGGGCGGGTGGCTCTTCGAGCGGTTCGGGGGCAGCGGTCGGTGCCGGACTTGTGCCGTTCGCGATCGGCACCGAAACATCCGGATCGATTATGACCCCGGCTGGCTTTTGCGGCGTAACCGGATTCCGGCCGACGATCGGCACCGTCAGCTCGCGCGGCGCGATGGCCCTGACTTGGACGATGGACAAGATCGGCCCGCTGGCTCGCACCGCTGACGATTGCCGCGCAGTGTTGCAAGTCATCCGCGATCAATCGCCCGACACCGCACCGCGCGGCAAGAAACCGTTCCTGCTCGGAGTGCTCAGCGACGCCATCACGAAAGTTCAGCCGCAGGTGCAAGCCAACTTTGAGGCGTCTCGCAAAATCCTGGAACAGTTCGCAACGCTGGCGGATGTGAAACTCCCCGACCTGCCTTATGGCTCGGTCGCGTCGATGATCATTTCGTGCGAAATGGCCGCCGCGTTTGAAGACCTCGCCAAGAGCGGCAAAGTCTGGGAAATGACTGCCGAGGAGGATCGCTGGGGGCTGTTCTCGGCACTCACGATTCCGGCCAAAGACTACATCAACTCACTGCGGATTCGGGGCGTCATTCAGCGCGAGCTTGATGCCGCGCTGGCTCCGTTTGACGCGGTGATCAGCCCTACGCTGCCGACAGTCGCGTATCCGATCGACCAACCGTGGGACGAATACCGCAAAGGCATGTCCGGCTCACAAATCGGAGTCGCCAGCAACGTGGCCGGCATCCCAGCGATCTCGGTCCCCAACGGTTTCGGAGAAGACAACCTTCCGACTGGTCTGCAATTCGTCGGCCGAGCCGGCTCCGACCAAACCTTGCTGGACATCGCCGCAGCGTTCCAGCAAGCCACGACTTGGCACGAACGAACACCGCCGATGTGACTTACTTCAACGTTTAGGTTGCTAGTCGCTTTCCCATGTAGCCAATTCGAGAGTCACTTTGGTGGCTGACTCGCCAACTGAATGAGTGCTTCGCGGACGCGTGCGATCTGCTCGGCATCGACGGTCAAGAATCGATGCCGGCCAGATGCTGACGGCTCGAATTGCGTAACGTCTGCCGAATCCACCTGAATCGTGCCGGGAGCGGACAAACCAAAATAGCCGTGATCGGGTCGGACGGCGTACAGCACGGAGGTCAGATCCCACGTTTCGCGGTCGTAAGGCATCTTTTGATACAGCTCATAAGCTTGCTTGAGCGGGTGATGCTTCACGTAGTTGAAGTCTCGCTCGATGTTGAACGCAGGAAACTTGATCGCCAGTCCGATCTCAAAGCCGCTGGCGACAATCAGAGTCGGCCAATCGGCGAAGACTTTCGCGGCGGCCGGGCTGTCGATGAAGACGTTGTATTCCTTGACCCGGCCTTTCTCGCTGAACATGCCGGCCATCATCGACAACAGCCGCACCTTCTTCGCCACTAGTTCTTTTCCCGTCAGCTGCGAATACTCATCCGCCGGCGAATCGAGCAGTCGAGCGGCATTCGTCGAAAACCCGACAACCGCCAGCGACACCGATCCGTCCGGCTGAGCGGCCAAAATTTTCCGCAACAACCCGACTGCCTCGGGCGCGTCGCGGCCGGTCTTCAAGTCATGTGGATATCGCGGTTGGCCGTTGGCAGTCGCTTGCACTGTCTCGGTCAGATAGCGACTTGGTTCCGGCGTCTTGCCGTTGTGGACGACGCCAATCGGGATGTTGCCTCGGCCGTAAAACGTGTTGATCAAATCGACAAACGGCCCGGCCAGATCGTTGTCCTTGCTGAGCGTCACGGCCAGCAATTCACATTCTCCGCGCGACTGCAACGCATGAATCACTCCGAGCGCTAGCGCGTCGTCGATGTCGTTTCCCATGTCCGTGTCAAAGATCAATTTGACCGGCCGCCGCACCGCATCATCAGCCGCAACACTGATAGAGGACCAACTCGCGGCCAGCACCAGCAATATCAGCCCGACTCGTCGGCTGATCTGGGTCACATTCGTTGTCACATTGTCGGTAGAATGAGCAGATGTCTTCATAGCTTTCCTCGTGAGGTTGAACGAATTTCCTTGTAGTATGTTGTCTCGTGGTTTCGCCATCAAAGGACATGCCTGTCGTGATCGCCTCCAATGCCGATGAACTGTTTCGCAATGTTGCAACGATCGTTCAATCAGCCGATGCACTGTTGATCGGCGCGGGAGCAGGCATGGGGGTCGATTCCGGGCTGCCAGACTTTCGTGGCAACGAAGGTTTCTGGAAGGCGTATCCACCGTTTCAGGGGCAGTCGTTCGCATCGATCTCGAATCCAATTTGGTTCCGCGACGATGCGGTGCAGGCGTGGGGATTCTTTGGGCATCGAATGAACTTGTATCGTGATACGCCGCCGCACGCGGGCTTTCAAGTTCTGAGACGCTGGGCCAAATCTCGACCGGCCGGCTACTTTGTCTTCACGAGCAACGTCGATGGGCACTTCGCACAAGCGGGTTTTGACGAGAGCCGCATCCTCGAATGTCATGGTTCGATTCACTTTGCGCAGTGCGTGCGCGGCTGCTTGCGCGACATCTGGCCGGCGGACGATCTGCACATCGAAGTGGACATGGCGACTGTCCGCGCGACCTCGCCGTTGCCAATCTGTCCTCGGTGTGGCGGATTGGCTCGGCCGAACGTGCTGATGTTCGGTGATGGCGACTGGATTTCGGATCGCACGTCCGAGCAAGAAGAGCGTTATGCTCTCTGGCTGAAATCCATCGCGGGCAAACGAGTCATCGCCATCGAGTTCGGAGCCGGCTTGGCGATTCCCACCGTTCGCTACGAATGCGAGAGCCAAGCCGACGTACTGATCCGCGTCAACCCGCGCGAATCAGGCACGCCGCGCGGCGGAATCTCGCTCGCGTGCGGAGCTTTGGAAGCGATTCAACGGATCGACTCGCTGATGGTCTGATGCGCCTGCGTTGGTCCGTCTCGGCCAGCGGCTTCTTGGGCCAGAGTTGTCGGCGTCCCGGCGTCCCGGCGGCGCGGCAGGACATCCGGCTGAAGTCTTTTATCAGATGCAGCCAACCGTTGTCGGTGATCCTTAATCGTTGCAGGATTGGAGCCACATCCGACGGGATCGTGCCCCGTTTGTCGCGATGCAGTTGCCGTCCCGTCCAGTCGAGCAACTTCAAGCAGTCCACCAACGAATTTGGCAGGCAGTCCTTGTTCGAGGCGCGGCAGACAGGCACTCAACGACGCTCGTCCGCCGCTTCACGAGCCGACGGGAGTGGCCTGAGCGATTCCCCGCGAGACCGCCACTAAAGGAGTTTGGCAATCGGTTTTCCATCATGGGCGACCTTGAACGGTCGGCCTGTGGGGGAGTTGACGATTTCATTGAGCGGCAATGCGAGTGCAGACGCAATCGTTGCGTTGAAATCGGCTGGTGCGACACCATCGGTCGCGACACCATGACCTGCGGCGTCCGAGGTACCGTGGAACTGGCCCCCTTTGATACCTCCGCCAGCGAGCATCGCTGAGAAAACGGCCGGATGATGGTCGCGGCCGGCGTTGTAGTTGATCACGGGGGACCGGCCGAACTCGGTCGTCAGTACAACTAACGTCTCCTGCAAGAGTCCGCGTTCCGAGAGATCTTTGAGCAGGTTGCCGACCGCCTTGTCGAGAATGCCCGCGCGAGCAGGAAGCGTGCCGCCGTTGAAGATGCTGCTGTGCATGTCCCAACCGCCGCAGGTCACCTCCACGCAGCGGACATTGTTTTCGATCAGCCGCCGAGCCAAGAGGCAACCTTGACCAAACGGATCACGACCGTAGCGGTCTCGGACTTCGTTCTTCTCTTCGTTGAGATCAAACGCTTTCAATTCGCCGCTCGACAAGAGGCTCGTGGCTTCGGAATAGAAGTCGGTGAAGGTTTGAACTTTCCGTACCTTGAACTTGTCGCGGAACTTCTTGTCGAAGCCATCAATCAGCGTCACGCGTTTCTCGAAGGACTGCTCGGTGAGATACGCCGGCGGCTTCGTGTTTTCGAGACCGCGGTTTGGGTCGCCGATCGGCAGGGGACTGAACGTCGGATCGAAGAAACCGGCGCTCGGATGCCGGGCAGGAGCACTGATCAACACCGTGTCGGGCAGCGACTTATTCTGCCGACCTTTGAATCGTTGCATCCAGGGGCCGAGCGACGGATGTCGTTCCGTGGCGATCTCGTCGTAACTGGTTCGCATCAGATATTCACCGGCCTGGTGATCGCCGGTCTGAGTGTACATCGAGCGAATCGCGGCGATCTTGTCGAACTGCGTGGCAAGTGTCGGCAGAAATTGGCTGATCTGCGCTCCGGACACCGATGTGCTGATACCCTTCGTTTCACCTTGATTCGCGTGGCCGGGCTTCAAATCAAAGGTATCCAAATGTGTCATCCCACCGTTCATGAAGAGATAGATCAGTCGCTTCGCTTTACCGACGGGAGCACCCTCGGCAGCGGAAACAGATCGGCTCAGCGCGGGCAATAGACTGACACCCAACAAGGATTTCGCGGCGCATTCGACAAACCGTCGCCGATCAAAAGCATTGAGCTTGGTGAGCAATTCTTTCATGAGATGTTTCTTCGCCTGCAAGAGTGACGTTTATTGGATGAACAGGAACTCGCGCGTGTTGACCAGCGACCAGATCACGTTGCCGTAGCCAGCCGGACCGCTCTGCTTGACCTCTTGCGCGGCTAGCTTGAGTTCCTCGTTGTCTGGTTCACGATTCAGAATCGTCAGGAAGACCGCACGGACCCCTTCGCTGACGGACGTCTGTTTCATGACGTTGTTGTAAATGGTCGAGTTCTTCTCCAAGAGCATGTGAGTGATCGGCCCGTTGAACATAAACAACACCTGCGGCACCGACCCCGTGGTGGATGAGGCGGAGATCAACTCCCGATCCGATTGGCCGAACATCCGCAGGAAGTGATTCGGCGGCACCGGCGACGGCAGTTCAGAGGCCCGGGCCAACAGCGCGCCTTGATACATGTACTTGGCCAGGCGCGTCCCTTGGGCGCCATCGACTTGGTTGCTCTTGTCGTCTGCCGCCAGCAAGACCGGCGCGGTAATGGCATTCAGATCGACACCCATGACGTTCGTTCGCACCTGGGCCGGTAGTTCGCGGTACTCGTCGGGTTTGACCACAGCGAGCGTCAGGAACGAGTCCCAAACTTGCTCGGCCGTCATGCGGCGGAGCATCGGGCCAGGAAAATGGTACGGAGCACCGAGGCTGACTTCTTCCGCACACGCCTGCCGCTGATACGTCTCGCTGTTGAAGATCATGCGCAGGTATTCCTTCATGTCGAAGTCGAGCCGCTTAATCTCCGATTCTAAATACTGCATGAGTTCGGGGTTCTCGGCGACCGTGGCGTCCATCATGTCGTCGACCGGTTCGATCTGACCGACTCCGAAAGCCTGCTTCCACAACCGATTGGCGATGACCAACGCGAATCGCGGATTGTCTTTGGCGGTCAACCAGCGAGCGAACGATTTGCGGGGCGTCTCGCCAGGATTGATCTTGGCCGGAGTGCCGAACAGCGTCTTTGGCTCAATGACATCGTTCGGCTTGGCATCGTCGTAAGCGTAATCCTTGGGCAATTGGACTTTGCGACCGACTTGATCATTGACGATCATCATGTTGATGCCGATCAGCCGGTTAAAACGATACGAGTTGTTGCGACGGTCCTCTTCTTCCTGTTCGATTTCGGCGTATTCCCCCTGCAATCGGTCATTCGGATTATCTCCCCAAAAGCGTTTGTCGCCGCCGCCGGTGTTCGTCAGTGTGCCGAACGTGAACGCCGCCATTTGATAGAACTCTTTCTGAGTCCAGCGGTCGAACGGATGGTTGTGACATTGGGCGCAGCCGATTCGAGTCCCCAGAAAAATGCGGACGGTGTTGTTCATGTTGTCCAGCGGCATGTTGGAATCTCGCTGGAGATAACCGGTCGCCGGGTTCGTCCAGATCAACCCTTCCGCGCTGATCATTTCCGACACCAACTTGTCCCACGGCTTGCTCTCTGCGAGGGACTGCTTGATCCACTGCCGAAAATGTTCGCCTCGCACGTTGCCGTTGAGGTTGTCTGTGTAGCGCAACACATCGGCCCAGTAGTTGAAGAAGTGACTCGCGTAACCGTCACTGCTCAAGAGTTCGTCGATCAACAGCGAGCGTTTGTCAGGTTCTTTGGCGGAGAGAAATTTCCGCGTTTGCGTCAACGATGGAATAGTGCCGGTGATGTCGAGATAGATCCGCCGCACAAACTGCTCATCGGTGGTCAGTGGATTCGGCTGAACATTGTGCTTCTGATAATTGACGGCGATCAAGCGGTCGATTTCTTTGGCCGACTTGAGCGATTGATTCCGTTGACCCGGAGCCACCTCTTTGGACTTCACTAGAAATCGCTGAGCTAGCGGATCGTCCTTCTTTTGTTGTTCGGCTTTCTTCGTGTCTTCCAACTTCGATGCCTTGGTTGGTGGTGGCGGCAACAGTTCCTTCAATTTGTTCGCATCCGATTGTGCTGCCGCAGTCTTTCCAAGTTTTTTGTAGCTCTGATTCCGACCGGAATAGGCCGCGACAAACTTCGGATCGAGTCGGATCGCTTCGCCGAAATCGACCACGGCCAAGTCGTACTCTTTCTTCCCTGCACGAGCGTACCCGCGATAGCAAAACGCTCCCGAAAGTTTCGAGTTCAGACGAATCGCCTCATCGAAGTTCTTGATCGCGTCGTCGAAACTTCCCTGGTCGAGCAACGCTAAGCCTTTCTGGAAATGGGCTTTTGCGAATTTCGGGTCCAAACGAATCGCCTCATCGAGGTCGGCCGTCGCTTTCGGCAAATCACGTTTCAAACCGAACAGCACCGCTCGATCACACAACGCGTCGACCGAATTGGGCTTCAATTTGAGAGCCTGGTCGAGATCGGCCAAAGCTCCCGCCACGTCATTCTTCGAGGCCTTCGCCAGACCGAGCCGATGAACGGCCATCGCGAGTTGCGGTTGCAGCTCCAGAGCTTTTTTCTGATCGACCAGCGACTGATCGAGATTCCCTTTTGCCCCGTGAGCCAGTCCGCGATTGCTATACGCTTCGGCGAATTTCTCATTGGCTTGAATGGCTCGGTTGAAGCTATTGATCGCTTTGTCGTATTGGCTCCGCGCGATGTACGCCACGCCACGAAAGTTGTGAGCTTCGGCGTGATCCCCTTTTTCCAACACGGCAAAATACGCGCTGTCGATGGCGCGGAGGAATTCCCCTTTTTGGTAAAGCGAGAAAGACCGATTCGCGAAAGCATCCGCCCGATTCGCAATGGCGGCGGAATCACGACCGGCTTGTGCCGTCACCTGATCAAAATCTTTGATGGCCGCGTCGTATTCGCCTTTGCGGTTGTGCGCTCTGCCTCGCGAGACCAACGCCGCACCACTTGTCGGTTCAATCACGAGCGCTTGGTTCGACGCCTGAATCGCCTGATCCCACCCCGATTTCTCCAGATGCTGCCGAGCTTGATTGACGAGTGCCTCAACCTGACGCTCCTTCTCGGTCTTGGGCTTCGGATCTGGCTCGGCGGCAAGCGTCGCCGAAATGAACAGCATCAGCGCCGCAAACCATACAAGAAAAAACGCGGCATGAACTGGCTTGATGCGACCAGATAACTGACCGAATCGACTCATGGTTCCATCCTTAAATTTGCCGGAGTGAGCGCTGACAGAAATGCGTGACTTGCCAACCCAAGCCGGGTAGCCGTCCACCGAAGCTGATTCAGGCGGATCTCCTTGTAGCATCTCGCCTCGTCGTTTCGCCACCATGCCAGGACACACCGAAGTCTGGTTCAACTGGCGAGTGCCAGCCCGACACTGGCAGTCAATCACCTACGTCGCCAAACTGGTTTGAGCGTTGTCGGTCGGGCACCCTGGCCCGACTACGGACAGGCAAGAGTATCCCTCCGACAAATCCACAATCCATCGCACTCCAAGGCATCATGACTCAACTCAACAAGTACAGCTCACGAATCACGCAACCCCGCTCGCAGGGAGCCTCGCAGGCGATGCTCTACGGCACCGGCCTGACTCCCGAAGATATGAACAAGGCCCAGGTCGGCATCTCGTCGGTGTGGTATGAGGGCAACACCTGCAACATGCACTTGAACGACCTCGCCTTGAAGGTGAAGGAAGGGGTGCAAGCGGCCGGCATGGTCGGGATGCGATTCAATACGGTCGGCGTCAGCGACGGCATCTCGATGGGAACCGAGGGGATGTGTTACTCGTTGCAGTCGCGCGACCTGATCGCCGACAGCATCGAGACCGTCATGGGCGGGCAATGGTACGACGCGAACATCTCGATCCCCGGCTGCGACAAGAACATGCCGGGCTGCATCATGGCGATGGCTCGGCTGAACCGTCCGTCGCTGATGGTCTACGGCGGCACGATCAAGCCGGGTTGCTTGCAAGGCCAAAAGCTCGACATCGTTTCGGCGTTTCAGGCGTATGGCGAAGACCTCGCCGGCCGCATGAAGGATGAGGAACGGCAAGCCATTGTGCGTTGTAGCATCCCAGGAGCGGGTGCGTGCGGCGGCATGTACACGGCCAACACGATGGCCTCGGCGATTGAAGCGATGGGGATGTCGCTGCCGTATAGCTCGTCGATCCCTGCCGAAGATCCGCTGAAGTACGACGAGTGCCTGCGAGCCGGGGCGGCAATTCGGCTGTTGCTCGAACGGGACATCAAGCCGCGCGACATCATCACTCGCAAGTCCATCGAGAACGCGATGGTCGTGATCATGGCGACGGGCGGCTCGACGAACGCCGTGCTGCACTTCATCGCGATCGCGCGAGCGGCTGGACTCGAACTGACGATCGACGATTTCCAGAAGACCTCCGACCGCATCCCGTTCATCGCGGACCTCAAGCCGAGCGGCAAGTGGGTCATGGCCGACCTGCAAG
>JANMIF010000053.1:0-9532 GCA_031375695.1 Planctomyces sp.
TTGTGGCGGTGCTCGCCCAGCGGTTCGCATCGTTGAACGTAAAGAGCAAGACGCGATCTTCCAACGCTTCCATTCCCACGCACGGCGGACAACGGAGTCCTGACCGTGACCGCGAATCCTTGCGTCCAACCTGCCAACGAGCGATGCCACCAAAAATTCGACGAACGGATGCGGAAAAAAGACTCTGGTTCATGGGCTCGTTCCTTTTTAGAAATCTGTTGGAACACAACGATCTGGCGATCTCAGGCCTCAATGGGGCCGACCGCCGAGAGGAAAATACTGTAGGACTCGATACCAGCGTTGAAAATGCAAAGCTATAAAAATTCTCTTGTTCGTTATGAACCGGAGTCATTTCAGCGGACCAAGTGGCCCGGCGGCCGGTAAACATTCAATTGCCGGTCGCCTCAGCGACGGTGGCAAGCGGAGCCAAACTGTGACACACTCCCGCCGAACTGCTCGCCGAATTGGTTTGCGGCGGGTCAACGACAGAACTTTGAGGAATTGAAACGATGAGTCACCCACGGGCGGCCACGCCGTGGCTTCTCCGAAGGCAACAACGGTTGCGATTAATCCCGTTCCTTGTCCGTGAGAACATGCCGCATGGCTACCTCCTGTGCCAGTCCAACGAGACAAACAAATCAACACGAGTGGTAGCTATTTTCATCCATCCCTCAGATCTTAGATTTGTGGGACCGTGGCTAGCGCTTCGTCAGCCTTAAGTTTTGGGGTACCTGACGTCGTATGACTTCAGGAAATCCCGAACTCTTACGAGTTCGGCTACCCCCGTTTTATGCCCTGACAGGGCACGAGTGGCCGGTTCAAGCCATCCCGAACTGGGGCTAGCGGCGGCTCATTGATATGCGGACCGGAGTTCGCAGCATGCGGTCCACGGCGAGCCGCGCGATTACCCATAGGGCGGCGACCGACTCTTTCCAACTGATCTTAGAGGTTCCGAAGCGTCGGTCTTCAAATGTGATCGGCGTTTCCGCGAACGAACAGCCGACCGCTCGGCAGCGATACAGCAACTCTTCCTGAAACGCATAGCCGCGCGCGCGGATACGGCTCCAGTCGATTTCGGCCAGCCTAGCCACGCGATAACACCGAAAGCTGCCGCTGTTGTCGCGAGTCTTCAAGCCCAACAACAGCCGCGCGTACCAGTTGATCGATTGGCTCATGAAGTGTCGCCGCCAGTTCCAGCCGATCACGCCCCCCTCCGCCACGTACCGCGAACCGATCGCCACATCGGTGCGATTCAAGCATTCGCGGATCGCGGGCAGATGACGGGGGTGATGACTGAAGTCGGCATCCATGTTCAAGACGTGGTCGTAACCCTGCTCGATCGCGAATCGAAACGCCACGACCGTCGCCGTCCCCAAGCCGAGTTTTCCAGCGCGATGCAGGACTTTGATCTGCGCATCTTGCTGAGCCATTTCATCGGCCACCGTCCCGGTCCCATCGGGCGAGTTATCGTCAATGACCAGCACATCAGCATCGGGCGCAACCGCATGAATCTCCGGGATCAGAAGCGGAAGATTTTCCCGTTCGTTGTAAGTACACAACGTGATCAACAATCGCGGCGCGGACATGCAGAGCTTTCCAGGTAATTCGCGTCGTAGCCGGTGTCGCGAAAATTCGATCCGCGCCGAGTCACCAAAAATTCACGATTTCGGCCTCGGAAGAACTTTCGATGACATCACCTCAAGGTTGTGGCACGTATTCGCCATTGATCGGATCGGGCAGGATCAGTTCACGCGCCAATGGTTCTGGCGGAACCAACGGGCCGAGCTTCGGAAATGTCGGTTCGGGCGGCGATTCTATTGGCGGGTTTTGTCGCGGTACGGCCACTTCGGGATCGTCCTTTGGCGGAGGTGGCGGGGGCAATTTCTTGCGGTGATCGGCTGCACCGGCCACCGCGATTTGCGTTCGCTCAATCGGAGTGATAAACGGCTGCAAGTGAGCCATATCTCGGCCGGACCATTTTCGCGCGGCGGTCAAGAAGTCCTGCGATCGCGGATCGGCATTGCAGTGCAACAGCACGCCCATCAGGAACAAGCGGTCGGGGTCGCGCACATTCTGATCGGCCCAGTCGGCCACACGTTGCAAGAACTCCGTCTTTTGTCCGGCATTCGCCGGACCGTAGACCACATCCAAAAGTGTCGGCGACTGCGGCCAACTGGGATCGACTTGCAGACCGCGTTTCAATTTCAGTACGGCATGTGGATATCGCCCCATCGCCACGAGCGTGAACGCCTGCCGGAAATAAATTTCGCCGCGGTCCTGAGCTTCCCGCTCTGCCTCAAGATACTTCAGATAACCTTTGACAAAATTCCCTTCGTGGACGAAACGATCTCCTTCGGCTTGAAACTGCCGACTGCGTTGCTGGCCTGCTCGCGACGACGCACTGACCGGCCGGATTTCCGACGCATCGTCCCGCGCAACCGGAACGATCTGACGCCGTTCGGCATGTTGCTGCAAGACGTCCAGCATGTCGGGGCCACCGGGCGGTGCGACTTCGACGATTCGCACCGGCCGACGCCGAACGACCACTGGCGGCGGATCGACTATCAAAACCGGCGTCGGCGAAATCACGATTGTCTCGCGCACCACGGCCGGACCGAAGAACGGTCTGCAATCAACGTAAGGCCATCCACTCGAATAGCCGAATCCGTAACCAACTCCGTGCGAAGAAAGCGAAACGCCGGATGACCATCCACTCACTGGAACGGACCAACCGTACCAGTCAGCCACGCAATTCGGTCGGCCGTAAAAATAGGGGCCAAGGTATCCACCGTAAACGTGAACCCCAACATGCCCGTGATCCGCGCTCGCGGCCGATCCCATCACGGCGACTAGGCCGACAACGGCCAAACCAATAATTCCCCGAATTCGTCGGCGAAGTTTGATTCGCTCGGAAACGTGTTGAACAAGAAGATCGCTTATCATCATCGGCTCCTTGCCTTCCGCCTTGTTTGTAGCCAAAGTCGGAGTCTATCCCAAGGCCCGCTTGTTGATGAAGACGGAGTCTTGAACCACAATCCATTTTCCCGGAGCCGCCGCATGAATTCTCGTGAAGCCATTCGTTTGAATCTTGACCAAGCCCAAAACATTGTCCAGATGTACCTGGGCGATTTGAGCGATGCCGACTTGCTGGTGCGGCCGGTGCCGGGATGCAATCACATCGCCTGGCAGTTGGGACATTTGATCGAATCCGAACGGCATTTCATCGACAAGTTGCAGCCAGGAATCATGCCGGCGCTTCCCGAAGGCTTCGCCGCGAAACATACCAAGGAGACCGCTGGCAGTGATGATGCGCAAGCGTTTCTAACCAAGCAACAATATGTCGACTTGGCTGCATCGGTGAGAGCGGCGTCACTCGCCGCTTTGGAGAAAACATCGGACGCCCAATTGGATCAACCGCCGCCGCCGGAGTTCGCCGAGTACACGCGGTCGGTCGGTGATTTGCTCAGCCTGATTGGAACTCACTGGACAATGCATGTCGGCCAATGGGCGGTGATCCGCCGCAAGCTCGGCCGGGCACCACTGTTTTAAACCGGCGTTATCCGGCGGATTATTCATCAGCGGCGCGGCGCTAGGCCGGTTGCGAAAACCGGAAGTTAGCGCGTTCCGGCTGGTCAAAAATCTAATCGCACCAATGAAAAAAGGCCGAGGGCGAAGATCGCCGTCGGCCTTAAGTGTTTCAGAGATCGCCCGAAAGCTCGAGGGAGAGGGGAGAGTGAGCAGGTCTCTGATTCAACCAGGAAGAAGTTCCTGGGCGGTATGACTCGGAGGATCGCTCCGAGGGGTGCAGATCGAATTGTCGGCCTCCGCCGGAGTGTCGTTCGGGGGAAGGCACGTTCCCCCGAACGAACATCTCACGTTTTGCGGAGCCAGTGAAACTGAAGTGGGATGAAGGACTGTTGCTTGATAGCGCGGTTCAACATCCCACAAGGTTGGCAAAACTCAAACTATCGGCAGCAGCTCGGAGCAGCACAGCTCGGAGCACAGGAAGCCGGGGCTGCACAGCTCGGAGCACAGCCGTTTCCACAGCCGTTTCCGCAGCCGTTTCCGCAGCCGTTTCCGCAAGGAGCGGCACAGGACGGCGCACAGCTGTGGCCGCAGCCACCGCAGGACGATCCGCAACCGCCACAGCATTTCTTCTTGCAGCACAGTTTCGGGCACTTAAACTTCGGGCACTTCCACTTGCAGCACTTCGATTTGCAGCAGCTGTTACCGCAGCTATTGCAGCACGAGGGCTGGCAGCAAGGGGCCGGAGCCGCACAGGTCGGCGCACAGGCCGGAGCGCAGCACGCGGGAGCCGCACACGCTGGCGCACAAGCCGCCGGCGCACAGCAGGCGGGAGCCGCACAGCTGGGAGCACAGGCTTGAGCACACGGTGCCGCACACGGTGCCGCACACGAGGGTGCGGGGCAACAGCCATGGTTACAGTTGAACAACCCGGCATTGGCTGTGCCAGCCAAACCGAGCAACAGGGCGATCGAGGTAATCCACTTCATTCCAGCATCTCCTCAAGAACGTGTCTGACTTTGCGTGAGCCTTGCTGTCGCAACCGGGCCACTCACCCGACTAGGCAACGAAACGTGCAAACTCACAGGACTCGGTGGTCACTGAGGATTGAAATCGGCAAACTTTCGTGGACTTCCCTTGTGAACTCCGGCGGTTGGACTGGGTTCGCAGAAACCGCCGGAGAAAATGTCGGACATATCGAATGTACCGGCTGAGAACTCACAGAACCTGTTGCGATTATGACAAACTTACTATTTGGATTGCTTATGACGCCGGCCCTTGCAATCGGTTGGTTCCGTATCGTTTTCCTGACCCGCACAGTTTCACATACCGCCCTGTCGGCGGCGGCGTGGTGGGCCGTGTTCGCGCACGCCGTACTGACACTGGCGGCAACGTGTTACTTGCTTCCCATCTCGGAGGGACTCAAAAGCCAGCTCTTTCATTTCGCCGGGGTGTCGGCCTATTGTCCGTTACTCGGTGTGCTCGGAGCTCGAATCGGACGCCAGAGGGATTGGTCGATGTTTGTCGTTGTCCCCATGATTACCGTCCTGGAATGGCCGGCGATTGCGCAATGGTCACGGACCATGTCAGGTCAACCGCTAGACATCGAAACCCCAGCCCAATTGGGGATGTGCCTTGTCATTGTCATGGTGACTTCAAACTATCTTTGGACCCGCTTTGATTTGTGCGCCGTCTGGTTCGCCAGCGCTTGGATTTGGAATGTGTTCCGATTCAAAACGCCGTTCCTTCCGAGTCAGTTTCATCTGCTGGCTTTGCTGCAATTGTTGTTTTGGTTGTCTTTGGAATTAGCGATCCGCGCGCGACGCTTGAACGACGGTTGGTACGGAGTCTGGCTCGACTACCGTGACCACTTTGGATTTGTGTGGGCGTCGCGGCTGATGGCTCGTATCAACGAAGTGGCCGCGCGAGACAAGTGGCCCTGGCGATTGACAGCAGCTGGGTTTCAAGAGGTCGCGACCGCAGCATCTCCAGCGACCACGACATCAGCGAACAGTGACGCTGAGCGTACTCAGTGCTCAGTACTTAGTACTCAGCACCCCGATTCCAATTCCGACCCGCGTGTCGAGCAAACATTTCGTTGGTTGTTGAAGCCGTTTGTCGAGCCGGCTTGGATCGATGCGAGATTGGTTCCGCCTGCTGGCGATGTCGCCAGCTCGCCGCCACAATCCCACGAATCATGACGCACTACATTGAACGGCTACACGCGGCGATTCGACGGACGGGAACTTCGGCACTTGTCGGTTTGGACCCGCGATTCGATCAGTTGCCGCCGAGCGTTGTCGCGGCGGCTCAAAAACGGGCCACAACCGATCGAGCCATTCAGGCGGCGGCGTTTGAAGAATTCTGTTGCCGGATCATTGATGTCGTCGCGCCGCTGGTTCCGGCGGTCAAACCGCAGGCCGCGTTTTTTGAAGAGCTTGGCCCGGACGGCTGCTTCGCGCTGGCCAACGTGATGCGGCACGCTCGGAAAGCCGGTCTGATCGTGATCTGCGATGCGAAACGCGGTGACATCGGATCGACCGCCGAGGCGTATGCTCGCGGATATCTCGCCGGCGCGGACCCCAATGCTGCCGCGTGGGCCGCCGATGCGCTGACGGTCAATCCGTATCTCGGCAAAGATACGCTCGAACCGTTCGTGAAAGTTGCCGTCGAGCGGGGAGCCGGCTTGTATGTGCTGGTCCGCACGAGCAATCCCGGAGCCGGCACGTTGCAGAATCGAGAGACGAACGGCGAGCCACTGTATCGGCATGTCGCGCAGCTCGTCGAAGAATTGTCTGTCGCAACATTGTGCCGATCGTACGCGGCGGGCAATGACTTCGGTTGTGTCGGTGCCGTTGTCGGCGCGACCTATCCGGCCGAGTTGGCTGAACTTCGTCAGGTGATGCCGCACGCCCCGCTGCTCGTACCGGGCTACGGAGCACAAGGGGGTTCGGGCGACGATGTGCAAGCCGCATTTCGAGCCGACGGATTCGGAGCGTTGATCAACAGCTCGCGAGCGATCAACTTCGCGCACACTCGCGAGCCGTACAAATCGCAATTCGGAGCGGCTCGCTGGGAAGAAGCCGTCGCCGCCGCGACACGAGACATGATCGGCGAATTGTCGCACGGCTCGCGTGCGACAAACTAACCCGAAGCGCAAGCGAGGACGGGCGCACTACACGATTAGCATCGCGAGAATTCACACGTCGAACGTCATGTGGAGAGTTCGCCCTCGCTCGCACATCGGGTTAGTTGTGACACTTTCGATTTGCTGGGCGGTTTGTCATGCTGTCTGAGCTAATCGTGTCGGGCCAATTTTCCGCCAAGATTCTTGAGTGACTCATGCCGTTCGGATTTTTTCGTCGAGCCAAAAAACGTGTGACCGGAGTCGTCAAGCAGGCGATCATCCGGCATCACAAGAACTCCGGCAGCGTGTTGTTTTCCGATACGACTCTGCGCGACGGCGAACAGATGCCGGGCGCGACGCTCGATCCCGATGACAAGCTACGGATCGCGATCGCTCTCGAAGAAGCGGGCGTGCATTCGCTGGATGCAGGATTCCCGGCTTCGTCGCCGGCGGATGTTGAAGCGATTCGGCGGATGATCGGTGTCGTCAAGAAACCCGTGCTGACTGCGCTCTGCCGAACCGTGCGATCGGATGTTGATGCCGCAGACGAAGCGCTTGACGGAAATCCGACCAACAAGCGTGGCGTCAGTTTGTTCTGTGGCACTAGCCCGTTACACCGGCAGCACAAGCTGCAAAAGTCGGAAACGGAAGTGCTCAAGATCATCACCGAATCGGTCGGCTACGCGAGCGAGAAGTTCGAGATCGTGGCCTTCAGCCCGGAAGACGCCAGCCGCACCGAAGTCCCGTATCTCTGCCAGTGCTACCGCGAGGCGATCGACTCCGGCGCGACCACGATCGGCTTCCCGGATACGGTCGGCATCCTCACACCGGAGAAGGCTCGTGATTTCATTCGCGAGATTCAGGACAACGTGCCAAACCTGAGCAAGGCATTGCTCGCCGTCCATTTTCACAATGATCTTGGCTTAGCCGTTGCGAACACGCTGGCGTGCATCGACGAAGGGGCGAACGTCGTGCAATGCACGGTCAACGGCATCGGCGAACGAGCCGGAAACGCCTCGTTGGAAGAAGTCGCGATCGCGCTGGATCTGCATCGCGAGCAATACGGCGTGGACTTCAAGCTCGACACAACAAAACTCTGGGGACTATGCCAATTGGTGTCGGAACTGACTGGGCTGCCGCTGGCTCGCAACAAGCCGGTCGGTGGCGAGAACATCTTCGCGACGGAAGCGGGGATTCATCAGGATGGGTTACTCAAGAATCCCGATACCTATTTGCCGTACCGGCCGGAGAAAGTCGGAGCCAGCGGCTTGAAGCTGATCATCGGCCGGCACAGCGGCCGGCGAGCGGTCGCGCATCGCCTGCATGAACTCGGCCATGAACTTTCGGAAGAGCAAGTGCTGGCCGTGCTGCAAGCAATCAAGAACGTCGCGAAGGGGGAGCCGATCACCGACGACCTGTTGAAGCAATTCGCAGGCAACGCGTAGTGCGTGGATGGGCCACCCAAATTCGGTAGCCGTAATCCGTTTCGACGCACGCGATCGCGACAGCGGGCAACGTTGATCCGCTCACAACGATCCCGAACTTTGCATCACTGGCAGTAGCAAACCGATCACGACGAACAGGATCAGCCCGGCCATGACCATCAGCATCAACGGTTCCAGCAATCGCACCGCCAGATCGAGCAGCCGTTGAGTGCGGCGTTCCATCGTGTCGGCCACGCTGATTAAAACGTGTTCCAGGTTATTTGCCTCTTCGCCGACGGAAATCATTTCGACCACTTCAGCCGGGAACTGGCGGCTGGCGGCCAGCGGCGAAGCGAGCGACTTGCCGGCCGAGACATTTTCCGCCGCGAGCGCGATCGCTTCGGACAGTACGCGGTTACCGGTTGCATCTTTTGAAATCCGCAACGATTGCAAGATCGGCACGCCGTTCTTCAACAGCGTACCGAGAATCCGGCAAAACCGCGCAATCGCCAGACTGCGCACGACCGGCCCTAGCCCCGGCAACTTGATCGCCAATTGATGCGACTGCCGCAACCCGCGCTCCGTGCGCAAGTGCCGCTGAACGAATAACAGAAATCCCGCGATCACCAAAAACGACACCAACCAATAGTTCCCAACAATATCGCTTATTCCCATCAACGCGGTGGTCGCCCACGGTAATGTGCCGCGATCCGACATCCGCTCGAACACTGGCGTGAACTTGGGCACGAACCAAACGAGCAT
Organism: Planctomyces sp.; assembly: GCA_031375695.1. Taxonomy (GTDB): domain Bacteria; phylum Planctomycetota; class Planctomycetia; order Planctomycetales; family Planctomycetaceae; genus SXKJ01. Next base: position 8,839 of record JANMIF010000053.1, read on the forward strand.
TGCCCACACCACGCCGACTCCCGCACACAGCAAGAACACCGGATACACCATCGCTCCGACGACGCGACCTTTTAGTTCTTGCTGATGCTCCGTGAAGTCGGCGACTTGCTTGAGCACATCTTCCAGAAACGAACCTTCTTCGCCCGCCCGGACCATGCTGACTGCGAGTTCCGAAAAGGCATCGGGATGCGCTCGCATCGCCTCGGCCAGACGCGTTCCGTCAGCAACTTTTTCCCGCAGGTTGTGCAGAATCGACTTCAGCCCGACGTGCGAGGCTTGCCGCTCAAGTAAATCCAACGACCGTAACAGCGGCACGCCCGATCGCAGCAAGTCGGCCAACTGAGAGTAAAACGTGGCCAATCGCCCGGCACCCGGTCGCCGCATCCAAGCCAGCGTCGGATTGTTGCTCACTTCGGCGGGTAATACTTTCACCGGGAACAAACTTTTCACAGACAATTGCGAAACAACATCCAATTCGCTTTGACCGGTGAGTTCGCCGGTCACCTCACGGCCCGACAGTTCTTTCGCGATGTATTTGAAAACAGGCATGGCGAAGCATGTTATTCGGAGCGCGGGGCAAAGCCCAATGAAGTTTGCGCTGGCGAGCGGGGCGGCGCTAGCCGGCTAACGCCGCCCCGCTCGCGAAGTCAAAAAAGGAGGAGGGTCGAGGTGGCGAGAGCAAGCTCTCGACAGC
>JANMIF010000057.1:0-5118 GCA_031375695.1 Planctomyces sp.
TTGCTCAAACTCCCGCACGAGATGCGAACCCGGATCGACAGCGGCGAACTGTCCGCGAGAGCTGGTTACGAATTGTCGAGACTCCCGGAACCGACGTTGGCCACTGTGTCCAAGCAAGTTGATCCGGCCAAGCTGACCGCAGCGAAGGCACGTTCGACAGTACGACAGCGAACGGGCAATGCGGCGACTCGCGGTTGCAAACAAACCTTCGTGGCCGACAACGGTTGGCAAGTAATCGTCAAGTCGCCGCGAAAGGGTTCCTATCACGAGATCGAACAGGCACTCTTCATCGCCCTGGAAGAAGTCCAAACGCGAATCAAGAACCGCGTGAAGATCCTCTAACGAACCAATCGTCTCCTCAACCACATATCGACAACGACAACCGTGTGCGACCGCTTGCGCCGACAGCACCCGCCGGCCAGGACCGGCTCCGGCTGCGCTGGACGCTCCGCCGCCCTGGACGGCTTGTTCCGCAAGTCGCTTGGGAGCGACTCGCGGCGGGCTGGACGCCCTTGGGCTCGCTGGGCCGCTCGCCCTGAGCCGAGCCTGCTGGGGCAGGCTGCGGCTCCTTGGCCTCCGCTGGACGCTGCGGCCTGGAGGCGGCTGCGCCGCCCTTAGGGTGTGGACATACGGCAGCTATTCGACTGGCACCTCGCGTGGCACGCGAGGCGACTCTCCGACATGCCAGCGCTGGTTCCGCCGACTTGATACGATTCCCCGGCAATTGCGCTGATTCTCACTGGCATGTGTTGACCAGCCGTATGTCTGCGCAGACACGTTGCCACCTTGTCACACCTCAGTCGCCGTGAGTCCCACTTGGTCGGAAAGGATTTTGGTTTTGGCCCCAGACCATTTCTACTTCAAACGCCGCCGGTATGAAGTCATCGATCGCATCGTTCTCGGTCGCAAGAATTTTCTGGTGACTCGTCGGCTCAGCACGGAATCTCGTCGCCGTTTTTTGGCGTTTGATCCGGTGGCTGGCCCTCACGGTGCCTTGCGAGTTCTGCAATTGTTGCCCCGCTGCGACGCGACTTGGCAGCGTGTCGGCGTACTGCAACGTCTCGGCCAGGAGAATCCCGAACTTCCCCAGATTCTCGAATACCATCGGCTGGGTGACGACATCGCAATCGTCCAACTGTGGATCGAAGGAGAGGATTTGCGTTGGTGGGTCCGCAAGATGCGTGACTCCCATCGCCAGCGCCTCGGAACACCGGAGGCGATTCGACTCTTTCGCGGACTGGCTCACGCCGTGGGTCATTTGCATCGACACGGCGTCGTGGTCCATGCCGACATCAAGCCTGCCAATATCATCCTGTCCGCCAAGTCACGCCGCTTGACGTTGATCGACTTCGGCAGTGCTTGGGGAATCGAACAGACGGCCACTCGAAAAACCGGAGACGGAAAGAGTGATCAATACGCAGCCCCTGAGATTCTTGCGGATCAACCAGCCGTCGATTTTCGGGCGGACTATTTTTCTCTGGCCGCCGTTTGCTACGAACTACTCACGCTTCAAGTTCCTTATGACGGACTCGGTGGTCGTGCCGGTTCGGCGCAGTACCGGTCAGCACGGGACTCACTGTATGTGCCGCCAAGTACGATCAGTCCCGAAGCCTCACGATTGGACCAAACGATTTGGCAAGCGATCGACGCCTTGCTGGGGCGTGCGTTGCAGTTGGAACCGCAGAATCGCTTCACTGGTGGCCCGGAATGGCTGGCGGCATGGGACTCACTGAATGATCGGATTCAGCGACCGCCGCCGCAGAGTCCGTTGGATCGACTCTTGCTGCGACTTGTCGATTGGTTCGATCGACGGACGAGCCGCCCACGATAACACCGTGGTCCAATCACCGGTCGCCACGGTCGCTGCCTTTGTAAGGCGGCGTCCATTGGAACCGATCACCGCAATCACAGTGATACATCTTTCCGTTCCAGCCTCCCGCGGAGAACACCTTGACCGGGGCACCCAATCGTTGCACTCGCAATCCGCGAGAGACACGTCGCGGTGCTCCCAGCGGGCACGCCCCGCAACACTGGAAGTTGGCGGGAACGTTCCCTTCCGACCGGTATTTGGCGGCCAGCGCGAGATTCCGGACGGCCACAAGACTGTCGTGAAACCGTTTTCGATATCGCGCATGGTTGGGAACAGCGACCCCAGAACAGTCCTCGCCCGTCAAGATGATGCCATAGGGACACTCCGACTTGACGCAGACGCTGACCAAACGGCAGTACGCCATGATTTTGACAAGCTGCTGGTCGTGCGGTCTTTCTTGCGGAGACCGGGTCCGAAAAACCGGAATCGTCAGGGAACCCTTGCGCAGAATGCGCCACGGCTTCCCGTCGAATCGCCAGTCGTGATCCGTCAGAGCCTCTGGCAAGCGGATCGACTCGAATCCGAGATTCAGCAGGCCGAACCAATTCACTGGCTGAAACTCTTCAGAATAGGGATCAGGCTCGTGACACCGACTCGTCAAGGCAATGTGTCGTTGCTTGAGCAACTCCACGATGTCCCAGGCCACATTCAGAATTCGATAACTGACAAGGACCATGCCGACGCCGATCAAAACGACAATCGCTGGTTGCTGAAGCTTGCTGGCCATCGGCCCGCCGATGGCCAGGCTGAGAAACATCCACAGCCAGCGGAAGAACGCACGCCGTCGTTCGCCGAGTACTCGTTCGATCGCTTCCAACTCGAATCTCGGCAAGATGTCAAAAGCAGGTGGCTCATCGTCATCGTCCGCCCGTTTGTTTTCAAAAGCCAACAACCCGGCCCGTGGACAGAATTCGTACTCCGCAATGGCATGTACGCTGACCCACGGATCATCCGGGTTGGCCAGCATCCGCGAGACGCGCACTTCGCTCTGTGAAAAATCCGTGTTGTCACTCATGAATCAACCTTCCAAGAACACACGGCCGCGATCACTTCCTCGAATCCCTTCGGCCTAGATCGCCTGGAGACACTGACACACTTCAACAGCAACTTCTCCATTTCGGAAGCGAGACGTCCCTTCCGTATCGCCGCTAATTCTTGTCCCTCAAGCGGCAGTTGTCCCAGCAGCAGATGCAACACCAGCCGCCCCCAGGAATAAACGTCAGCCCGAACATCCACATCCTGAGAACTGGCTTCCGGCGCTCGATACGGATCGGTCGGCCACTCGTCACGAGAAACGGTCGGACTGCCGTCCAACAATTTGGCGAGTTCAAACTCGGTCAAGACGGCGTGACTCCCTTCGCGGCAGAGCAAAATACTCTGCGGCGAGAGTTCACGCCGCACGATGTCCGCTTGATGCAAGGCATTGAGTCCTTCGGCGATCTGCTTGGCCAACGTGATGGCCGATGATCGACTGAGCCGCGTCTCACGCAGAGTTTCGGCCAAGGAAACGCCGTCCAGCCATTCGTCGATCACCCACCAAGCATCCTTCTGTGGCGATTCGCACGTCGTGATGTTACGAATCACATGCGGATGATTTCCGATCGCCGCACAGACTTCCGCATGGCGGATGAACTGAGCTTGGCAGCGCTCTTGTTCGGCGGTGGACATGGCCCGCAATTCGTAGCGCTTCCCGCGAGCACAACGACGCAGATGCTGATGTTGCAGACGACACACCTGAAACTGCAATTTGTTTGATGCGGTGATCCAGCCGGTCAAGACTTGCTCCACCGACCATTCATGAATCCGGTCGTGAACAATCGGAGCAACGCATTCTGAGTCATCGGACTTCAGTAATGCCTCCATGCGTTCGATCCGCAACGCCTTGCGAATCTTCTCGGCACGACTCCAAAAAACCGGATGCTTCTCGTTCAAGATGGCGGAGATTGTCGCGGTTGCCACTCCGGCTTCGAGTGCCAACTTCTCCATGCCCCAACCGCGATCGTGCATGGCCTGTCGAACGACATCCGCGTTGAGAAACACTGAGCGATTCTGGGACTCATTACTCATCGCGGCTCAAGGCTTCATGAAAAAACGAGATTCCGGGAGATTGAAACAGATTAAGTGGAGAGTGAAAGCAACCTGTTCTCAAATGCCGCCAGTCCGATTCAACGCCAGTGCCAGTCGGACAACATCACAGTCAGCCGCATTCAATTCAGGAGTTTTCATTCATGTTGCAACGGAACATTCAATGGTTCGTGGATCGACTGATGGAGCGCATCATTCCGACGGTCGGCAGTTACTTCACGTCGGCCCTTCAACGGCTACTGATTCTAAGCCACGCCGAGCATCACAACCAACTTGAAGAGCAAGCCCAGCGATACGAGGCCATCGGCCGGCCTGAAATCGCTGCCCTGATCCGCGAGCAGGCCAAGAAGGTTGTACTGGACCAACCGCTGCCGCAGGCCCAATCCATCCTGGAGGAATTCGACGCCGCCAATCCAACTCTGTTTGAGGGCACACCGAGCGGCGTCCCCCTCGCGCTTCCAGACGCTCTTTCAGCCCGGCGTCCCAAGTCGCGCAAGCGTCCCGCTGACGATGTCTCCGATGCCGAAGGAGATGAACTGTGAGCCAATTCCTTCGACTGAGTCAGCGGGATCTCGTTCTCTTGGAGGCCCTCGCACTGCGCGTGCGGCTAGTGGGACAGCGACAAGTGGCGGAGGCATTATGGGCGAGTCATTTGGCCAATGCCCGCCGTCGCCTGCGCCGTCTCGTGGGCGCAGGGATGATCTCACGCGAAGTCTTACCAACGATGCCGTTGCCAGAACTCAACGAGCCTGTCGTGCGGTGGCAACCGGGCCAAGCGGCACCACGTTCGGATGCGATCTCTTTTCAGTTGCAGAGTCGCTGGCGCTTTCGGGCCTTGCGACCCACGGTCGTCTACTTTCCGACTTCAATGACCGTCACTTACTTCGGCGGAAGAGAACGACCGCAATCGCTGGTCACGCACACCACCCACGATCTCGGTGTCACCGCCGTGTGGTTGAGATTTCTCAGTCACTCGCGAGACCTCGCTTCCACTTGGTCTGGCGAGGACATCCTCGCTCCGTCGCGAGTCGGACAAAAACTCCCCGATGCCGCGCTCGTCGATCAGCAGGGTGAACCGACCATGTTGATCGAGTTTGGCGGAAGTTACGGCCCGGCTCGTGTGGCCGATTTTCACGACGACGCGGCGGCTCGCGGGTTGCCCT
>JANMIF010000010.1:0-7118 GCA_031375695.1 Planctomyces sp.
CCGCTGCGATTCACCGGCAAGGAACTGGTCATCAACTACTCGACCAGCGCCGGCGGCAGCGTGCGTGTCGAAGTGCAAGACGAGTCCGGCCAACCGATCCCCGGCTTCACGCTGGCCGACAGTCGCAACCTCGTCGGCGACGCGATCGAACAACCCGTCAGTTGGAAGAAGGGCAGCGATGTCTCATCCCTCGCCGGTCAGACGGTCTGTTTGAAGATTGTGATGCAGGAAGCCGACCTGTTCGCGATCCAGTTTCGAGAATGAACCGTTCTGGACATTCAGGGCGGCAAATGAACGCTCGCTGCGGAGATATCCTGGGAGAATGTTTGTATGGACCCGCACGAGCAGCAGCGACATCGACGGTTTCTACGGCTCTTCGCCGCGAATGAGGCGGCGGTGCATGGGTTTGTGCGCTCGTTGGTGCCGCGGCGGGAAGATGCTGCTGAAGTCATGCAGGAAGTGGCGGTCGTGCTGTGGGAGAAGTTCGACGAGTTCGACAGCTCGCGGGACTTTCGCAAATGGGCTTGCGGCGTGGCTCGATTTGAAGTGCTGGCGTTTCTGCGAGATCGGGCGCGGGACCGGCATGTGTTCGATGAATCGTTGCTCATGACGCTCGCGGAGGAAGCAGTCGCCGATGAGGCTGGAGAGGCTCGACGCGCGGCGTTGGAATCTTGTTTGGAGAAGTTACAGCCTCGGCAACGGGAAGTCGTGCTGGCGGCATATGAGCCTGGCGCGAGGATGGATGCACTCGCTCGGCAACGGGGGCAGACGGCGATGTCGCTTTACAAGGTGCTGCATCGCATTCGGCTGGCGTTGCAGGAGTGCATTGAGCGAACTCAGGCAGCAGAGGGGCTGACATGAGCGAGCGAACTCGGTTGGTGGAACTCGTGCAAGCCTATGTCGATGGCATGGCGGCGGCGGATGAGGCGGCGGAATTGGAGTCGCTGCTGCGCGACGATGCGGAAGCGCGGCGCGTCTTTCGGTCGTACATGGAACTCGATGCGGCGTTGGGGCGAGTGGCGGCAAGCAGGGCTTGTCTGCGTGCTGAGTCGAATGAAGTGACTTCTGATCTCTCCGAGCCGAGTTCCAACGGAGTGGAATCTCGGTATGCGATAAGGGGACGTCAGCGATCTCGCGCGGTGGCGGCGGTGCTCGCGAGTTGTTTGGTGATCGCGTTGCTCGCCGCGTTGCTCGCCGTGTGGATCGGCCGGGGCAATTCCGTGGCTTGGGCGACGGTCGTTGAGGGTGGACCGGGAGTCAGCATCGAATCGAGTGGCAACTCGCGTCCGGCTCGACCCGGTGATCGACTGCGGCTTGGCGAGTCCATCCATGTCACGGACGACGCCACCGCGCGCGTGCGATTGTCGGGCTTCGGCGTGGCGATGCTGGGGCCGAGCACGCGGTTGGAGCGTTCACGCGAGGCGCGGTCCGTCGAACTCATGAGCGGCTCGGCGGAGATCGCGGTTGATGAGCACTCGGCAGGCCGGCCGTGGCGCATTCGGACTCCTCAAGCCGAAGCGGCGGTGTCGGCCAACGAGTTCAACATCGCGTCGTCCGCCGGACGAACCGCGCTGCGAGTGACCGACGGACGCGTGCATTTGGTGAGTCTGAATAGTGGTGCGAGCGAAGACGTGCGCGGCGGTCGTCGGGCGATCGTCGAAGCAGATTCGCCGCCGATGGTGTCGTCGAGCCGACCCGGCAGCGCGCTGGTCCTCACGTCGCGAAGGCCCGTGCATGCCGACTGGGACAAGTTCAATCAGCTCGTCAACCAAAAGTTGCTCAACGCGCGGCTGTGGCAGATGGGCTTTCGCGTCGACGTGCGGCACTTTGAAGACGTGCAGCCAAGCGACCTCGCGAATCGAGCGATCGTGATCGTTTCGCTGTTCGACTACGGAGTTGGCGAACCGGCGATCGAACGCATCGACCTCGCTCATGCCGACGTGCCGGTGATCTGCCTCGAACCGGCCGGCTATCCGCAGCTCGGGATGACCGCCGCGCGTGAAGGCACGGGCTTCGCCTTTCGAAGCGGGAAGTCCGCAGTGAAGTTTGTCGCTCCCGATCACCCGCTTGCCGCGGGCTTGCATGGTAAGCGAGACGGCTTGATCCGCGGCATCATCGGTTGGGGCCGGCCTCTCGACAGCGCGACGTTGATCGCTCATCTGCCCGAACAACCCGAGCAGGCCATCCTCTTTGCCTACGATGCCCAGCAGATGCTCAATGGCTTCTCCGCTCCCGAACGGCGAGTCGGTCTATTCCTCGATCCCTCCGGCATCGGCGAGCACTCACAGGACTCGTGGCACCTGCTGGAGGCGGCGGTGAATTGGTGCGTCGAACTCGAGCGTCAACCGGAATCATCGAAAGGGCTTTTGTGATTGTGAGTCCAAGTGAAACATCAAACGCGATCCTGTCGCGTCGACAGTTCATTGTCGCCAGCGGTGCGTTGTCGGCCGCCGCGACACTGCACTGCGTGAGCCTTGCGGCAGACTCTGGCGCCACTCCCCCTGAGGTGCGTGTTTCCGATGTGCGCGACAAGACGTTGCGGTTCATCGAATCGATGCGTGTCACCGACGGGCCGTATGGTCGATATCACTACGCGGCCGGGTGCCGAGTGCCGACGCTCTACAGCTCGACTTATGCGGCAATGACGCGGCAACTTTACGGCGATCTCGATGTCCTGACGTCATCGCAACGCGCGGAGTGGATCGAGTACCTGCAATCGCATCAGGACGACGATGGACTGTTCCGCGATCCGGTCATCTTCGATCAAGGCTGGTACAAGGGCGATCCCGAGTGGTGCGGGCGGCGGCATCTGTCGTGTCATGTTATGACCGCGCTGACGTGCCTCGGGGCTGTCGCGAAGAAGCCGATGCGTGACTTAGAGCGGTTCATTGCTCCGGGCGGATTGGTGAAGTGGCTGGAGTCGCGAGACTGGGCGAAGCAGCCGGACTTCGTTGGGAACGAGGTGCTCAACGTCGGCACGTTGCTGCAATACGCGCGGGACTTTCAGAAGGATGAACGCTGCCGGCCCGTCGTCGCCGAGTTGCTGAATTGGATGACGTCACATCACATGAGCGAGCAGACCGGCTTGTGGGGGCAGCTCGATGTGAACGACCCGCGCGGGCTCTCGCGAGCCGTGATGGGGGGCTATCACTTTTGGCTGCTTTACTTCTACGACCGCGTCGCAATCCCGCATGCCGACCGCGCGACGGATATGTGCCTCAAGACGCAAAACAAACTCGGCGGCTTCGGGCAGGGAGTTCATGGCGGCGATCCGCTTTGCAGCAGCGCGTGCGAAGACATCGACTCGATCGACCCGCTCGCACGGTTACTGCAAGCAAGCGACTACCGCCGAGCTGACATCCGCGCGGCTCTCGATCGCGGCCTGCAAGCAGTGCTCAGCAATCAAACTCCCGACGGCGGCTTCTGGTTCTTGAAGAATCGAGGTTTCAATTACGGGTACGACCAACTGAACTCGACCGCAACACAAGGTGGAATGTTTCCGACATGGTTCCGCACGCTCACGCTGGCTTATCTCGGCAAAACGCTGCCGGAATCGAGCGTCGGGAAGTTCGATTGGAAGTTCGGCAATTGCCCCGGCATTCAGTTTTGGAGAGCCGATCAGACATGAAGCGAATTCTTGCCACTTGCCTGCTTCTGGTTTTCATCTCCTCGGCCCCCGCCGAGGAACCGCCGATGTCACTGCCGCTCGTTGGTTACAACGAGAACCGGACGAACTTGCCCGGCGGACGGCACGCGAATGTCAGCACGAACCGGGCGATGGTCGTCAAAGCGGATGGCACCGAGCGACGCTCGATCGGTGGCGAACTGGTGAACGAGGCCGGATCGTGGACGCAGTTCGCGGGTTGGTCTCCGGATGGCAAGACAGCCGTTGTCTTGCGGGGTTGGGAGAGTGTTGAAAACGCTCAGTGGGAAGAGGAGCACAAGACATTTCGCTTCACGCCGGAAGGCTGGTTGGTGGATTCGTTTCTCGTCGATGTGGCGACCGGCAAAGCGGAGAACGTCACCGGAGTGGACCGCGTCAGTTCTTACAACTCGGGGCTGTTCTTCTGGCCGAACGATCCGAAGAAGCTCGGCTTCACGGCTTTGATTGGCGGCAACTCGAAGCCGTTTCGCATGGACCGCGATGGCCGCAACAAGACGGACCTGACGAAGAACTCGAACGGCTTCGCGTATGGCTTCAGCAGCTCGCCCGACGGCTCTCGCATTTCGTATCACGAGAACTATCAGGTCTATCTGGCCGATGCCGATGGCTCGAATCGCATCCACGTGCAGACCAGCCATCCCTTTGTCTTTGTCCCGTCGTGGTCGCCTGACGGGAATTGGGTGCTGTTCGTTTCTGGCGAGCACTACAACTGCCATCCGCACATCGTGAAGGCGGATGGCAGCGGCCTGACGAAGCTCGCGGATCGAGGCGGCTATCGAGGCGTGACCGAGTTCCTTGACGTGCCCGACTATCACGGTGGCAGCAGCGATATCCCGGTGTGGTCGGTCGACGGCCAAGCGGTCTTTTACACCGCGAAGGTCGGCAACAACGTCGAACTGTTTCGAGTCACGCTCGACGGCCAATCCGAGCGGCTGACGAACTCCGCCGACGGCACGACGCACTATCACCCCAAGCCTTCGCCCGACGGCCAGTGGCTTGTCTATGGCTCGAAACGCGGCGGCGTGCGGAATCTGTTTATGATGCGGCTGCCCGATCGAAAAGAGCACGCCCTGACCAACGTGCCCGCACGCCACGCCGCGATGCACGCCTACTGGCAACCCATAGTCATCAACGCAGCCACGCCCCGTACAAGGCGAGTGCTTTACAACTTCGATGGCGATTCGTGTCTCTCGACCAAAGCGGGCGGCAAGGGGCCGGTGGTGGTCAATGTGGATGATGTGAAGCGGCTAATTGAAGAAGTGGCTTTCGAGGGGAGCCATGTTGATACGGTGCTGGTCTGCGTCAATGCGCAGGTCATGTACTACCCAACGAAGGTCGGCACAATGCGCGGCACGTTGTCGACGGCGGAGGAACGAGCGAAATGGCCGGCGTCCGAGAAGCAGCGGTTCGAGAACCTGAAGGCTTTCTTCGACAACAGTGTTGATCCCTATGCGGTGATGCTGGCCGAAGCGAAGCGGCGGGGGCGCGAGGCATTGCTCACGTTTCGCATGAACGACGATCACGGCAACGATTTTCTGCGAACTCAGTTTCTGGTCGACCATCCCGAATGGCGGCTGGGAACCGAGCAGTATCGCGGCAAAGGAGCGATGGACTTCGCCCGCGACGAGGTCCACGACTACACGTTTCGGCTGATCGAGGAAGCGGTGCGGCGTTACGACTGCGACGGCATCGAACTCGACTTCAATCGCTTTCCGACGTTCTTCAAAGACGGGACGACCGAAGAACGCGTCACTAAGATGAATTCTCTGGTCGAGCGAGTTCGCAAGATGCTCGACGGCGTCGGACGCGAGCGAGGTCGTCGGCTGGTGCTCTCCGTGCGTCCGCCCTCGAATGGCGGCAACCCACCACCGACTCCCGAGACGGCTCGGCAACGCGGGTGCGATGTCCCCGCCTGGGTCACCAACGGCTGGGTCGATTTCGTCGCCGTCTCGGAATTCCTGTTTGAGCGTGGCGACCTGCCCATCGACCAATGGAAGCAGGCCATCACGACGGTTCCGGTCTACGGCGGCATCGAATGCACTCGCGGCGGCGGCCAGAAGAACATCACAGCAGACGAATACCGAGCTGCCGCAACCCAACTTCTGAAGAAGAAATCGGATGGCATCTATCTCTTCAATTTCTTCACCTCGCGTGAGGAAGGCGAAAAGGCCTACGAGCCCCCCTTTGAAGTCCTGCGTGATCTGAATCGATGACTTTCCGCGGCAAATCATGCGGTGGCACGGAGAGATTCTTTGCCAGAATAGTGATTGGGCAATTTGCCGGTCGTTTCATGGGAGCGTTGTTGTGCGAAGTCGACTGCTGTCGTTATCGATGTTTCTCCTGGCCGTGTGCGGCGGCGAACTGTTCGCGGCGGATGACGTCGCGAAGTTCGTCGAGGACGTGCAGCCGTTGCTCGAAGCGAAGTGCGTTTCGTGTCATGGGCCGGAGAAGCAGGAAGGGAACTTGCGGCTCGATTCGTGGGCAGCGGCGAAGGCGGGGGGGGATCGAGGTGCGGCGATTGTGCCGGGGGATGTCGAGAAGAGTCTGCTCGTGACGGCGATCTCGTTTCGCGATCCCGACTTTCAGATGCCGCCCAAGCAAAAGCTGTCCGACAAAGAAATCGCGACGCTCACGAACTGGGTCCAAGCGGGAGCCGCATGGCCCGAGCCGGTGACCGTCTTGTTTGAGGATCAACCGCAATTCCTCGCGGCGCTCACGAGTGGCAACGGTAAAAGCCGACTGATCGCTGAAGGAGCATTCGGCGGCCAAGCGGCGCTGGGGATCACTCCGCTGCAACGAGACGGCGTGAAGATACCCGGCTGGAATTTTGCGATTCGCCAGCAGCCTCAGCCGGGCGAGCACCGCTATCTGCGTCTGGCATGGAAGAAGCGCGGCGCGGGAAGTGTGATGATCGAGTTGGCGGCGAACGGAGCTTGGCCCGATGCCAAGGTCGCGAAGGGGCGATACGTCGCCGGTCCCAACACGACCGGCTGGGCGGCCATCTCGGTCAGCGAGACGGCTCCCAGCGAATGGTCCGTCGCGACGTTTGATCTGTGGAAAGACATGGGCGGCTTCACGCTGACGGGCATCGCGCCGACCTGCGATCGCGGTGAGGAAGCGTTTTTCGATTCGATCATTCTCGGGCCGACGATCGCGTCGCTCGATGCTTATCGCCCCGGCACCGCAACTGCGAACGATGCGACGGACGGCGCTGCCTTCGGCGATGCGCTGACCGACAAACGCAATCCGATTCGCAAGCTGTTTCGCGGTGAGCGACTCGACCTGTGGTCGCTGAAGAAGCCGGGTAGCCACGCTCGCCAGAGCTTGTTGAATTTCTCGTTGTGAAAGTTTTGATATTTTTTTGATCCGCTTCCGATTTTCGCGCGAACGTCGTCCGCTTGGTGCGGGTTCCTTGGGTGAGCAGTTTGGTGGACGAGTTCGTGGTGGGCAAGGA
>JANMIF010000130.1:0-27426 GCA_031375695.1 Planctomyces sp.
GCGAGGATCATCTTCAGAGCCACCACACGTTTGAGATTGACCTGTCGAGCCTTGTAGACGACTCCCATTCCGCCGCGTGCGATCTCTTCCAACAACTCGTAGTCGCCAAAGTAACGGACCTGCGAACCAACTCCGGGGCTGGCCGTGGACGACACGGGGATCACGTCTTGCAGACCACTGATCACCGTCGGCCCCAAATCGGTGGGATTGGCGAGCGCCGCCTTCAGCAGACATTCTGGGCACAGCCCCTCCGGCGAATCCGCCGCGAGCGGCTTGGCACATTTCGGACAGACACGAGCGGTATTCATGGCCAATCTTTCGGCAAGTGTAGCCCGCTCTCGCCGAGAGCGGACTTTGGTGTTGCGAGCGTCTCCACCCGTATCAAAAGCGAATCTCGCGAAAGGTTACAAAACTTTGGAGTACGGTGGCTCGGCACCGCTTTGGAATTGTCGCGGAGCGACTTTCTTGGGGATGACACACCCTCAGATGGATCTTTACGCGAAGTAACCCGAAGCGTCAGCGAGGGCGGGCGCTCCAGAACGCGATGAATTCAGAATCTGGTGAAGCATTCGCCCTCGCTGACGCTTCGGGTTACTTTCGCGACAAGCAAAAGAACCAATCTGACGCTGTGTCGCGAACACCAAAGAAAGTCGCTCCGCGACAATTCCAAAGCTCCGTCAAGCCGGAGCACTCCAAAATTACGACGCACTGAGCACGCTCAGCAGGTGCCGCAGTTCGTCGTCCACGTCGTCGGCCGATGCGACGGTTTGCCCGATCTCGGTTCGGATCAGCTCGCGATACCGATGCCGCAGCCGATGTGCGGCGACTTTGATCGCCCCTTCCGTCATGCCGAGACGCTCGGCGATCGCGGCGTAGGTCACGGAGCCGGACTCACCGGTCAGAGTCGTCTTCAATTGCTCGAACAAGTCCGCTTTACCGTCGGAACAGTATTCGTCACGCAAGCTGGCCAGCACTTGTTCGAGCAGCGTCAGCGCCCAGCGACGCTCGAAGATTTTGTCGGGACTCAAATAGTGGCTCGGTTCGAGTCCGTAACGTGACTCGGCGGAGTCATGATCCAGCGAGATGACCTCGTGACCGCCACCGCGCTTCTGCGCCTGGCCTTTGTCCCATTCATTCGCCAAGAAATTCTTGAGCGACGCCAGCAAGAACGATCGGAACTTCCCCTTCTCGCGATCCACTTGGCCGAGCGCGTGCTTCTCCAACAGCCGCGTGAAGAACGCCTGCGTCAGGTCTTGAGCGTCGTGAGCTTGATATCCCTGCCGCCGCACGAAGACATACAGCGGATACCAATACGTCTGGCACAACTGAGCCAACGCCTCGCGCGCGAGCGTCGAATCGCTCCGCCCGGCGTGGACGACCATCGTCCAGAGCGTGGTTTGAAAATGTCCTGCTGCGACCGGCTCGAACGAGTTCGGTGTCTGTCGTGCCGCGTTGAAGTCGGAGGAGCCGTTCATGCCAACCGTCTCCATGCTCCCGCCGAAGGTAGCCGACCTCGTGAGAGTTGGGAACTTGTCGAAGTTGTCACTTATTTCTTCCGCACGCGGCGGATTTGCCAGGCGTCGTAGCTGCCCTGTCCGCCGGGGCAGTCCGAGGTGAAATACAGTGTGCGGCCGTCGGGCGACAATGATGGTGAATTTACATGGCCGGTCACCGTCAGGTTGAGGGGGCGAGCGGTCAGTTTCCCGTCAGTGTCCAAGACAGCTACAAAAGGCGCGAGTGGAACCTGAGACCCACCCCGAACGAAGAGGATCGTTTGATTGTCGGAAGCAAACTTCGGAGTCGTTTCACTGAGTCCCGTGTTGACTCCGCTACCAAGGTTCTCAGGAGCCTCGAACGTCGCATCGACCGACTTACGACGGCTGCGCCACACATCGAATTGACCTTTTCCACCGAGCCGATCGGAAGCGAACAGCAGCGTCAGTCCGTCGGACGAGAGACAAGGCCATTCTTCCGAAGCGGCGGTGTTCACCGTCACGCCGAGATTGACCGGCGTCTCCCACGGCGAGTTGCGGTCGCGGCGGCGAGTTTGGAAGAGGTCGTTGCTTACTTGATTGTTCGGACTCAGCCGGGAGTGATACAGCAGTGTGAGGCCGTCCGAACTCAGAAACGGGCCACCCTCCCAGTCCGGCGTGTTGAGTTCCTTGATCGGCACTGCCGAGCCAAACGGCTCGTCCACGCTCTTGCGGCGACACTCGAATAAATCCTGCACACCGCTGCGTCGCGATGCCAGCACCAAGCTCAGCCCATCGGCCGAGACCGTCAAACCGTGATCGTAGCTGTTAGTGTTGACGCCCGGTCCCAAGTTCTCCGCCGCGGACCATTCGTAGTCGGGTGAGGTGAGGATGTCGGCGGGCGGAGACGACTCGGCGATGCGGATGTCGCGAAAGCTGACCGAGCCGCCATTCGACTCCAGGCCAATCCGCACTGAACCGGTGAGGCGAGCGAGTTCGGGCAGGTTGCTTGCATCCGCCTCGTTGATCTTTTCACCGTTGAGCATCAGCGTGACGCGAGAGCCACGCCGGACAAGCTCGAAGTCATTCCATTCGCGCTCACGAAAGAAATTACCGACAGCCGGGCGCGTTCGTTTGTCACTTGTATCGAATCTGCCAGTCATCTGTTGTGCGCCGGCGTCGAGCTCGACAGAGATGTTTGCAGCGGGATTCTCCAATCGGATGCCAGAGTTGCCGGTCGTCCAGACCTGCATTTGCAAACGGAATTCGCCGAATGCCTGCCGAGAATACAGCCATTGCGAGCTGCCGTTGCCGAACGTCTTAAGTTTGCCATCCTCAACCTTCCAGGCATCCAGGTTCCCCTGCCAGCCGGCTAAGTCTTTGCCGTTGAATAGCGGCTGGAACGCCGACGACTTGGCGGCGACGGGCACGCGAGCCACGCGAAAGCCGATTTGAGCGCCGATCTTCTGCGGTGCAGCAATCTCGCGAGACGTCGCGAAACATTGAATCGGTTTGCTAAACCAATGGCCGCCTCGATGCGCGTGCTGCGGCGCATTTGGATCGTCAACGATTGTGTCTTCGCACCATTCCGAAATGTTGCCATGCAGGTCATACAGCCCCAAGCGGTTTGGCGGGTACGATCCGACTTTGCACGGCCGGCTCAGATAAGCGGGCTGGTTCTCGGCCCAGGGCTGGGAATTCGCTTGGTCGAGCAACAACTGATTCGTCGGCTGATCAAAGTAGAAAGAGAATTGGCTTTCGCTGATGTCACTCATCGGCCCACCGCGACAGGCGTATTCCCATTCCAATTCTTTCGGCAAGCGGTACACCCAAGCGGCCTCCTTCGTCTTCTCGTTGAGCCGCGTGACGAACTGCTGGCACTTTTCCCACGACACGTTCTCCACGGGAAATCGCTGAAGGTCGGCGTCGGAAATACCTTTCAACGCTTCGCTGTTCGCTTGCTTTGTGTAGTAGCTGGGATTCGTCCCCATCACCTTCTGCCACTCCTCCTGCGTGACCTCGTACTTGCCGAGGTAGAAGTCATCGGGGATCGTGACTTCCTGAGTCCCCGGCTTGCCGCCCCCTCCGCCGAGCCACGACTTGCCCTTGGGGACGCGGACGAATTCCATGCCCAGGCTGTTCGTGAATTTGGCTTGGCTGGCAATCGGCACGCGGACCACGCGCAAACCAAATTGGTAGTGCCGAAAGTCGGGAAGGTTTAATCCGCGGGCATTCGCGCGGCAGCCTGGAGCATCTTTCAACCACGAGCCGCCTGCCGACCTTCGTTGCGAAGTTCCCTTTGCGTCAACGACGTCTTCATGGCAGCACTCATACACGTTGCCGTGCATGTCATGGAGGCCCAGGCGATTGGGCGGATACGAACCAACCTTTTCAGTCCGATTCAATTCCGATTCAACGAAGTTCGCTTTGTTGGCTGGCAGCGTGTTGGTCGCCTGATCCAGGTAATAGTCGAAGCTCGACTCTTCCTTCGTCACCAGCGGTCCGCCTCGGCAGCCGTATTCCCATTCGGACGTTGTCGGTAAGCGATACTCCCAGCCCGCTTGTTTGTCACGTTCGTTCAGTTTCGTGATAAAAGTTTGGCAGTCGTCCCACGAGACTTGATCCACCGGGAACCGCTTCAAATTCTCATCGGAGATATCCTTAACCTTGCCCTTGCTACTACCGTCGCGTGAATAGGAACTAGGATTTGTCCCCATCACTTTCTGCCACTCGTCCTGAGTAACCTCGTACTTACCGAGGTAGAAGTCATTGGGAATCGTGACTTCCTGAGTCACCGGCTTGCCGCCCCCTCCGCCGAGCCACGACTTGCCCTTGGGGACGCGGACGAACTCCATCCCGAGCGAGTTGGTGAAAGTCGTTGAATCTGCTGAGGCAACCGGGACTCGCGCCACGCGCAGGCCAAGATGATTCAGGCGGATTGTGGGGACGCCGGAATCGAGCCGGCCGGCTCGGCACACATCCGCGAGGATATTCCAACCGCCCCCTTTAATAACTCGTCGCCAGGTACCATCGCCGGGGTGCCGCATTTCGTCGAGACACCACTCGCGCACGTTGCCGAATAGGTCGTGCAATCCCAGGCGATTCGGCGCGTACTTCCCGACGGGGCAGGTTCGTTTCAGATTGCTCCCCTCGAAATTGGCTTGGGTCGCGAGCAATTGGTTCGTCGGTTGGTCGAAGTAGAAGTCGAAGGCACTGTCCGCCTTGTCGCCGAGAGGACCGCCACGAGCGGCGTACTGCCATTCCGCATCAGTCGGCAGGCGATATTCCCAGCCGTTCTCCTTCGTCTTTGCATTGAGCTTGGCGACGAACTCCTGGCACTCGTTCCATGTGATACTGTCCGCGGGAAATCGACTCAGATCTGCATCCGAGACGCTCTTCACAGCCTCGTTGCCATCGCGGGTTCGTGAGAAGTAGCTCGGATTCGTCTCCATCACCTTGAGCCACTCCTCCTGCGTGACCTCGAACTTGCCGAGGTAGAAGTCATCGTTGATCGTGACTTCCTGAGTCCCCGGCTTGCCGCCCCCTCCGCCGAGCCACGACTTGCCCTTGGGAACGCGGACGAACTCCATGCCGAGGGTGTTTGTGAACGTGTTCGCCGATGCCGGGACCGTTTTCCAGAACTCGCTGGGCGGTTTGCCGTTGATCGATTCCAGCCCGGTGAGCGAGCGGAGCACGGCTTCGTCGCGGGTGGAGACGTATTGAAGCGTCAGCTTCTTGAGTTTGGGCAGCGTCTTCAGGACGGAAGTGTCGGTCAAGGCGGGATTCGCCGAGATATCCAGCGATTCCAGCGGCATGCCTTCCAGCGGTGAAAGGTCTTTGACGCGAATGTTGTGAATTTCCAGCTGCGTCAGGCTCATGCCCCGCAATCCTTCCAGGTTGGCCGACAATTCGTGGCCGCCGGGGACAAGCAGGTTCAATGATTTCAAGTTGGCCAGCGCCCGGAGCGGGGCCAGGTTCTGTGCGCCAAGGCCCATGATGCCGAGTTCGGTCACCTGGTTCCCGGTGATCTTCTTGCTAAAGACCTTTTCGGGAATCATCGGGTTGAGTTCCTTGAGCTTCTCCATCACCTTCGCAATTTGCTCTTCCGGCGGGAGTGCGCGAACCACTTTCAACCACTGTGCATCGATGAATTTATCCAACGCTGCCGACCGCTGCGCCTCGGCTGCATTGGCAGACGGGTCGGCAGGGCGGGTGAAGGTGCCGTGGCCGGTGATCTCGACGATTTCGATTCGATGAAACGTCGTCGGGCTGCTCACCGAACCGATCCCGAGAATCGCAGGGTCTCCCATTTCCCAATCCTTGGGCATGGCTGCCGAGGAATAGTCGGTCATCAGCTCGCTGGCGGGAACTCCATCAAGGAACGTCTTCACGCCCCCTTTGCGAATCTGTACGAGGCTCCGGTGGCGTTGGCCGTTGACGAGCCATGCCTCTTTCTGAACCGAGCCTCCAAACTTGCCGTCGAACAACAAAAAATAGGCCATCGTGTTCTTTTGGCTGCCGAGCGCGAAGACGAACTGCCGCCCCCCGGCGACGAGGACTTGGGCATTGCTTTCGATGCCACTGTGGCGAGTGAATTCGATGTGCAGGTCATATTCGGCGGCGGGACGAAACGGGATGCGAATGCGTGCCGGTGTCGCCTGGACAACAATCAATTCGCCCGCTTGGTTGAAACTCCAACCACCATGCACGCTGTCTTTGGTTGGATCAATCAGGGGCAACAAGTTGATCGCGTCGGAGGGCGAGGTTTTGATTTCGGTATTGGCACGCGATGCGGAGGAAACCCACTTCGCGCCGACGATCTTGCCGTGATGATTGTTGCCGGAGGAGTCCTTCAACTCGCTGCCCGTGCCTTCATCGAAGTGGTACAGGGCGAGCGTGTCTTTGTCGGCAGTGAAGCGAACATCGGGCGTGAAGCCTTTGTCGTAGCGGGCAACCTTGGAGATTCGGACTTCATCCAGGACACCCGCGAAGGGCGGCGCGATTGCGTTTTGTTTCAGCGGCTGAGTGCCCAACCAAGTGCCCCGGAATGCAGCCTGAGAAAATGGAGACGGAAAAGGTCCGGGGACGGTGTCAACAAGCACGCCGTTGAGGAACAACTTCGCCGCACGATCGTCGATGACGTACGCCGCATGAACCAGACTGTTGGGCGACAGCTTGGTCCGTGCTTCAACTTGTCGAAATCCGCCTTTCGCAGAATCGGTTTCCTGCCCCAAAAACCACATTGTCGCCCCATGGAGTTGCGCAGGCGCTCTGCCTTCGATCCGCACGAAGGGGGTCATGCTCTTCGCCCCTCGTAACCAGGCTTCGATGGTTAATGGCTCGGGTTTGTCACGATCAAGCGTAGGAACCTCCACATAACTCGCCTTGCCGTCAAACTGCAGCGCGTAGTTTTCTGGCGGAGGCGGCGGTTCTACCTTCACCCACTTCGCGGCGACGATCTTGCCGTAATGCTTGTTGCCCGAGGAGTCCTTCAACTCGCTGCCCTGACCTTCGTCGAAGTGGTACAGGGCGAGCGTTTCTTTGTCGGACGTGAAGCGGACGTCGGGCGTGAAGTCTTTGTCGTAGCGGGCGACCTTCGAGATGCGGACTTCGTCGATCAGGCCATGAAAGGGGAAGAAATGATCGGGTATTTTTGAATTCTTGGCTCCTCCGATACAACCAAAGGGAGCCGATGCGTTCGTGATGGTCGCATCCGCGCGGAGGCCGCGTGCGACCTCGTGACCATCCACGAAGAACTGACTCGTTGTTGCACCGAGTACAAAAGCCAGATGGTTCCACCGACCGGCGGGCGTCGTCTCTTTGTGTCTGGAATTCTGGTCGCGGTCAATCGCATACCAATTGCCAGGACTCCGGTTCAATTGAACCCAATATGGCCCGTTCAGCGCAATGATCGGACTGGTTGCTTGCAAAGCCTGATCTGCATTGACCCAAGCTTCGACCGTCAACGGTCCAAAATCGCGGCTCCCGAGCGTGGGCACCTCCACATAGCTCGCCTTGCCGTCGAACTCCAAGGCGTAGTTCGCTGCTGCGAGAGTCTCGGAACCAGCCGACGCCGAGTCAGAGATCTTCCCCGTGGAACTCTTCGCCTTGGGCAATTCTTTGTGGCCGAGCAACGTGCTTCCCTGCATCGCGCGAACTCGGCGGCCGACTCGTTCGATTTTGATGGCGTCCGCTTCGCCCTTCGCGATGGAAAGCTCTTTCGTGTCGAACGTCGTCTCGCCGATTTGGACATGCAACACATGCTCGCCGATCGGCAGCTTGATGGATTCGTCAACCTTGCCGCGCAGAGTCCGACCGGTCTCACCGAGCGTGACTTCGATTTCATCGTCGGTGATCTCGATGCGCACGGTTCCCATCGGAGTCCGAAACACCCACCAAGCTCCGAGCAGCAACAGCACAACGCCGACACTCGCCAGCAGCCCGTTTCGGCTTTGCAACGTCTTGATAATTGATCGCCACGATCGCTCACCCGCGAGAGTCATCTCTGTCTGCGGATCAGTGCCGCGGTCGTTACCCGTCGTCAGAATCGTCTCCGCGGTCGCATCCACCGAATCCCCGGTACCGAACGGACTCGATGAGGTCGCGTTCGTCACCAGATCTCCCTCGTCCCCGCTGATTTGCCGCAGAAATTTCTGAAGCTCAAAGTTGCTGCCCGATTCGCCGCTGACTGCGTTGACGTTCATTGTCACCGATTCACCCGCTCGGCAACGTTCGAGTTCTGCGATGACGTCCCTCATCGACTGGTAACGATCCGCCGTCCGCTTGGCGATCATCTTGTGGAAGACGGAGTCGAGCAGTTCCAACGTAGCCGCGTCGCTCCGCGACACGGACTCCGAGCGTGCAACACTCGTCCGACCGTCGCTCGGCAATCCCACGTCGGCCGACGTTCGGCTTTCCTGTCGCGGAGCGACAGGGCTAAGTAGCGACGGCAGCGGCGCGTCGCGGTGCGCCAGCAGCTTCTTCATCATCGTCTCGCCGCCGTAGACGACGTGGCCAGTCAGCAAGAAGTACAGCGAGCACCCCAG
Source organism: Planctomyces sp. (assembly GCA_031375695.1). GTDB lineage: Bacteria > Planctomycetota > Planctomycetia > Planctomycetales > Planctomycetaceae > SXKJ01. The sequence continues at coordinate 8,519 of JANMIF010000130.1, forward strand.
CGAATAGATGTCCGCTCGCGCGTCGGCGTGCCGCGTGTCCTCGGCCTGCTCCGGGGACATGTAATCAACGGTCCCCATGATCGTGCCCGACTGCGTCAGTCCCGCCGACGAAACTCCCGCTGCGTCCGACAACCCGCTCTCCAGCCGAGCCAGCCCCATGTCCAGGATCTTCACCGTCCCATGTTTATCGAGCAACAGATTCGCCGGCTTGATGTCCCGATGAATGACGCCGTTTTGGTGAGCATGTTCCAACCCGCGCGCCGCTTGCAAAACGCACTCGATCGTCTGCTCGACCGACATCGCTCCATGCTTCTTCACCAATTGCGACAGGTCATCTCCCTCGACGTACTCCATGACGAGGAAGTGCGTCCCTTTGGCCTCGTCGGCATCGAACGCCGTGACGATGTTTGGATGCGTGAGCCTCGCCGCCGTCTGTACTTCCCGATGAAACCGCTTGACCGCATCCTTTGACTTCACCGCGGCGGGAGACATGACCTTGAGCGCAACGAGCCGTCCCATCCGCGAGTGCTTCGCCTTCAGCACCATCCCCATGCCACCCTGGCCGAGCTTGTCGAGGATGACGTAATTCCCCAACGTCAGCGAATTCCCTTTGCCGGCATAAAGCTGTTCCGCCTGGAATTTCGTCAGCTTCTTCTGACGCACCAACTCGCGAGCCAACGCCTCGCCATCCTTGAGCTGTTGTCCATCCGGAAACGTACCGAGAAACGCTGACACGTCCGCCGCAGAGAACAGTCCGCTGGCCGTCAGTTGATTTTGGAATTGTTCGATCGACAAAGCCATGCTCAGATTCCGCGACGCGAAGCGGACATCGTATCGAGTCCACACAGGAAATCAGCGCGACCCACCGATACCATCAGCCGATAAGGCGATTAGCGGCCAATGGATGTGACGAAGCTTTCTGGCAACTCCATCGGCCGCTGAACGCAAGCCTGGTTTGAATTGGCTCGAACCGGCCGCTCACGCGTTCCGGCTAATCGTCCGCTCACACGTTGACGCCCAGTCCACGCAACTGTTCGATCAAGCAAGGCACGTCCGTAAAGATGTTCGCTTGCAGGCCGAACTCGCAGCCGGCATGGACGTAGGTCGCGATGTCGTCGGTGTAAAAGCACTCGTGCGGCGCGCAACCGATTTGATCGAGGGCCGCGCGAAAAATCGCCGGCTCTGGCTTGATCGCGCCAACTTGATACGACGCCACGAAGTCGTCGAAGCGTTGCAGAACGTCGAAGTGATCCCGAATCCATTCGAAATGCGTTTGGCAGGTGTTGGACAACAAGACCAAACGCAGTCCGCGTTCCTTCAGCCGGTCGAGAACCGGGACGATGGCTTCGTTCAATTGGAAGATGTCGGAGCTGGCTTGAATCAAATCGGCCAGGCCGACGTTTGCTCCGGTAACTTCGCGAAACCAATCATGAAACTGGTCGGGATTCAGCCAGCCGCGTTCGTAATCCCATTGCCTCCCGGATTCGATCAACAGTTGCTGAATGTCCGAGCCGCGAAGTCCGCACAGACTCCCCATTTGCTCGCACATCCGGTCGTGCGAAAAGAAAACCAGGACGTTGCCCATGTCGAATAAACAGGTGCGAAGCATGTCTGATCCCAAAATCGCCAATTGACGGTTTTCGCCGTGTGGAAGTACAACATCACCGTCTTGCGCGGGTGATAGCACACTTGTCGCGGGCGAAACAACTTCGGTTCGATCGCGGCAACGACTCGTCCACAAGCAGGCCCTTCACGGCGTGAAATTCTTCCACTCGGAACCTTTTGATGACCACTTCTTTCGATAGCATGGGACTCGGCATCGATCCGGGAACGGCGCGCGATCAGGATTGGCCGTGCTTGAAGCAGTTCTGCGTGTTCTTGGAGAACCGGCTGGGCCGTCTGCGCGATCTGCTGCGGCACTTGGAGCGACACGATCTACGAATCCTGGCGCTCAGCGTCGTGGACTCCGTGGATTGCGCGGTCGCGCGGGTTGTGGTCAGTTCGTATGACAGAGCCAAGGAAATCCTCAATCTCTCCGGGTTCGCGTACTTTGACAGCGACGTGATCGCCGTGCAGTTGCCGGAGGGGAACCAGCCGTTCGTGTCACTCTGCTCCGCGCTGCTGCAAGCCGAGGTCAACATTCACTACACGTATCCGCTGCTGCTCCGCCACGGAGGCCGCGGTGTAATCGCGCTGTCGGTCGATGACCTCGACATGGCCCTCAAGGTGCTCACCGAAACCGGTCATCGCATGATTAACGAGGATGATCTGCTGAACGACGACTGGCAATGAAGTCGCTCAGTTCGTATACGCGCTCGATGAGTACGGCGACCGCGAGTAGTGATGGAAGATGTGTTGCCGTCCGGTGGAATGTGAGCGAAACGGGATCGCAAAACCTTGCGTCGTTTGCGTCATTGGCACCGACATCTGCGTGACGGTCCTCGGTCGCAGTTGTCCAAACATGATTTCCATCGTGGCTTCATGCCGGTAGGCCGGGTTCGCGAAGTACTCTGCTCGGCTGTAGGGAATCGAGTTGTAGATTTCGGCATAGGCACCGGGGTTGATCGACCGTGACATTGGCTGCTCGCAATTGGCGAGAACGACCTGGCTTGGCGAACCCTCTGGGTCCGGGATCGCCGGGATAATGACGGGCAGCGGCTGTGTCTCGGCCGTCTGATTGCCGGTCGGTTCGGGTTCAACGGCGGAGGTGGCTTTGCCCGTCGGTGTTTTCTTTTTGGGCTGGACTGGTTCATCGGCTGGCTGCACGGCCTCGGCAGCTTCGACAGCCTGTTGAGCTTTCGCCGCCAGCTTCATCGCGGCTTTGCGAGCGTTGGCATTGAATGCTGGGACCGGCGACGGCCCAATCGCGGGACCGGGGACGATTTGAATGACCCAGTCTTTATCGGCAATCCGGACGGGCGATTTTCCCGCTTCCGGCGTGGCTGCGTTTGTGTCGGGACTGGCCGTGACCGACAGGACTGCGGCAGTCGCAAGCAACACTTTGGATCGGAGAAGGATTGACGCGGATTTCTTTTCGATGGTTTTTTGTACTTGAAGCATGGCAACACCTTGGGCTGGGTCGAGAACGGACGTCGCGGGATCGAACACTTTCGCTCCCGATGCGCGACGCCGACACACTATTCAGACAGTCAAACCGTTTCCAAGAGTTGATCGCACATTCCGCGAAATCTCGTCGCCCTTCCGACCGATTGTGACGGCGCGTGGCGAGTCGGAAACATCAACAGTATTCTGAGCCGTAGGACGGGCACTCTTGCCCGTCTTAGCGACGAGTACCAGACAGACAAGAGTGCGCATCCTACGGGAGTTCGATTGTGGCGAAGGCATGGGGCGGGCGATTTCAACAGGCAACGGACGCTCGCGTGGAACAGTTCACGGAGTCGATCAGCTTCGACAGCCGGTTGGCTGATGCCGACATTACCGGCTCGCAAGCGCATGCGCGGATGTTAGCGAAAGTCGGACTGCTGACGGTGGTCGAGGCCGATCAGATCGTGATGGAATTGGAAGACATCCGGGGCGTAATCGCTCGTGGCGAGATGCCGTTCCGCACGGAGTTGGAAGACATCCACATGCACATTGAAAGCGAGCTGATTCGGCGGCTCGGCGATGTCGGCCGCAAGTTGCACACCGGTCGCAGCCGCAACGATCAAGTCGCCACCGATTTGAAATTGTGGACTCGCGATGCGATCGGACAGATTGACGGCTTGCTGGTCAACTTGCAGCGTGCATTCGTTGGTCGTTGCGACCGGGACCTGGATGTCGTCATGCCCGGATACACGCACTTGCAGCGTGCGATGCCGGTGCTCGCGCCGCATTTCTGGCTGGCATGGGTCGAGAAGTTTGAGCGGGATCGACTGCGGCTGGCAGACTGTCTGAAGCGAGTCAACGTCTCGCCGCTGGGAGCCGCCGCGCTGGCGGGAACATCGCTGCCGATCGACCGGCACGAATCCGCAAAGTTGCTCGGATTTGATGACGTCGCACGAAACAGCCTCGACGTGTCGAGCGATCGCGACTTCGTCATCGAATTTGTGTTCGACCTGTCGCTGATCGCCACGCATCTTTCGACCTGGGCGGAAGAGTGGATCATTTGGTTCACGACCGAATTCGGATTCCTCAAACTGCCAGATGCATTCACGACCGGTTCGTCGATCATGCCGCAGAAGCGGAACCCGGATGTGCTCGAACTGATCCGCGGCAAGTCGGCACGAGTCATGGCCTCGCTGACTCAGTTGCAGTTCCTGACTAAAGGATTGCCGCTGGCCTACAACCGCGACTTGCAAGAAGACAAGCTCGCGCTGTTCGCCGCCTTCGACACAACCGCCGCCTGCCTCGAACTGGCCGAACCACTCGCGGATCAAGCGGAATTGCAACGTGAACGGATCGCTGCGCGGATCGACGAAGGATTTCTCGATGCGACCATGTTGATGGAGTACTTGATCGGCAAGGGAGTCCCAATGCGGACCGCTCACGAAACCGTCGGCAAGCTAGTCGCGCTGTGCGACTCACGGAAATGTCGTCTCGTCGATTTGCCACTGTCGGATTTGCAATCGGCTTGCGACAAGATCGGAGCTGACGTGGCTCGAGTGCTCGGCACAAACAACGCGGTCGCGGCACTGCGAAGTTTCGGATCGGGCGGCCGTGAACCGGTGCTGCAACAAATCGCATTTTGGAAACAGCGACTGTCGTCATGACGTTCGCGACTTTGCAAACGAAGAGCATTTTGTTTTTGTGAGAAGAGTTGCGGCAGAAAGACCGACTGATGCCTTTTCTCCGAAGGAGTAAGGGCAAGGTGATTTTGAACTCGATCTGGCGGCAACTGGCATTAAGTTTTGTTGCGGCCGATGCTTCGCATGATTCGGGACGAAAGCAGAGATGGAATCAGCCCAACTTAGAACGTGGCACCAGTTGGCTCGCAGTCCGCGATCCGAGTTGCGTGTGTGGCAAACGGAGCGGTTGCGGTCAGTGTTGCGCACCGTCGCGGGGTCGAATCCGTTTTACTCCGACAAGTGGAAGCGGGCGGGGGGCGAACTTTCGGAGTCCGCAATCTCGTCGCTTCGATTGCCGGGTGACTTGGGCCGTTTGCCGCTGACCACGAAGGCTGACTTCAGCGGCGATCATCATGTGCATCCACCGTTTGGGACGAACCTGACATTCGCCACCGACCAATACACGCGGATGCATCAAACCTCGGGAACAACCGGCGATCCCGTACGCTGGCTCGATACTCCGGAATCTTGGCAATGGGTGCTCGATTGCTGGGATCAAATTTTTGAAATGGCCGAAATCGGACAAGGCGACCGCGTTGGCTTTCCGTTTTCGTTCGGCCCGTTTTTGGGTTTTTGGGCGGCGTTCGAGGGAGCCGCGCGACGAGGCTGTCTGTGCCTTCCCGGTGGCGGGATGTCGAGCGAAGAGCGGCTACGATTTCTGATCGAGAATCGCGCGACCGTCATTTGCTGCACGCCGACTTACGCGCTGCGATTGGCCGAAGTCGCGGCCGAACAGAAGATCGACTTGAAATCGTCAGCGGTCACGAAGCTGATCGTCGCAGGTGAGCCGGGCGGAAACATTCCCGCCGTTTGCGATCGCATTCAAAACGCTTGGGCTGCGCGAGTCTTTGATCATTGGGGCATGACCGAAGTCGGGCCGTTGGCAACCGAATGCATCGAGCAGCCGGGCGGATTGCATCTGCTGGAAACCGAGTGCATTGCCGAAATCATCGACCCCGCGACCGGCGAGTCATTCGACATCGACGGAACGCTTGCCGCCGGATCGCAACCGAATGCCGCACCGATTCGCGGCGAGTTGGTGATCACGAATCTCGGCCGAGTCGGCTCGCCTGCGATTCGATATCGAACCGGGGATCAGGTGGAGCTTGATCCGCGACCGTGTCCTTGCGGCCGCAATCTGTTGCGATTGAACGGCGGTATTCTCGGCCGGCTGGATGACATGCTGACGATCCGCGGCAACAACGTCTTTCCGTCCGCGATCGAAGTAATCTTGCGTGAGTTTCCCGAAGTGCTGGAGTTCTCGCTTAACGTAGTCACTCGCGAAGCAATGCCACAACTGGTCATCGAAATCGAAACGACATTCGGCGTGCCGGACATCGAAGAGGCGGGCGGGATGTCGGATTTGATGGATCGTGTGAAGAACGCAATTCACGAGCGGTTGCACTTTCGCCCCGAAGTGATCCCAGTCGAACCGCACAGCTTGCCACGCTTTGAACACAAAGCCCGTCGGCACGTTCGGAAACGCTGAATTGTGGCAAAGTCGCAGCTATGTAGCCGTCACGCGGAGCGATGACGGCTACATACAACCTCGCAGTAGCGCGACCAGCGGCGCGATCAAGCGTTCAAAGGCGCGGGCTCGGTGGCTGAGGTGTTGTTTGACCGTGGAGCTGAGTTCGCCAAACGTCTGGTGATATTCGGGGATCAGAAAGTACGGGTCATAGCCGAATCCGTTCAGACCGCGCGGCTCGCTAATGATTCGTCCCCGGCAAGTGGCTTCGACGTTCAGCCGGATCATCCCGCTTGGATCGGCAATCGCGGTATGACACAGGTATTGCGCTCCGCGCCGTTCGTCCGGGACGCTCGCCAATTCGGCAAGCAGCTTGGCATTGTTCTTTTCGTCGGTTGCTCCTTCGCCGCTGAACCGAGCCGAATAAACACCAGGCGCGCCGTCTAACGCATCGACCATCAACCCGCTGTCTTCGCCGAGCACCCAGGCATTGAGATGCCGCGACGTTTGCGTCGCCTTCTTGGCGGCGTTGTCGGCGAACGTCAGGCCATCTTCGACCACTTCCGGCACGCCGGGAAACTCGGTGACGCTGACGACGTTAATCCCGTGAGGAGCCAGCAAATCCTCAATCTCGCGACGTTTCTTGGCATTGCGGCTGGCGACCACCAATCGAGGACGATCCATCGTGAGAGACCCTGTCAATTGTTAAGAGCAGTGCAGAGTGACGAGTGCAAAGTGTCGGTCACGTCGGCTGTTCATTTTGTACTTTGCACTCGTCACTCTGCACTGAGTTTTTGGTTGCAGCGGCAAGGTTGCGTTGGATTACTCGCCGGAACCGCGCCAAAGATAGTCGAGAAGCACGGCAGAGTCGCGATAGTCACCGATCACGATGTCGGCACCGACGCCGATCAGACGATCTCGTTTCCACGGATCGGGCTGGCCGCTTTTGTTCCGCTCGTCGCTGGCCACGGCGATCGCGGTTCCGCCAGCCGCTTTGATGTTGTCGATCTCAACGTAGCCGTCACCAAATCCCAGAAGTCGTGATCCGGGAACGAGGTTGTCTCGCAAGATCCGCTCAATCACCATCTGCTTGGAAAAGTTCTGATAGTCATCGCGAGCACCGTAAATGTGGCGTCCGAAAAACGGCGTCAGGCCGAGTAACTCCACTTCCTCGCGAACGTAAACCTCGTCGGTCCCGCTGGCCAGATAAAGTGCAACTCCACGGAAAGATAACTCGCGCAGCAAGCCGACCGATCCCGGCACTAAAAACTCTTCGGCGGCGATTCGCCCCGATCGCAGTCCGGTCCGCCGATGCTCGATACGTTCCAATAGCCGATCGTGATATCGCTGCTTGTAAACTAAGGGCTCCTCAGCCGAGCCGCCTCGTGCCCGAACTTCCTCAGCCAGCCGGATCATCTGATAAATCGTCTGCTTGCCATTGAGTTGCATGATGAAATCGAGACTCAACCCCGCGAGTTGCTCATCCGTTTCGGTTGTGCCGGTCGCACGCAGCACCTCGACCATCAGCGGCACCATGACCTCCGGCCAGCCTTCGCGAATCAAGCTCAAAGTCCCATCAAAATCGAAAACCGCATGTCCTGGCGGCTCGACCAAGCAGACTTCGCGAACGATCTCGATCCCGGAATTTGGCAGCATCCGAGTCGGCCCAACGTCCGTCACTCGCCGCTGATAGTCAGTTTCATGAGCCATGCGATTGAGTCTGCTCCGTATCAGTTGATTGTTTGCAGTGCGACTTGCTCACTGAGCTGCTTGAGATCAATCTGCCCACCGTCTTTCGGGAACGGGAACTTGAGTAGCCACCAATCCTCGGTGAACGCGGCCGATTCGCCCGGCGTCAGTCGTTCGCGCGGGCCGATTGGTTCCAACTCGATGCGCGGGCCGGTCGGATACCACACCGACAAAGTCAATCCAGCGGCTTCGCTGTAAATCCGGTCGGGATACGTCGTAAACCGCTTTACGAACAGCGTGTTGTTCGGCATCAAATAGCCCAACCAACCGGCCTGCGAATCGAATCCGAGCTTCGGTTTGCGCGGCGGTGCGAGGATTTCCAGAAAGCCGTCTCGTTCGCGAATTTGTTCATCGGTGTTGCGGACGTTGATGATCGCACTGTCCTCATACATCGCGTACTTGCTCGGAAACCGACTGGGCCGGTCACCCAGCGGGATCAAGCAAATGCCGCCACCGGGCGAGAACGATCGACCCCAGTGACAGACTTCGCGAACTTCTTTCGAGACGTTGACCATCGTCTGCTGACACGACAGCCGCACCGACTTGTTCCGCTCGACAAGACCGAATTCTCGCACGAGTTGTATCCCCGCAGTTTCTTCATGCGGACTTGTGAGCTTCGCCGAATGTGCCCCGGTGATTTCGCCAGTCCACTCGCCCGACCAAATTTTCGGATGCGGAATAACGGTCAACTCCGGCCCGTAATCGAATCTCCCTGCCGAGATCGGCCCCGGCTTTCCCGGTTGCCAGTTCTTTTCCTGCTCGTCGAGGAACATCGCATCTTGACCATCGACCGAGAACTCCAACACTCGCCCCCCAGCCTGCGGACACAGGACCACTCGCGCCGACCCGCGCTTCAGCTCGATAGCCTTCCTGTAGCCATGAAACGCAACGACTCGCGCCGTTGGCTCGTCCGAATGGGCAACTTGGTTCATGCCGCAAACAAGTGCAGCCGCCAACAGCCATCGCAACAGCATCTGATGTCCTCCTTAACGCACGGGATCGGAACGTCGTTGACACCGCCACACACTAACCCGAAGCGCCAGCGAGGGCGAGCGATCCACAGCTCACGCGAATCGTCATCCGCGAACCTCCCGGAGTGTCGCCACGCCAGATAAGACAAGCAGACGACGAAGACGTCAGCACGATTGACCAAAGTTGTGATGCTGCCAAATCGTTCGAGGCACAAGCATTGACCGAAGGTCTCCGCATTTCGTGAGCGTCCTCCGCGCCCATGTGCTACGAGGTGTCGGCTGCGATGGTCGTGAGGCGGCGATTGGCGAGGGGGGCGGATTTTCGAGCGCAGCGACATCACCATCGCGGAATTGCTCGTGCGTATCTTGACGGGCACGTATTTCATTGAGCGATTCGCGTCCGCGCCGACCGTGGAAACGCTGAATGACGGCGGGACTATCACAGCGACAATATGCCGCTACGCACGATGGCACCCAGCATTCCGGTTGGATGGCCGAGCCACCACCAACTCCACGACACCGACCTGCGTGTGGACTCTGGAAAGCACGATGATGACGGCGAAATCGAGGCAGAAAGGCTGGAGACGGCCTATGGAAATGACATCACAGGTTCAAATGACCCGGTTAATGTGGAGTTCGTTGTTCACGCGCCGAATGGAGCGATCAACGAAGCGCTGAAAAAGCGTCTAATCGGATTGACAAAGCAGTATTTGATTGGCGAGTTGGCGTTGCCATACGTGAAAGGACTGGTGCAAAATTTCTTCATTGATGGCTTACAAGACACCGTCAATGCAGGTGACAATCTTGCGGCACTACCACTGGCGAAGGTTAGCGAGACGCTGATGCAAATCGCCGAATGAGCCCAACTAGGGGAATGTTGAGTTGCCGGTTGACTTACATTGCCCGCACAGCCTTCACCAATGCCACGTATTGCGCGGCCAAGTCGCGAATGCGATTCATGTCGCCCGCCTCGACGGCGGCCTTTTCCACGAGCTGACTTCCCAGACCAACCGCGCACGCTCCGGCCTTGAAAAACTCGGGGAGCGTTTTCAGATCGACGCCACCGGTCGGCAGCAATCGCACATGTGGCAACGGGCCGCGCAGAGCTTTCAGATAATTTGGGCCGACACAATCGGCGGGAAACACTTTCACGATGTCCGCTCCGGCTTCCCAGGCGGTCACGATTTCCGTCGGAGTGAATGCACCCGGCATCACAAGTTTGCTGTATCGTTTGCAGACTTTGATGACATCCAGATTCAACGACGGAGAGACGAGGAACTCCGCTCCGGCGAGCAGCGCCGCGCGAGCGGTCTCCGGATCGAGGACCGTGCCAGCTCCGAGCAGAATCTTGGAACCGAGGTCTTTGCGGACGGCGGCTAAAATTTCCAAAACATTTGGGACCGTGAACGTGACTTCGATGACGTCAATGCCCCCTTCGTAAAGTGCTCGTGCCACGTTCACCAATTGGTCGCCGGATGTGGCTCGAATGATCGCCACAATGCCGCAATCGAGAACGCGCTGAAGATCGGACGACATTGGTGTTACCTCGGTGAGATTGGAGATCGAAATCCGCGTCGGATGGTAAAGCACGCTATGGTGAATTTAAACATCCGGCCGCGATTGAAAACTTCATGCTCACGGCAACAAGTTGCCTCGCGCGAGTGTGGGGCCTAGCATGCTCGGCGTTGTTTTTTTCGGGCGGTCGTTAAATCCGCTCTGTCCTGTCAGAAACTCTGTCGTGTTGAAGGCCCATCGTGTCAGAACCCCATTCGGAATCCGATCCCGCGTTACTCCCCAGTTCCTCCGAGGTGACGAGTACGGATCCTGTGTTGTTGCCGATTGGTGGGAATCCCGTGTCGGTGCCGGATTCGTCTGAAGCGGCGACAGCGCCGACGGAGGAGGGCTTGCCGGAGTGGGAGCCTCTGACACCGGAGTTGGTCGAAGACGAAGCCGTGCGCGGGGACTTTGTGCTGCGCTGGGCGGTCGTATTGCTGGCGCTGTTGATTGGCTGTCGGCAATTGGTGGATACCGAAATCCTGCTGCAGGTGAAAACCGGGCAGTATCTGGCGGCTCATGGCTGGTGGCCGCCGGCGACCGATGTGTTTTCCGCGACAGCGACCGGACAGCGCTGGGTGAACTTGTCGTGGTTGTGGGATTTGGTTTCGGCTGGTGCGTTCTCGGTCGGCGAAGGAATTGGGTTGTCGATTGCGACGGCATTGCTGGTTGCGCTCACTTGGTGGTTGTTGGGGCAAATCAGTCGCGCTGGGATTTCGGATTGGTTCGGGTCGATCTTGGGTGTGTTGAGTCTACTGGCTTGTCAGCATCAGTTTTCGGGACGATCGGAAACGCTCACGTTGTTGGGCATCGGGTTGACGCTGTTTGTTTGGCATCGTTGGCGCGGTGAATTGAGCGAGGGATCAGAGTCGTCGGTGCCGGCGGATCGTGCGATGAGTTTGTGGTGGTTGGTGCCGATCTTTTTGGTGTGGAGCAATGTCGATCCGCGGATGTTCTTGGGTTTGGCCGTGTTGCTGTTGTGGGGGTTAGGCGATTGGATCGGGTTGAGTTTTGGTCGGTCGGCGATGTCCTCGGCACAGCGGCAGCTCTTTTGGAAAGTGTGGTGTTCGTGTTTGGCGATCACATTTCTGAATCCGTTTGGCTGGCATTCACTGAGGTCGCCGATCGTGCTGTACGGGACCGAGTACCCAGCATGGCAACAATATTTGGTGGGTGTCACACGGGTGGAGGAGACGGCTCCGTTTGCTTTGTACCGGCCAGTCGTGTGGCAAACGATTTGGCAACCGCTCGTGACCGGGGTGGTGGTTTTGCTGGCGGCGGTCGTGACGCTGCTGTTGAACTTTCGGCGAGCTAACTTTGCCGACGTGGTGTTACTGCTGGGGATGTCGCTGTTGGCGTGCGTGGCGAGTCACGAGCTGGCGGCGGCAAGTTTGGTGGCCTGCGCGATCGGCGGACTAAATGCTCAACAGTGGTATCGGGAAAATTTCCGGCAGTCGTATTCGATTGAATTTCGGGAGTTGCTGTTCACTCGCGGCGGCCGAGCAATCACGGTGGCGGTGTTTTTCTTACTGGCCTTTCTGGCAGTGAATCAGCGATTGTTTGGTCCGCAAGGTCGGCGAGTCGGCTTGGGGTTGTCGGCGGATTTGACGACGTTGATCGATGGCTATCGTGAGGCGACGGCGAAGTCGTTCGATGATCGGCCGTTCAATTTGGTGCCGATGCAGGGTGATCTGCTGATTTGGTTGAATCAGAAACCGTTTATCGACAGCCGTCTGGCACTGTACGGGGGATCTGGAGAATCCAATCTATTGGTGGTGCATGAACAGACTCGGCGGGCGTTGGCAACGGACCAGCCAGCCACCGGCGAAGCGGATTGGAGGCGGGTGTTCGATCAATATCAGATCACACATGTCATGCCGCGATTGCTGGGTGCGCGGCCGGTCACTTATTTTCGATTGCTAACGTCGTCTCAGTGGCGATTGACGTCAGTGGGGCCGGTGTGCGCGGTGCTGTATCGCACCGATTCGGGCAATACGGCGCTTCAAGATTATTTGGCAGAGCATCGTCTGAATTTCGTGAAACTGGCCATGCAGTCCGACACCCCGGCCGCCAGTCCGCGCACCGATTGGCCCCGCCCGCCAACCACCTATCAACGTTACATTTCGTCGCGTGAACAGCGCCTGAACGCACCGGTCCTGGAGGCGGCGCAATGGCTGATGCACTTACAAGCCTGGGCCAATGGGCAACTGCAATTCGATCCGGCGAACACTCATCCAAATGCCGTGGCACTGGCTTATTTGGCGATTCGAAAAGCGAATCAAGGGTTGGCCGAATCTCCCGATCAAGCGGCGGGCTATCGCGTCTTGGCCGATGCGTACTTGTTTCTGGAGGAACTGGAGGCACCGTTGGTTCAACAGGCCGGCGCTCCGTTTGTCAACTCGTTGCGGTTCTATCAAGCCTTGGGAGCATTGTATCAGACGCTCCAATTGGAGCCGCAGGATCTCCAGACAAGACGACGGTTGATCGCGATTCTGGAACGGCATGGCCGGATCGACCTGGCGTTGCGTGAACTGCGTGAGGTCGAGCGACGAACGGGGGCGGTTGATCCCGATGACCCCGACGAGGAGCAATTGCAGCGGCAACAGATTCAACGGCAGGAACGTTGGGAAAGTCAGTCGGAAACGCTGCGCGAGCAAATCGGAAAAGCGACCGAAGCCGGGGAGTCCAAATCGAAACTCGCTGCGCATGTGTATCAAGCGGGCTTTGTGCTGGAAGCATTGCAATTACTGGACAGCAACCTGCAAGAAGTTCGTGAGTCGCCGGAGTTACAGGTGATGCGCGGACTGCTGTTGTTCGAGTCGGGCCAATTGGAAACGGCGTATCGCCAGTTTGAGTACGAATCGGACAACAACCGAGCGGCTTGGCGCATTCCGGCGGCCTGGACTCACTTGGCTCACGGTGAGTACGACCGGGCGCTGTCGCTGTGGTCCAAACAACGGCAAGTCTCACTGGAAACCGGACTGAATGGCTTGTTGGCAACGTTGCCATTGATTCAATCGCCATTGGCGTTGATGGGTTCGGAGCCGTGGCCGTTGATTCATCTGAACGTCGTTGCGGATCGAGTCACTCGCGGAGCGGAAGAAGATGCGATGCTGCTGTTTTATTCCGCGATGGGGCAGTTGGAAGCGGGACAAACCCGCGTCGCAGGGAAAACCTTGGCTGGCTTGCTGGAATCGAATCCAGAAACCCAGTTGCGTCCGCTCATCCGCTTTTACGTGTTCTTGATCACCGACAAACTGCTCGACGCGGAACCGCCGTCGGAGTGGATTCCGATTGAGAAAGAGATGTTCGCGCCCGATGAAGCGGAGTGATGTGGTCGCCAAAGTCGCGAGACTTCGGTGAGCGCGAATTGTTGTATGGCATCGGGAACAATCAAAGTCACATCACGCGGTGGAAGCCGTCGCCCCTGAGCTGGCCTCTGCGGCGATTGCGATCGGTCGTCACGCGCCGATGATCTTCGTCATCTCAAGTGTGCTGGGCCGGACGACATTGTTCGACTGCAAGAAGTCTTCTCGCCGAGACCACCATTGTTCGGCATCCTGGCGATTCCAGGTTTTGTCCGCAGAACATTCGCCGAGCAGTCGGCTGAGTTCTTGAGCACTTTTCGGACGGCCTGCGGGATCTTTCTCCAGGCATTGAAGTATGACGAGTTCCAAATCGGGTGGGACGGGAACACCTAGCCGGTGCGACGGGCGTTGAGGTGAAGCATTAACCTGCTTCTGCAAGATCTCGCCGATCGTTTCGCCGGAAAAGACGTCGGAGCCCGTCAGCAGAAAGTACGCCACGGCCCCCAGCGAATACAGATCGCTGCGTGCATCAATCATGTGTGGTGCGGTGATCGCTTCGGGCGACATGTACATCGGTGTGCCACAGAGAACCTGCGACTTCTGATCTCGGTCTGGTTGCGTCGTCACGATCTTCGCCAAGCCAAAGTCCAGGACTTTCAGCATGTCGGGAATCCCGCCTCGGCAACACAGCATCAAGTTCTCCGGTTTCAAATCCCGGTGAATGAGTCCGGCAGCATGCGCTTCCGCCAAGGAGCAGCACGCTTGCTGCAACAGATGAATGACTCGTCCCGCCGGCTGCGGGCCGTAATCTTGCACGAACTGCGCGAGATTGATTCCATCCAAGTATTCCATCGCGTAGTAGAACAGTCCCTCGGAGGTCACGCCGTAGTCATACACGGCAATGGTATGCGGGCTGGTGAGTTGGCAGGTCAATTGGACTTCGGTTTCAAAGCGAGCGAGCGAATCGTGGTCGAGCTTCACGGAGTGCATGAGCTTGATGACGGCCGGTCGTTTGAGCATGCAGTGCCGCGCGCGATAGACCGCTCCCATACCCCCCGCGCCGATTTGATCTTCCAGTAAGTAGTTGCCGAACTGCCGATGATGGTGGACGCGATCCAGTCTACGTTGCTCCAGATTGGCCATCGCCAAGTGGCCCAGTTGTTCACACAAGCCTGCTTCGCTTCCCGGATGAGAACCCGAATTCGAGAATTCCTCGTCGACCACGTTGGCGATTTCTAGGAACCTAAAGTTCGGCAGCAAATCTTGAAGAAACAGCAGAGTTTCCATACCAGCAGGAGATTGGCACAGACTTTCCGGTAGCGAAGCGGCGGCGATGGCGGCGCTAACAAACGATTCGCGAAGCGTCACATCCAAAGCGACTCGTTCGGCTTCGTGATGAAGTTGCACGCAGGCTACCAATTCGTCCGGGAACCCCCAATCGTGCATCAGTCCGGCCGCGATTTGAGCGTGATCCCATCCGAATTGTTCTCGTTCCTTCTCCACGAGTTCTCGCTCTTGCCCAAAGAGTTGCATGTAGTCTTCATGGAAGGCTTCAGTCAACAACGGCAATAATAGGTCTTGCAGCAACCCGGCGGCATAGGCCACGTCCAAATCGAGTCCCAGTTCGCGAGCCGTTTCACGCGCGAAAACGGCGCGGACGCGATTCTCTTTCTGAAACTGGATGGCATTGACGAGTCGTGACTTCACACCCGATGTTGCGGCTTGTAAAGCGCAGGTCAAAACCAGCGTCTTGGTGCGGCGCGGTCCGAACAGCGTGATGGCTTGTGAAACCGACGCCACCTGTTGCCGCAAGCCCGTGCCGATGGAATTGACCTGTCGCAACAATTCCGCCGTCAGTGCGGAATCGGCTTCGATGGGAGCTGCCAATTCCTGCGGGCTGGCTTCCGTGTTTTCGGCAATCGCAGTGAATTCCACGACCGACTGCGGCAACACCGGTAGCTTCAGACGTCGAGGCAGCTCTAATTGCGGCCGAGTCTTCAGCGCGATGCGGACAACTTCAGTCCAATTCACGGACATTGGTTCTCTCTCTCCTCGACTCACCAACTGGGAGAGTTAAACGGTGACTAATCCGACTTGCCCCGCGACACAACGCGTAATGGTGACATCAATGGTCGAGCGTTCTTTGGAACTCAACGCAGTGCGACCAATCCTCGATCATCAACCGGTATAACGAGAGAACGAAAAGTTCCGTTCTCGGCCACAAATGAATCGAAGATGTTGGAATTCACTTGAACCGATTTGTTGTCTCCACCGTTGAATTGTCGCAATCTTGGTAAACGACAACAGTGATGCCGGTCGCAACGGTCGGAGCGAAGTGATCCAAAGCTTGAGTGCGTGAGCGAGGTTCGCGGCGGCGGATTCACGTAACTTCGAATACACCATTTTGCGGAGCGTTCACCGTCACGCTTCGGCTTGCAAAGCGCTGCTACTGAGGTGCAACGCCGGCAAAGCATTCGGCGGCGTTGGCGTAATCCCCAATCCGCTCGTAGGCCGATCCCATCAGCCGCAGGATCGGCGAGTGATCGGTGTCCCGTTTTAATAGCTCACGACATAAGGCCAGACATTCCGTGGAATGATCTTGCGACAATTCCCATGCGGCCATTCGCAGGCCCGCTCGAACGGACCACGGGTTGTGCGGATTGGCATGCAGCGCGGTGAGATCGGCGACTCCTTGTTGCGGATCGCCCGACAAAACGGCGTGCTCGGCGAGAGCGAATTTCATTTCCGAGGCGAACGGCTCGCGAGAGTCTTGCGATAGCGCATGCGAATACACTTCAACCATTTGCTCAACGAGCCCCAGGTCTCGATAAGCTTGGCCGATCAAGACCGGGCCGCACGACCCGAGGGTCGTGGACGCATGGCGATCGTCCAAGTCGAGCGCTGCGAGTGCTCGCAACAAAAACAGCCCTTCACGATCGCGCGCCTCGGGAGATGCGAGAGACTGGTATCGGGCGAGTGAAATGACAAACGCGGCCGCCTTGTCCGCAGGACTGTTTTGCAAGCGGTCGCGACGCTGAAACATCAATTCACCGGCGAGCTGCGGTTTCTGCATTCGCAGCGCGGCCATTCCTGCTAAGGCTGTCGCCCAGGCGAGATCGTCCGGATTCCCGTGAAGATCCGCCGCACGCTTCAAGTCGAACATGGCCGGCTCATAGTCGCCGATCTCCAACAGCGCGCGGCCACGCAGGATCAACGCGAGAATCGCCAATTTCTGACCCGGAGCACCATCCGCCACACGGCCGAGTGCAACGCTCGCGAAACGGTACTCACGCAATTGAAACTGGATCAGGCCTCCGTTGTACGCGGCAATCACCGATACTGTGGACGATGATCGCCCTAAGAGTTCATCGTATCCCGCCGCCGCTTCCGACAATTGCTGGCGTTGTTCCGCGGCATGAGCGACTGCCAACTTCAATCGCCCCGCTAACCAGTGCCGAGGGGCCGCCTCCAGAAGTTGTTGTACAGACGGGGAGTCAGCCGACGGAGATGTATCTGTAGCCAAGGTCGCCAGGTTTTGGGTCTGAACTCTAGCGAGTTCCGCTACGGGCGGTTCGGCAATCTGGCTGATTTGCTCGAATGCTCGGACGAATGGCCAAGCCATGTCGTGCAGCGGCGGGATCGGATGCAGGCCGTCAGGCACGAACTCCATTTCCGAACTGTTCAGCAGGCCGGTGATCGCGGCGAGAAATTGGGCATCCTGGATCATGGCGACCGGGACGACTTCGGACTCCTGAGACATCCGCAGGAATTCGTCAAGCACCGCCTGAGCTTTGTCGCGGTCATGGCGGCTCAACCAAACTCGACCCTGAGCCAACAGTGCGGCGGCTCGGAGCGGCAAATCATCGCGGCTGGCGAGAACATGGTAGGTCGCCAGCGCCTCGTCCCATTGGCCGAGTGACTCATGGCAAAGTGCAATTTTAAAAGATAAGCGGTCGGAAGGTCGCAAGGATTTCGCGCTTTCCTTCGATTGATAGAGTTGCAGCGCGAGTTCAATTTCTCCCGCTTGAAACAGATCGTCCGCTTTCTGCCGGGATTCCATGACCGCTTTCGCGGTTGGCAAGTCCTGGTGGTCTAAAGATTCGTCGTGTTTGTGATGCGCCGGACTTGTGACGATCGGTTTTGGGCGGCAAGCGGCTCCGACGCCAATCCCCACAGGGAGCGTGCTGGCAATGACTAAAGCGACGGTAAATAAGGTGCTGAAGCGAGTGTTGGTATTTGGTTCTGGGACGGCGACCGGTGTTGCAACAACGGGAGCCGGGGCCGGAATCTCCGATGCCGGTTTGGTTGCCTGCACCGTCGGGGTCTCCGGCTTAGAAGCATGCAATGGTGCGGGATGGTGGGCGGACATGTTGACCTTGACCCGTTGGGAATGATCGCGCAACTATGCCCCGCTTTTTCCGGAATGCAACTCTTTTGAACAGTATGTGAGCTAAATTGAACTGAGATCAGCCGGGCGGTGTCAGCCCGACCAACTGGCGAATGGGGCGGCGTCAGCCCCCCGGTGAGATGTGATTCTGCGGACGACCAGGTGGCTAACCCCGCTCCCGTGCGCTTCACAGAAATTATCGTGCTTGGGGATTGAGGAGTGCGCGATGCGAATTGATGGCGAATCTTCTGGATCACCCCTCTTTGGCAGGCGGCCGGTTCGGCCAGCTGCTACCGGCGGAAGCCGTCGAGCTTCCTCTGCGAAGCCCTCGTCGACCGCCAGTTCGCGTGAGACATCGGAGTTCGCCGCCAAATTGCAATCGCTTCCCGAAGTGCGTCCGGAAGTGTTGGAAGATGTTCGGCAACGGCTGCAACGCGGTGAATTGCTCACGCGTGAAGCGGCGGAAGAAACCGCGACTGCAATCCTGTCCGACTTGCAGGCATTCTTACGCCTGTAGCGGCCCACCAGTTTGAGATTGCGGGTTAGAGCCAATACCGTTCAATTCGTCTTAACAAAATCGCAGCCTCCTGCGACTGTGTGGATGTAACAAGTCCCACGTAGCAAGGAGGCTGCGATGAGTTTTTTTGAGTCAGGATGCCGACGTTGCAGTGCGCTGGTCCACGGCGG
>JANMIF010000182.1:0-3066 GCA_031375695.1 Planctomyces sp.
CCGCCTTTCCAGGGCGGACCTTCTGTGCGCGGCAAGGCAGTCGCGTCCCGTCCGCGAAGACGCTGGGGGTGATGCCCCGGCGAAGCGGAAACGAAAGGGCTGAGGGGCTCAAGGTGACTGCTGTCACCGACCCCGTTTGGAGATTTACATGTGTGGCATCTGTTTGGTGCGACACAGTCCTTGGCAGGCAGCATGCGGCCGATGGTGGTGGCTCGGAAGAGCGACCTCTGTTGGCGGCGAACTGACGACGAACGCTCGGGGTGCGTACTGACGCAGCCGAGTGTTCGGCCGAGGTTTTGCATGTGTGGGTACTATGAATTGTGCGGGTACACTGACGAAAGCAGTGCGGCACGCACGATCCCACGACTGTTCAAGTCGAGGGATGAGGTCACTTCCTTCGCGGCATTCGTACGTCGCGTTGAAAGGGGCATCGTTCGGTATCGCGACAAGCCAAGGATTTGCAACGGCTTCGTGGGATTGTCCGTAACAATCCCACACTCTTGAATTGGGCCGAGCGATGACCGCAGGATGGCAACTTTTTTCTTGCGTAACTCGCGGCCCCGTGCTTTGGTGGCAGTCAGGAGTTGCTCATGCCGTATCGTTGCGTTGCCACCAGCCCCGAAGGACTCGTTCAACAAGTCGCCGTCAGTTACCTGCGGCATGGCTATTGGTGGTACGTCACCGGGCGAATTCCGGCCATGAAACCTCCCGATTCGATCGACCAAAAGTTGCTGGCCAAGTACGAGATTGCGATCACCGAACGGCAACGCGCCTACCGCAAGCAACGCGGGTTGGCGAATATGCAGTACATTCGATACGCGAATTGGTTCCTGCTCCTGGTCAGCGAGGGCCACCACGCATTCAAGCAGCAAGAGCGTGAGCAAATCCGAGACTGTCGCCGTCACCCCATTCGTTTCGAGGGGTATTCCCTCAGCTACCGCCGTGGCGGTGCCACACCCAAGGGAGGTGGCGAGCCGAAATGGCACGCCTGTGTCCGCATTGAGCCATCAACCTACAAGGAATTGAAAGCCTATTTCATGACGCGAGCCTGCCATCGTTCGGTTGCCCACCTGGCCGATGACTTTCGACGCATTCCGTTCGCTCGGTACGCACCGATTCGCCGACAACTGTTGCACATTCACCGTGCCGTCAATCGTGCCCGCGATCAAATGGGTTATGACCCCGTCCCGATCGCCGCTCTTTGCTTGCGGAGACGAATTGCACTTCCCTTCGCCGAGTGCCCAGAGCAGGCGGCATCAGCCGTAGCGGCCTGATGGCAGCGCAATTTGTCTTCTTCTATCTGGTGTCACTGCTGCTGGCCGTCAAGAATCCCTGGCCGGCAGTCTGGATACTCTGCATCTATGTGTCTGCTGTGATTCGCAGTATTTGGATCTCTCGCCGATGGCATTGAGGTCGCAAATTGTGGTGCGACGCTTCCGCGTCGCAATTCACGACGCCGAGCGTCGTGCCACGTTGGTGATCCGTCATGCAGCCAGAATGGCCCCCGTCGAATCCGCTGTGTTCTGCGACCGATCGCGCACCGCCGCAATGATCTGAGTCGCCGTCCGTTGCACACATCCCAGCGATTCCCGCAACGTCTCCTCGGTTCCTCGACAGAGTTGAATGTAATCGGAGCTGTGTGTGGTCGAGTCGATCCCGAAGGCTCGGCAGACCGTGTAGGCCACGGCTTCGGCTTCCGTCTCCAGAACTTTTCGAGTCGCGTCCTTCAGGCGGCCAGTTCGTTGGTGAATCAGCTCATGGGCGAACTCGTGAACCAACACGGAAAACTTTTCGGACTCTGTCAGATTCGGTGAGACTTTGATGGCACCCGGCGTGGAAACCCCTTTCGCCCCCATCGGAAGGCCGATGTGGCCGTATTCCAGAGTGACTCCGGCATCACGAATCGCGTCTTCAAGATGCGGCAGCCAGCACGAAGCGTCACCGTTCACTTCGGCGAATTGAGGGAGCGGATCTCCTTCCGTCTGGGCGATATCGAAGACATAGGCGATTCGAAACCCGAACACCGGTTTTTCTCCGTCACTCGTCGTCGCCTCACGTTCATCGCAGTCTTTGCGACGCGACATCGGCGCAAAGATGGCAATGCCATGTTCCCCCTTCGTGACACAACGACCGAACTTTCTCCAGGCGTGGAATCCTGCCACTTGAGTAGCGTCCGGCCGTTGCGCGGCAATCAGGATGGCGTTGTTGAAACTGTAGCGGTGGAACCTCGCCACGGTGTCCAAGAACCGTTTCAGCGTCTCGCTGTGCCCATTTCTCAGTGCCTCATTCAGTGCGGCGATTCCTTCTTCAACCAGTTTCATTGCTTCTTCTCGTTTCATTGTTGTGCTCCCTGTGCATGATCGCAGCCGGCATCTGCGTCGTTCATCTAACAGTTGACCTGCCGGTGGCCAGTCCGAAGAGGCCCACGGCAACTCAAGGTGGAGCCTTGGCCGCAGGCCAAGCAGCAGCGAGCACTCGCGAGCGGACCTTGACGCCGTGGTACGATAAGAGACTGCCAGCAAGCAGCCCCCCGAAGAGTCGATTGGCTTCTTGCGTTAAGGATGTGCAGGGTGCGA
Organism: Planctomyces sp.; assembly: GCA_031375695.1. Taxonomy (GTDB): domain Bacteria; phylum Planctomycetota; class Planctomycetia; order Planctomycetales; family Planctomycetaceae; genus SXKJ01. The sequence goes on from JANMIF010000182.1 coordinate 2,577, forward strand.
AGCAGTCCGGCTTCGCCGGACCGAGCGGAAGCGGAGCCCGGAGCAGCCTGGCCCGTAGGGCAACGCCCAAATGCGAATTCGCGAAGGGATAATTCCTGGGACAAGAGATTTCTTGAGGGGAGAGAGGTCAGTGGTGCCGCTCTCCAAATCCTTTCTGGTTGATGAACTGTGAAAGCAACTGAAATGCAGTCGCGTTAGAAACGTTCTTCGCCGCCTTGATCGCCGTTCTCGCTGTGGCCGTTCCCATTGGAGCGTTCGGCAGCTTGCTCGAAGATCCAGGTGTGGGCTTGGTCGCAGACCTTGGCCACCAGTGGCAAATCGTCGCGGCCGAAGCTTGTCGAATCCTTCCATTCGTTGCCGTCCTTATAGAGCCGAGTCATGGTCACGTTGTGGCGTGGCCCATTCTCCGTTTCGTTCTGCCAAATGGCGGCTCGGATGCGACCAAGGCGAACCTCGTGAACCGGACGGTTCTTCGCTTCCTTGGGTTTCG
>JANMIF010000216.1:0-36715 GCA_031375695.1 Planctomyces sp.
GTCGCCTGCTCCCAATGTGAAATTTGAAGGTGGCGGTGGCACGGGAGCGACTGCCGCTGCCATCCTCAAGTACCTGACTGCGAAGGGTACAGAAGGGGTCAAAGGACAAGATCGAACCTTTGATGTTTCTACGACAGCGACTGCCGGAGATTTCAGGCTCAAGGTGGGATTCCAGGACAAGCTGGGAGCGGATATCACCGCGACGACCGGGGTCATCAAATACAACTCATCTCCCGCTCAGATTCAGGAACGTCTCCAAAATGCGGTGAACGAAGCCATTGGCGTCAATCCGAAGATCACCCCCAACAAGTTCGAAGAGGGTCTGATTGATGTTGACCCGCTCGTCTTGGTGGCTGGTGGCATGGGGACCGAGGCGTTTCCGTGGCGCATCACTTTGTCCAACATGGGCGATAGCACGCTGGTCAACGACGTGAGCTATGACAAATTGGTTGCGGGGATGCCGCAGACCAAGAATTCGTCCAGCGGGATCCTCTCGGTGACCGGGATCACGCAACTGGTCGGCTCTAACGATGACGATCGAATCTACGGGATCGAGATGGTCTCTCGCTCGATCACGAACTTTAACGTCGATCCCGCCTCCCCGAACGGTTCAGAGATTCCCGCATCGGACAACAAGAAAACCACGTTGGTCCTGAAGAACGCTGATGCTGCGAAGAATCTACAGACCGGCCAAGCAGTCCTTTACGAAGTGGCCAAAGGGGGCGCGGGGTATATGGCTCCTGTCACTGTGAACTTCAACGGTGGCGGCGCAATGGTCACAGCCGCGACGGCGACGGCGACGATTACGAATGGGGCCATTACCAAAATTGACGTAACGGCTGGTGGATCGAATTACACATCTCCGCCGGTGGTGAGCTTTACAAATACCGGCGGTAATCCGACAGACGCGGCGACGGCTGTTGCCACTCTGGGTGTGACGACTGGGAGCTTCGTCATCGACCCTGGCACAACCACCCGATACACCGTCGCGCCGACAGTAACAATCAGCGGTGGTGGAGGGAGCGGCGCTAAGGCGACCGCCAATCTGGACGGCAACGGCGTCGTGACCAGTATCACGATCACTGACAAAGGGAGCGGGTTCACGTCGGTCCCCAGAATCACTTTTTTCGGTGGCACGAAGTCCACATCTGGACTCGACCCGACCGGCACCGGCAATGCGACGAATTTCACCGTTAGCGAAGTCCACCTCACCCCGAACCACAAACCCATCAAGGGTCTGAACTCTGGGCAGATTTACTTTATCCGAGTCGGCAAAACGTCTGACGGGATGCAGCCCGCGATTCAATTCTACGCCAGTCGCGACGAGGCTCTGAAGACGCGGGCCGGTCAGGCAGTCGGCAACGCCATCGAGTTGACTGCGGCGGACGATACCTTGCCGGGGCTCGCCAAGCATGAATTTTTTGAAGTGCCGTTGGTTGATGGTGGTGCCGGAAACGACTTGGTGGTGGGATCGTTAGCAAGCGATACCAGCGCGGTGTTTGGTGGTCGTGGAAAGGACGTTATCTCGGGGGGCGACGGAACCGACTTTATTGACGGCGGAGATGATGAAGACACGATCTACGCGGACGGCAAGCACGATGCACTTCCCGACAACGATGACTCGATCGACGTCGTGACTGGCGGAAGCGGGAAAGACCAAGTTTACGGCTACACCGGACAAGATGATCTGGCCGGGGACTCCAATGAGGATTTTCTCGTGGGTGGTTCCGAAAGCGACGTCGTCAACGGTGGCCTCGGAAACGACACCTTGGCGGTCATCGAGCCGGGGAACGTGAACGATTACGATATCCTTCGTGGTGACAAGGGAGACGACACCTACCAGTTCAAGGGTCAATGGGGAGTCGCCAGTGTTAACGAGACGAGTGGTTTTTTCGAAGTCGGCAAATTAACAACCTCAAAAGACACAATCGATCTGTCATCGCTGAGCAATAACTACGTTCACATTCTCAGCGATGGCGGGCTTTATTCGACACCGGGTACGTTGCATGCAAGTCAGATCGTGAGGCCCGACGCCTCACCGACGAAACTTGGAACGGTGCTGGAAAATCTGACCGGGTTCAACGCTTCGTATGGCAGTGTGCTGACGGAGTATGGCTTTGGCTTTCATCAGTCGGCCTACGGCACCAGCGGAGTGCTGTTGCCGGGTCAATCGCGGGATGCCGTGCTGGATGCGTTCGCCGGATCGAAGCTTCCGAAAGACCAGAAGCTTCCGACCAGCCAACACCATCAATACAGTGAACTCAATTTCCTGCTGCGAGTTGATCGCGGATCGAGTTTGGTGGTGTACGACGTCTTGTTGAATGCAGGAACGTACGCGACTCCAGAAGATCGGATGGCCGAATTACTCCGCAGTCTGAAGGTGGCGGCTGGCTTGTCGGGAGGCGCGACGAATGCGGACCTGCTGGCCAAAACCGGTCTTTCGGTGTCACTGCACAATGGTTTCCCGACACCGGATCCTGCCGGGTTCGTGGACAAGCTTCGTATTACCGCCACGGCGGACGGTCAAATCGATGATAACCAGCGCATCATTCCGGCATCGATCGAGTTCACCGTCAAGGGGGCGAACACGGTGGTGGCGGGGGGCGAGAACAACATCGTACAAGTTCCCAAGTTTGATTTTGGGAACATCGAACAGATCAAGCTCGGCAGCGGCAGCCAGTCGTTTGTGTTCGGCAATGATTACTGGGGTTCCGGTGTTGGTCTCAGTGACGTAGGCACGACGTTACTTCAGTCGATTCCATTTGTGGATACGGTCGCTCGAAATCTTCAGTCTGAGTTGACGATCGACACGTCGCAGTTACACGAAGAGCACTCGGCGTTGGAACTCGATTTCCGTGCGGTGAATCACGAGCTGTATTTCACCTTCAGTCCAGGCAAGAACGCCGATGGCAGTCCGAATCCCGAATTCTTGAAGGTGACTGTTCGCAGCGTCAAGAACTTGCAACTGCCGATTGTCGGGATCGGTCCCAACATCCGCGACGAAACGATGGTCTTTACGCATGTTGACAAGAACGCCGTCATTCGAGGCGGTCGCTACAAAAACACGTTCAACTTTGACAAAGGCGCGACGTACCATGGCAAGCTGATCGGTGGTGAAGGGCTGGGGACGGTGGCCCAATTCCCCGGGCGCGCGACCGACATCCTCGGGGACGCCCTGCGGGCCATCGAAGGGGGAGCAACCGGGCTGTCGTTCAATGACTTTGTCGGTGGTCTGGCGTTCCAGGTTCAGAACACGCTCAGTTATTCGAATTTCGGAACACTGACGTCCAGTCCAGCAAAAGCCACTGCCACACTCGGTGTGACGGCTGAGAGCTTCAACCTCACTCTAGGTACAAAAAAATTCGGCTCAAAGCCACCGAAGGTCACAATCAGTGGTGGCGGCGGCAGCGGTGCCACGGCTGAGGTTGTGCTTGACTTAAGCGGCGTAATTACCGGGATCAAGATCACGAATCCAGGCACCGGTTACACCACGGCTCCCACCATTTCGTTTAGCAATGGCACTGCGAAAAAAGGAGGCGGCACCAACACCACCGGTGTGGGAAATGCGGATAACTTCACCGTCAGTGGCGTCACGGTCACGCAAGGGGGAACTGGTTATGAATTTGAAGGTTTAACCAATGTGACATTCGAGGGAGGTAACGGAACCGGAGCGACAGGGACTGCGACGGTTTCCCACGGGGTGGTCAAATCTGTGGCAGTGACCGACGGCGGTACAAAATACAAAACCGTACCCACGGTCACTGCGAGCGGGCGAAATGGGTTGGGAAACCTGATTACCAACGTCAACCTGGAGAAAATCAAGACCAAGGGAGAGGAAAAGTCGGTTACGGAGCAACTGCTTCAAGCGGCGGCGGGAAACTTTCTGCCAGCCACTTTCGACAAGCTCGATTTGTTTGAGCAGACCACCGGACTGTCCGGTAGTTCCGAGAACACCAGTGACGCCAGTCTTGGCGGAGTGATCGTTCGCTCCGGCATCAACATCGTCCGCGGAACGGATTACTCCTTCTCCGATCAATCGCGAAATAATCCGTTCGGCTTTCTGACCAGCGGTGCGGACAGCATCAGCATTGGTGACAACCCCTTCTCCATCACGCCGGGCATTCACCTGCTGGCGGGCGGGTCTGGCGCGGATTCTTATAAGTTCCGCTCGCAGTTCTGGGGCGCGGCGGTGGTGTTGGACGACTTGTTTCAGCCGAGCCTTTCGTTGGGAGACGCTGCCGATGCGGTGATTGATGGTCTCATCCCGCAAGACACGATGGATTTTTCGGCGGTCTTCCAGAACTTGTATTTCACGATCGTCACGCTGAGCACGGACGACATCGCCGAACTCACGGGATTTTTCAAGAATAACAAGCTGCCCGGTGCCAACGAGTTTCCATTCAGTGTTGGTACCAGCGTTGTCCTGGTGACGGGCTTTGATCCCCTCGATCCCGCGAAACCTGAACCCTTCAGCATTGCCAACTTGCTGAATTCCAATGGGTCGGGTTTAGGTGGGTTCGGGCTGGGGGATCTCAATATTGCGATCGGTATTGGCGTGGAGAACCTGGTCGGTGGACGTGGCACCAATAAATTCACGTTCTATGACGGCGGAAAGATTGGCGGTCGTATCTCGGCTGGATTCGGCGGCACTGTCAGCCTGAACTATGACCATTACGCTTTGGCTCCCGATGTGATCTTCAAAGGCGGGGGCGGATCGGGCGCTGTTGCGAATGCCGAGGTGGCTGGTGGCGTTGTTCAGTCGGTCACGCTCACCAATGGTGGCTCCGGCTACTCAACTGTGCCGACAATCGAAATTGAAGGCGGCCCGAGAGGATCGAACGCGACCGCCACCGCGACGCTGGGAGTGACTGTCGATAGCTTCACAATCGATGGTGGCTCGGCTGAATATTCACTCGCGCCGACGGTGACAATCAGCGGTGGTGGTGGCACTGGTGCTACGGCCACGGCCAATCGAAACGGCAACGGCGTCGTTACCAGTATCAACATCACGAATTCGGGGACTGGTTTTACTGGCAAGCCCAACATCGCATTTTCAGGCACTCCGACCAACGCAGGCACTAACCCTGAACTCCCCACCGGTGATGGCAATACGGATCACTTTAAGATCAGCCGCATTGATGTGACCAGCGGCGGCATCGCGTATGCCCTGAATGACAATCACTCCGGAGCCAGCGTGGATTTCGCTGCATCGGGCATCGATCGGACGCTCGGTCTCCCGGATTGGATCGGAGAGAAACTGCCCGATTATGTGCGCAGCCTTTTCGGCGAAGTCTCGTACGGTTTTGGCAGCGCGACCGGATCAGGCGGCGGCAATTTAGGAGTGGCCGGCGGTGCCATTGCGACTGGCTCCAAAGAGTCAGACACCCTGGTCGGCAACGGCGCGGGGAACACCTTCATCGGTGGACCCGGTGCGGATCGGCTCGAAGGCAAGGGAGGAAATGACATCCTGATTGGATACGTCCGCAAAGAGAGCGATAACCCATTCGCCGTGAAGGACGGAAACGACACATTGTTGGGCGGAGACGCCGGCGATCTCCTGATTGCCGGTGACGGTAGCGACAGTGTGGATGGTGGTGACACCGGTGTCGGCGATGACATCTATGTGCCAAACACCAGTCACCAATTGCTGGTGAAAGCGAACGGCAGCACAACGGCGACGACGACGGTCGCCGGTTTCTCCGGAGCCGAAGTCGATACGCTGGCGAACGTGGAAGTTGTACATCTCTTGTCTCAGATCAACCTCAACACCTTCCAAGCTCAGGGAGAAAAGGAGCGAGACGATATCGATGTCGCACGACCATCGAACGCCGCCTTCTTGTTGGATGACAACGTCAACCAGACGATCGATCTGGATCCGACGGGTTTGCCGGCGAATAGCACTTATACATTGTTCGTCGATCCGATTGATGTCATCAACTTTAAGGGGTATGGAGCACCGCGAGTCACCATCGGGGATTACAACGCCACCAACAAGACGCAAACGCTTACGTTCTTCGCAGACGAAAATAAGACAGACAACATCCTGACGTTGGTTGTCAACGGTTACGGCAAGGCCATCTGGCGAGGTAATTTCAACTACACCTCCACGGCCCCTGTGAATGCCAGTGCTGCTGGGACCGTCGTTAACCCGACTCAAGTCCAGCAAGCAGGCTTGAACGCGATTGCCGCAGAAGCAAAGTCCCGCTGGGACATGGCCACTGATCAATCCGCGGTTCTGACACGTCTCAACGATTACACGCTCGTCGTCACCGATCTTCCAGGCAGCGCGCTGGCGCAGACATCTGGTACGACGATTGCCTTCGACATTAACGCGGCCGGTCACGGTTGGTTCATCGACGGGACGCCGGACGGGGACAGTGAGTTTTCCGGCGGCAATGCGATCGCCAATGGAGCCGCCGACGGGAAGTTCGACCTATTGACCGTGATGCTGCATGAATTTGGCCATGCGCTCGGCTTGGGCCACGACGGGAACGTCGGGACGTTGATGAACGAGACGCTCATTATCAGTCAGCGTCGCGCTGTGTTCGTGACGGATCCGCAGAGAACGAATTTGCCGACAACGCCCTGGAATGGTTCACTCACTGCCGAACTCTCCGACCAAGAAAAATTTTCCAACGGATTAACGGACCTCTCGGTCTGGGCCGGTGGCTTTACCGCCAAGGTCAACGAGGCTCTGAGTGATCTCAAAATTCCCTTTGTCGGCGGCGCGACTCAGGAATTGATCAACAGCACGCTGTCGGACTTGGCCACCGAGATCAACAGCAGCTTCCAAGCAGAAATCGACAAGATTCAGGATGTGTTCCGCAATCACTCAGAAGTCAGTTCAGCGGACTTGCTGGCGCTCGATTCGCTCAGCGACGCCCCGTCGCATCGACTGAGCGAGTTCCAGGCCGACTTCAATCTGCTCAGTCGCAGTTGGTCGCTCGTGTTGAGCCTCGACACGTTGAAGGATCTCGGTCTTGATTTGACCAGCTTCGCGGAACTGACGCAGTCGGAACCAATCAAGCTGACGCTGTCTCTCGATCTGCGTTTCGTGTTCGGCTTGGATAGCGCGACCGGCGAATTCTTTGTCGAGAACCCGGCTCTCGTCGGCCGGTTGAACGTAGATCACCAGAACCCACTGAATGTGTCCCTAAGTGTTGGCCCCTTGGGCATCGGCATTGTCAACGGGACCATCGACTTTCAAGCGGGCATCGTCTTCCCAACGATCGGACGCTTTGATTCTGACGACCTGACTTCGCTCAGCATCGGTTCGCCACATTTCGATCCGGCCAGTTTTTATCAATTGGATTTGCCATTCGAGTTGCAAGGCGCGCTGGCGGGGCTGGGTGACGGGAAAATCGGACGGATCTATGGCTCGTTCAATGGCCCCAATGATCCCCCATTGCAGTCGGACAAACTGACGGCGAAGCAGTTCTTCACGGAATTGATTCCACAGACGTTGAACTTCGATGGACCGAACTTTGGCAAGTTGCAGGATCTGAAGAATATCTCGCTGGATGCCGCGCTGGAGGGGATCAAACAGACGCTCCAATCGGCCATCGCCGAAGATGGGGCCGCGTACAAGAAGCTCCCGTTCATCAACAAGAGTGCCGTGGACCTGCTCGGCGACGGTTCCGTCGATGTCGTGCAAGCGATTATCGACGGGATCAGCACGGTGCAGGAAAACCTCAAGGACATCAATCACTTCGAGATCGACCTGAACAAGGAACTCAACCGAGTCCTGCAACTGGGGCTGCCACTCGATTACTTCAACGAGGCTCAGACTCTCAGCCTTGGCAATACAACGAGCGGTTCGTTCAAGCTCCGGGTCGGAACGGATGACACGAAAAAGAGCGCTGAGATCGTTTACAGCTCCGATGATGAGGAGCTGCGCGAAGCAATCGAAAGTGCGTTGAATGAGATTTCTGACATCGAGGTGAGCGTCACGGTTCTGGAAGCGGGATCGTGGCGAATTGAGTTCCTCAAGCCCGGGGGAGCCAATGTGGATCTGCTCCAGGTCGTGGACAGCACGCTGGTCGCCGCTTCAGGAAGCCCGACCTCGTCCATTGTCGTTCAGACCGAAGCGTCCGTGTTCGATCTGGACGCCGCCTACACGAACTTGATCGCGATCGCCACGACCCTCACTGGAAAATCGACCGACGACGACATCGCGGTGGCTCTGGCCGAGAAATATCACGCGGCGGCGTTTGCCGCGCTGAAGTTCGACCGAGACGTCGCGTTCGCCGAGAGTCATCTGCAGACGCTTGATCCGGGACTCAACGCCAGTTCGACAGACCTGGAGATCGCGACGGAATTGATCGATCAATCCACCGATCTGACCACGACCTTTGATGAACTCATCGCGGCTCGTGACCTCGTGAAAGCGGACACCAGTTTCAAGGATGCCTGGGCGCTGCTGGCGTCACTCGGCCTGAGCGAGACGTCCACGGTGGTGGACATCAACGCGCTCTACGACACCTCCGCGTTGAAAACCCAGGCGAAGGGGTATCGGGACATCATCGTCAACGCAGGGATGATTGACGAAACGAACGTCCCCGCCGATGTCCAGATTGCCCGAATCGGATTGATCCGTCTGGGGATTCCGTCCAGTTCGGATGAGGCAACGATTGATCAGTTGCTCGACCGAACTGACGAGATCGCCGCCGCCGAGGAGGCCCTGGCGATCGTTCAAAACAATCCGAGTTTGGTCGCGGCGGCCAAGTTGCTGCTAGACAACGGACTGTCGGCTGGTTCCACCGACTTGACTGTGGCCACTGTCGTCGTCGGAACGGAAGCCCTGCAACCGTACTACAACGACCGCGATCTGTTGGCGGACTACACCGCCGACACGATCAAGGGACAGCTTGAGGCTCTGGCGGATATTGAGAAGGCCGAAGTGACGTCTGGGCAGGGGACACAGGCCGATCCGTGGGTCATCGAATACTCGTTGGTGATGGGTGCGACTCTGAGTGCGCTGGCCGCGTCGGGAACGAACCTGCATCTTGGACCGCAGACCGCCAACGCGGGTGGAGCTGAATACCAATTCCGGCAAACGCTGTTTCTGGACGACCAATTCGATCTGTCGTTTGGGACGGCGAATCTGAACATCGATACGACGGCCACGCTAAGTGACTTGGCCACGGCTTTCGGGACGACGGCGGTCGTCGCCAGTGGTGACGGAACGGCGACGAACCCGTGGATCGTGAATTACACCGCTGCCGGAGAAACCGTTCCCTCGCCGATCACGACGACGAACAGCAACGTCCGTGTTCAGGCACAATCGCTCGTCAGCAGAACTTACAAGCAGACGATCAACGTGACTAACCCAACTCTGACAAGTTTTGGGCTGAGTTATGAACATGAGAAGCAGCCCGATGAATCACTCAAGACATTGGCGATTGCGACGGAGGATATTGCCGGGGCGTTGAAAAAGACGCTCGAATCGCTCGGCAGCATCGCGACGGTGAACGTGACCGTAGTGACCGAGGGAAGCGAATACGAAGTGGAATTCACCACGGCGGACTTTTCCTCGCTCGCCGTGACCGGGTTGTCGAGCACGACGGCCGGTATCACCATCGAAGCCTTGAGCACCGAATCGAGTCACTACCGGCAGTCGATTTCTCTGGATGACACTTTTCAGTTGAACTTCGGTACTGACAACTCGGTGCTGACCGTTTCGATCGCGAAGGCCGCAATTACTGGAGCCAACGAAGCTCTGGCACATTTGCAAGACGTGCAGCTCGACGAGACGGCGACTGACGGGCAAATCGCCCGGAAACTGTTCGATGCCAACGACACAACCGCCTTCGCAGCCGCCCAAGTGAATCGCGATCGGCTCGCCCACTACGACGCCGTCAAGACAGTCGAACTGGAGTACAAGGATTCCGTGCTCGACCTGCGCGTCAACATGGCCAAGGCGTTCGTCGGAGATTTGGATCTGAATTTCGATCTGGATGATGTTCCCGGACTCGGCCCCATCTTGAGCAACGACGCGTTCGGCTTGAATCTGACCAGCGATGGGAAAGTGCATGTCGATGCGGACATCGCCTTCAATCTCAACTTCACGTTCGACTTCAGCCAATTGGGTGATCCGGACTTCGTGATCTACGACGACAGCTTCGTGACCTTCAATAACTTGCAGATCCAGACATTAGAGCCGATCGACATCAAGGGCGCATTTATCGTCGGCGGGAAAGAGATTCTTTCGCTGAGCGTTGTGGATGCGATGATCTTCGCCGACCTCCAGGGGACGATTTCTCTGGTGGAAGACGGCACCGACCATCAGTACTCCGCGAGCGAATTAGTGGCCAGCCGCGCTCCCTGGAACGTCGATCTGCTCGGCAGCGTCAACGCCGATCTGCCGTTGTTCTTTCCTTCTGAGAGCGTCCCGTTTGGTGGCTCCGCTGCGGATGGCAATGGGGACGGCATTGCCGACAACGTGTTGCATTTCGATGGTACGTTCCGAGGCGAGAACGATTTCGATCTGAATTTCGCCGCTCCGAAATTTGATCTCAGCAGCCTGTCGAGTCTCTTTGCGTTGCTCAATGATCCGCAGCTCGTGCTGGATGGTTTGGAGGGGATGTTTGGAGACATCGGCAAGGAGATCGCGGCCAATATCGCAACGCTGAATCTGCCGATGCTCGGTGATGCTCTGAAAGATTCGGATCAGTTTGTTGATGACCTGCGCGAACGGTTGTTAGGGACGAAGAACGCCAGCGGCAAATACTGGAACACCGAAACACCGCCGACTGGTCCTTCCGGCTACCCAGACACGCTGGGCGGATTCCTACAGGAAGCAATCGACAACAATCGGAAGATTTCCGAAACCATCATTGATCGTTTGCGAGTGGAGATTTTTAATCACCTTGGCAGCTTGCTGAGTGTGCCAGCCACCGTGGGTGGAACGGCGTTGATGTTCGATAACGGCACGCCCGACGACAAAACCGACGATGTGCCGCGCTACTTCAATCCGGCGACTGGCCTGGAGGTGTTCACCCCCGATCCCAACGATTCGGCCAAGCGGGTGGTGATGACGGTCGGTGAACACGTCCAGATTGCGATGGATCCAAATACGGGAACAGAACAATTCGACATCGAGGGGAACATTCTCTATCGCAAGCCGTTTAGTGCCGACGACATTCAACTGGCTCTGAACGAGGACGGCATCAGTTTCAATCTGCTGCTGGCCGGTGATGTGTTCACGGACTTAGCAGTCCCGTTGAATTTCGCAGCCGCGTTTCCGGGATTCGCGCTGCAGAGCAACAGCACAATCAACCTGAGCATGAATTATCAGTTCGGCCTGGGTTTTGGTTTTAGCGCAAGTGCCGGCCTGTATGTCGATACTTCAGGTGTCACCAAGAGCGGCGAAGAATTGGTGCTGAATTTGTCAGTGTCGATCGCGGATAACAGCGAACTTGGAGCGCAGCTCGGATTCCTGAAGGCCGATCTGAAATCCCTGGCGGACACGGATGGAGAAAGCGGCCTGTTTGGCCAATTCAGTGTTGATCTGCGCGATGCGGGGGGTGATGGTAAGTGGAGCCTCTTCAATCCCAGAGCCACCGCGAAGTTTGAGAAGTTGGAAGTGGTCGCCCGGCTGACCGCCGATGCCAACGTAGATTTCAGCGCCTCGTTAAAAGCGGACCTGGGAAACAGCGACATCACACTGCCCGAGTTCACGGCCACCATTCACTACGACCAGACGCTGGCCGACGTCACCCTTTCAACGGCTGGTGGCAACAAGTTCGACTTTGGTGCCGACGCAGTCATCGTGCTGGAGAACGTCACCGTTGATCTTGGCAGTGTCTTGGGTGGCTTCTTGGGTCCGATCGTCCAAAGCATCGCGCCGTTCATCGGCAAAGACAGTGAAATTCGCGAGATTCTCGACTTCCTCACCACGCCCATCGACTTGGGGATCGCTCAGTTGAGATTGCTCGATTTGGGCCGATTGGTCATGAAACCGAAGGACTTCGCGCTGGCTGAGAAGGCGATCGCCGCGATCAAAGAATTCTCCGACTTCGTCACCTTGGTCGAGAATGTTTTAGACGACCCCAGCGGTGCCGCACTCAATTTCGGCACGTTCACCATCGGCGGCCCCATGCTCAGCAGTGCGACGGCACCGGTTCCCAATACGGCCCTGCCCACGCAGCCACCCACGAACGCGAATCCGAGCAAGCCAGCGAGTGCCAGCCAGAACGCGGTCACCAACAAACTCGGCAAGGACAAAGGTGCGATCAGACTGCCGATCCTCGACGATCCCAAGACCGCTCTGGGCTTCATCACCGGCAAGCCGGTGGATTTGTTTGAATACACGCTGCCCAAACTGGCGCTGGACTTTCGATATCAACAAGGCTTCTCAGTGTTCCCCGGACTGAATGCCGTGATCGGTGGACGCATCGGAGTCAGCACGCAATTGAGTTTCGGGTTTGACACCACGGGGATTATGGAATGGGTCGGGACCGATTTCAGCCAAGTTCCTGATCCCGCTGAAATCGGCAAGGTCTTCGAAGGCTTCTACTTTGGGGACTGGGACAGTAACGGCCAAGAGCGGCCCGAACTCACCATGCTTGCGGAGCTGTCCGCAGGTGCGTCATTGGGCATCGGCGGTCTAATTGAGGCTGGAGTTGTCGGCGGTATCGGCCTGAGCATTCAATTCGACTGGAATGACCTACCGGCGATCGGCAAACCGAATGGCGATGGGAAAGTCCGGCTAGACGAAATCGCACAGCGTCTCTCCGAAGATCCCCTGTGTCTGTTCGACATTCACGGCGAATTGAAAGCGTTCCTGGAAGCGTTCCTCAAGATCAGCGTTGGCCCGATCACGATCTTTGATGTGCGGGAGCGCTTCGTCGATGTCCTCCTGGCTCAGTTCGACCATAACTGTCCCGAACCAGGAATTCCGGACATCGCCGAGTTCAATCAAGCCGACAAAACTCTGACGTTGCGTTATTCGGGAGCAGGCTCTGAAAACGTCCTGGAATACGAAGTGGAATATCTCGAACCCACGGACGGAAAACTCACCGACGAGCAACGAAAAGAACTCTACAAGTATGCCTTTAAGTCAGCGACGGAAAGCGACGAGATCGAAGGAACTGGAGAGAACACACTCCTCAAGAAGGACCAGAACGGTCGCGACATTACAAGTCTCGAATGCGCGAATGGTTTTATCGTCGTGAAGTCGCGCGGCATCGTTGAGATCTACACGGCCGACGAAGTGAAGTCGCTCATCGCGACAGGCACAGAGGGCAGCGACAAAATTATCGTTGATGTCCGGGTTGTCGATCGGCTGGACGAGATCACTCTGGCAGGTGGCAGTGGAAACGACACGTTCAGCTTGGGGGGTGATAGCGAAGGTGTGATGGCTCTGCCGAATCATGCTCCCATCATTCTGCTGAAAGGTGATGAAGGTGACGACAACTTCATCGGCAGCGCCTACGCCGATGAGATTTGGGGCGGCAGCGGTTCCAATCTGATCGTGGGATACGGCGGCGACGATCTGCTGTATGGCTTCGCGCCCAGCTCGGCCAATTTGCCGGCTGACGAATTGAAGCTTCCGAACAAGATCACCGGCGGAGTCGGCAACGACACCATTCATGGCGGTGCGGGTGAAGATTTGTTGTTCGGAGACGACCCCAAAGTCGCTGAGACCATCGGAAATGATGAAGTCCACGGCGGTGCTGGGGCTGACATCATCGACGTTGGTGCGGGGACGAACGTCGTCTTTGGTGACGACGGTGACGACGTGATCCTGGCCGGTCTCGGAGTCGATGAACTCCACGGTGGCGAAGGGAATGACAAGATCTCGGCTGGCGCGGGTGCGGATCAAATCGAAGGTGATGCCGGCGACGATGAGATCAATGCCGGTTTGGGTGACGATTCGGTGCAAGGCGGGGCCGACGACGATTCCGCCGTGTGGCAATTGGGTGATGGCCAGGACACGTTCAGCGGCGGCACGGGCGATGATCAGTTCTCGTTCCGCGCATACGTCATCAATCCCGAGGCATTCCAAGTCAAAGATCAATCGACTCTGCCAGCGGCAGAACGGTATGTGTTTGATGATGAGTTGGTGGACACAGTCCGGCTGCAAACACTGAGCACCACCGATACGGGTGGGGCCAAGCAGTTGGGAATCAACTGGACTCACGGAACGACCGCAGCCTTGTCATTCACGTTCGGTGAAACCGAAACCATCCTGTTGGACACGGGTCGCGGGGCCGACGACATCGGCATCAGCGACCTTCAGACAACGGCAACCGACAGCGTGCGAGTCAACAGTGGGCAGGCTCGTGGGCTGGTTTCCGAGACACGGTTCGCTCGTGACAAAAACGGCGAGGCCGTGGGTCAGGAATTGATTCTGACCGGTGAAGCTGGAGACACATTCCGCTTGCAATTCGGATCGTACGGCGGCGTCACTGCACCCATCGAAATCGCGGGAGCGCTGACCGCTGATGATGAGCCGGATTTGGATTCCGCGACCGGCCGGCAGAAGGTGGACCATATCTCAACCGCCAGCAATATCGCGGACGCGCTGCGCGCGTTGTTGGGGAATCAGGACATCACCGTCAATTACTTCGCCGACTTGGGCTACAAGGTCTCCGGTCTGGGCCAAGTGGCGGACGGCACGCAGTTGGCCGTGTTGAACACTGCGGCCATCACTCGCGTCGTGCAAGAGTTGGTCATCCCCGGAATTCCAGGTCAGTCGTTCCGGCTACAGGTTGGTCCGAACGGTTCGGCCACGGCTCCCATTGTCATTGATGTGAGCGGCATTTTGACGGCGGCGGCGATCACAGACGCTTTGCGGCTGGTGGTGCCCAGCCTTGGTCAACCCGAAGTCACGTTCGATGAAGTCACCAAGACCTATAAAGTTTCCGACCTCCCCGCCCAAGCCGCACCGCTGCTGTTGGCTCAGTCATCGTTCGGCCAAGACCTCACGGTGACCGGCAATGCAGGCGACGTATTCCGGCTGCAATTCGGGTCGTCGGGAACACCAACCGCCGAGATTTTCTTGGCCGACGACGGGAGCGGCGGCATCGACAACTCGGCGACGGCCGATGCGATTCAGACAGAACTGCGGAAGCTCACCGGCTTTGGCAATGTCTCCGTCACATATCACGCCGACACGGAAACGTACCGGGTGACTGGTGTGAACGGAGCAGAAAGCCTGCTCGTAGCGACTGGCTCCATGTCCACGGATCGCTTTACGCAAGGGTTGAAGATTACCGGAGATGTCGGGGCATCGTTCCAACTGAAGTTTGGAGAAGACGGAACGGCCTCCGCCAACATCGTGCTCTCGGCCGACACATCCGCGACCGCTGCCGCCATTCAAACGGCGCTACGCGATCTCACGGGCAACCAGGATCTCGATGTTGAGTATCACTCCGATACGGAGAGCTATCGCGTCAGCGGTTTCACTGCCGTTCAGGAACTTCTGCAGCTTGCCAGTTCGGGCGGCGACGTGAGTCTGTCCGCGTTTGAAGTGGCCGTGATCAGCTCCGCGCGAGTTCAAGAACTGGTTCTCAACGGAGAAGTCGGCGATACGATCCAGCTCCAGATCGGCGGAAGCGCTTCCACAGACTTGGTCACGTTGGTGGCTGATGAGTCCGGCGGCATCGACGGATTTGCGGTCGCGGCTTCGGTGCAAACGGCTTTGCGTACGTTGACCGGAGGGAGCCAAGCCGAAGTCACCTACGATCCCGATGCGAACTCTTACCGAGTCACCGGTCTGGGATCGGCTCCACTTCTCCAAGACCCGTCTCCGAGTTTTGTTCAGGAAGCGACCCTCGACCTGGCTCCGGGGCAGACCTTCAAGTTGAAGTTTGGCGATGGCGGCACTCTGACCGAAACCATTACGGCCGTGGGGCTGAACGGTGTGCTCGATACGGCGGCAACGAGCACCGCGATTCAGACAGAACTTCGCTCGCTCACGGGAATCAACGCTCTTCAAGTTCAGTTTGTCGCTGCGACCGAGACTGTTCCGGGGTTCTATCGGATCACAGGGTTCACTTCATCGGTGAATGCTTTGCAGTCGGTTCCGGCTGTCGCTGGCAATCCCGTCAGTCTGACTTCATCGACCACCACGCAGTTCCTCAGGCTCACCGGTGCTGGTGCTCAGGAATTCCGATTGCGCTTCGGAGTGGACGGCAACAAAACGACCGAGCCGATCCTGCATGCGGTCGATGAGTCGGGCAATTCCTCGAAGTTTGTCGCGGCCGATTTCACCAATGTTTCTGGTCTGGTCACGAAGCTCAAAGAGCGGACTGATCCGGTCTCGAATTTGGTCTGGGATCAATTCTCGAAAGCGACACAGGATGTCTTGCTCAACTCGTCTTCGACCCAAACGCAACTGAAGACAGCTTTGGTTAGTGGTTTCAACAACGACGTCCTCGTGGGCAGCATGATCTATGAACAAACCCGGTTTACGGGCATCACGCTCCGTCCCGAAACAGCGGCTTTGCTTTCCGAGAATCCGCAGGGTGGGAGCTTGGTCTATCTCAACCGGTTGCTGTTGGAAGACGCTTACTCAGGAATGTTGGCGCACACCACCAGCAACGGAGTGGATACGGCGTTGACGGCCACCAACATCGAGACCGCGCTCCATGCGTTGGCCGGCGGCGAAGGAGCCACGGTCAGATACAACGTGACTCAACAGGCTTACGAAGTCTCCGGGTTGAGTGCCTTCGTCAAAGGCTTGCAGGTGGACACAACGGACCTGGGATCAAATATCACGGGCACACTGACCACGACGCGGAATGTCGCGGTCCAAGGAACAACCGGCCAACAGTTCCGTCTGCAATTCGGTTCGGCCGGAATGTTGTCCGGGATCATGACCATTGGGACGACAAATGCCGCAACCGCAGCCTCCATCCAAAACGGATTGGCAACACTCTCCAATCCCTCCCCCCAAGTCACCTTTGATGAAACCGCACAAGTCTTTCGCATCACGGGGCTGAATGCCCCATCCGATGTCATCAGCCTGAATGCCACCGGCTCAAGCACGGGTGTCACTGTCGGCTCAACGCCCGGCATGGATGCCTTCCAGGTCTTCAGCAACGGGCCGGATCAAGCGGATGACCGAATCGTGATTGAAGGGGCGACGACTGCGGACGACTTCCGTGTCAGTACAATCTCGGCTCTGAGCATCGAAGGAACGGCGCAAACATCTCTCCGATTTGAACAGTTGTCGGGTCAGAACGATTCGACTGGCCGGGCCTTGAGCTTCGTCACGGTGGATGTCTTCGATCTAGAGCGGGCCGCCTTAACCAGAAGCGGAGATTACGTCCGGCTCAACTCATTGGGAGGGGAGGATCGGATCAACGCCGAGGACGTGACCAACGCGGTCGTCAGTGAGTTGGTTCTCGATGGTGGAGCCGACAAAGACACGATTGTCGGTTCAAATCTCGCCGCTCTCTCCGATGTGATCATCGGCGGCGCTGGTTCGGACAAGATCACTGGCGGCGCGGGCGAGGATCAGTTCTTTGAAACGACCGATGTCGGAGCCGATCCGAATCTTGCTGACGATCATGACACGTTGATCGAAACCCGCGACGCCGATTTCTTGCTGTCGAACACTTCGCTCGCCATCGACGACCGTTTGCTGCACAACCAGTTTGGCAACGAAGAGGAGTCGTTCGAGGATATCTTCGAGGATGTTGAGCTGTATGGTCTGGATGGAGCCAACCGTTTTGAGATCACCGGCTGGTCCGACAGTGGTCTGCTTGACGGCTACAAAGGGGGCGACACATACGTTCTGGAAATGCCCACCAACGTCGAGGGACAACAGTTCTTTAATATCCACGATACCGGAGCGAGTGGCATCGATACCTTGACCTTCAAGGGCAGCACGAGCAACGACACCATTCAGCTCGATACGGTTTACGATACCGATCAAGATGAAGAGTTCACTGCCGACCGCTGGCTCGCCTTCGGTGATCATGGCGACGGGCTGATCATCGGACACTTCAATTCGATGATCGCGGGTTATGACACCAAGGACGTGAATGACGAAGACGCCTTGATGCGGGTCGGAGAGTCATCGCTGAGCGCGGGTGAAAACTTCCAGGTGGTGAACTACTCGACGGTGGAGCAAGTCACCGTGTTTGGTGGCGAGGGCAACGACAAGTTCATCTCCGACAGCACCTCGGCCAAGATCGACGTGTTCGGGGATGCGGGAGACGACCAGTTCTACATCGGCTCAGTCCTTGAGACGGAAGACGTGTTGGTCGAAGGCCAGATCGTGACCATCGTCAAACAGATCACCCAGGGTGCGGCCTTCAACGGCACGAGTTATTACGGTGGAAATGGCGACGACTATTTCGAGGTCAATCACAACCAGGCCGAGATCAATCTCTTCGGCGACAATGGCGATGATACGTTCTTGGTGAAGGCACTTCTGACTGTTAATGAAGATGGTCAATTGGAGGACTTAGATTCCCAAACAACTAACCTCAGCGGCACCTTCGGGGAAGACAGCGGCAAGGGTGAGGGAACCGATACATCCAACGACACGCGCGAGGTGGATATCGACACTCTCGTGTATGTGGAGAATGCCAACATCAACATCGATGGCGGCGCTGGGTTCGACGCGGTCAGTGTCGTTGGTACCGTGCTCAGCGACACGTTCTACGTTTATGCGGAAACGGACCCATCCACTGGCCAAACGGTTCAGCGCATCTACGGCGCGGGCGTCAAACTACAGAGGCTACTGAATATCGAACGCCTTCAACTGCTCGCCGGCGGTGGAGACGACACGATCTATCTCTACGGTTCCGACATGGGGACGATCGGCGACCTCATCATCAAGGGAGGTTCAGGCAGCGACACCATCCTGGTCGGAGGACCGGAACAAGTCATCGTCCAACAATTCCCCAAGAGTTCCGACCAGTTCTTTTCCACTGTCGAAGGTTACGACGTTCAAAAGGACAGCCTTGGCAAATACATCCGAGTGGGTGAGGTCGATGGTCTTCCCTTCTACAGAGTGCGAGACCTCACGCGAGTCGTGCCGTTCGTGGTCGAGACTCCCGCCCATGCGACGCAGATCACGATGCCGGAGTCTTACAACATCTCCGCTTTCAAATCCCCGGTCATTCTGGAAGGCGGAGATGGGCTGCGTGACGAAATTCTCTTCAACTTGGTGCAGGGCAACAGTCGGCCAGCGTTCTATTTCACCGACAAAACATTGCAGAAGAAGAACGTCGCCTTTGATGCTTCGAAGATGGCCTTGCACAGCCTCGCAGCAAACCAAGCCTCGGACCTGACAGCCATTTTGTTAAACGCTAGCGGTGCCGCTGGCGCGGAAGCTCGTGAACTCTTGACCGGAGTGGTGACGGATTACATCCGGTTTGAAGATCGCTATTTCCAGAATGGTCTCTTGTCGCAGCTTGCCGGTCTTTCTGGCATGAACACTCAACAAGTGATCGTGCCGGCTGGCGTCACTTACAAGACTTTCCAGACGACGTTGCAAAATGGTGTCGTCCGTACGGCGAGAGAACAGTTGTTGTCCTTCGCCGCCGAATTTGGACTGGTTGTCAATTTCACGGAGACACCTCATCCAGACCCCTCACGCGCGGCCAAGGGAGAGAAGCTGTATGAATTGAGAAGCATCACCAAGAATGGCGCTCAGGTCGCCTTTGATGCTTTGCATAGCGAGATTCTCATCTTCGATGGTAACACGACGCGGACCGTCAAAGATCTGACCGGAGTTGCCTTCAAGACCATCGCGCCGTTGCAGGCCACTTTGTCGGCTGGCGTCTTGGTCTTGAGACCGAACGAGAGCAGCCCGATCGAGCTGGTGCGGACGGAAGACATGGGCACGCTGCTGGAACGGGGCGGCAGTTCCTTCCTCTTCTTCAATCAGATGGAATCCGCCGGTTTGAGTTTCGCTGGCGGCACAACCGGGTCCGAGTTGTATCTTGACTACAACGATCTTCAGGCCGACCGACTCGACATCCAGGGAAGTGATTTCGCGGACACGATTTTCATTCAGCGAGTCAACGGCGAAGTCGTGGTCCATGCCGGCGGCGGAGACGACGAGATCATCATCGGTTCGGCGGGATTGCTGAATCAGATCGACGGCAGCTTGTTCCTGTTTGGCGAAGCGGGCGACGACCAAATTGAAATCGACGAATCCTCCAGCACGGTCAGCCGTGACGTAGAGATCGACAAGAAAGTGCTGACGCATACGACTGGTTTCGAGCAACTCAGTCGGATCACGGATGCACTGGGCCTCAAGGGAATTACTTCGGCAGAGAACGCTCAACTCGCCACATTGCTGTCAGCGGCCGCCGTGCCGTATGGCCAGCCGGCCATGGATGTGAATGCGGCGGACTTGACCGCGTACCGAGACTACGCGGCGACCAACTTGCTGACGAAGCTCAACCAGTCGGTCTCAGGGCTGACGAGCGTGCTCAACACCTCCATCGACGATGCTGTTGATCTGTTGCAAGAAACCGATCGGCAATTGCTGCAAAACCAAATCAAGCTGTATGTACGTGCCCGTTACTACGAAGACGGCCCCGACGGCGCTGAAGGGAGTGGCAGCAAGAAGTTTCTCACCGACAAGATCCTCCAACTGCTGGAAGAGAATGGAGTCGGGACTTATCTCCGATACGAAGACTACGACCCTGAGCTCAACCCATTTTCGTCAAACTTCGGCTATTACACCGTGTTTGACTCGGAGACGAGCGCGGACGTTTCGAGAGATTTCGGACTGCAAGCGGGACTGAATGAAATCCGGGCGTTCTTCCAGGATCCCAATGGAAAGTTCTCGGAGTATGGATATTCCTCAGGCGTCAGCAGCACGTCCTATTCTCAACAATACCTAAGCCACATCGAAAACTTGCTCAAAGGGAGCCTCTACGATTTGGTCTCGAGCGCGCTCAACGCGCCCAGTCGGCAAAGAGAACTCGGCGGCGGTAATCTCGACAGCGACGAGTACATGTGGCTCAATCTGAAGACCACGAACGTCAACACGGCCGCCAAGAAGAACAATGTTTTGGGACTCGCGAAACTGTATGACGATGCGGTCAAGAACTACATCGGTTCGGCTTCGGTTTACAAAGCGCTGTTAATGACCGAACGTGGTTTGTCGCCAGCCCAACTGAATACGCTGTTCAATCAGTACAAAGGTGATGTGGCCGTCCGAGGGTTTGGCTCAGCGACCGATCTCACAACCGCGTTGAAGTCCCTCACCGATTCCACAGTGCCTGTGATCAACTCGGTCAGCAGTGTCCGAATTGAAGTCCTTCCGGAATTCACGATCCTTCAGTCTTCCACAACACAGAGAGTCGCCACCCTCAACGGGTCTTTCAAATCCGCTTACCAGACGCAGATTTCCTCGCTGGCAACATCGGTGCAGGCGGCTCTCACGGGCCATAACTTTACGGCGACCAGTTTGAATTCGATCAAGAATAGCGCGAACGCGCTCATTCAACTCCTCAATCCGTCCGTGAACCAAGGAGTGGACTCAGGGGTCGAAGCCGAGGCCCGGTTCATCAAAGCTCCGGTCTATGGGGCGCTCGTCACGGCCATTGGTAATGGATTAGTGGACTTGGTCGGCGAGGTCGCCACGCTCAGTCAAAAAATCGCTGCGGCCAATTTTGACCAAGTCGCCCTTAAGAAAATTAGCACCTCGTTCAATACCTTGTCGATCGAGTTTACGTCAACGAACTACACCAACGTGCGGGCCGCTTACCAGCAGGCATCGAAGGTGATTGACGACTTCACGCTGTTCAATGCCCGTTATCTTGGCAACGTGATGCAGCCGACCAGTCTCGTTACCCCTGTGGCTCACGTTCATCGTTTTGAGCGGGTCGCGAATCAATTTGCCGCGTTTGTCAGTGCGTTGAGTGACACGTTCAATTTCGATGGGTTCCGAACGAACTTCTTGAATGCTCAATCAGATATCACGAACTTCCTGACCGAGAATCCGGAATACTTGTCGAGTCTCCTGGCGGAATCTCGATCCGGTGCCCAAGCGGGATCGCTGGCGCAAGACGGCAACGATATCGCGCAGCCGGTGGCGATTAATCGGATTGAATACAACCTCTTTAACGATGCTCTGACCAAAGCCAATCAGGATCTGGCGGCGTTAATTCCCGTACTGATTCGTGACTATACGGTCACCATTTCTTACTGGTGGTTCTCGCAGACAATTCAGTTGGATTACACGAAGGATGCGCGTTACACGAACCTGGTTGCTTTGGTGAGCTCACTGACGCAGAAAGTGAATCAAGCCGCTGGTTTTACCAATGCTGCGGACCTCCAGCAGAATCGGCTCGATGCCAAGCAAGACAACTACGAAGCGACTCAAGCCGCCGCCACTGAGAAGATCGGCAACGCGAGAGCGACCTACGAACGATTGAAGGGTCAAATCAACGGGCAGTTCGCGGTCCTGAAGGAACTCAGCAAGTTCGCCATCCAAGTGCTGAAAGTCACTCGCGCCGGCCAGGCCGGAGCGACGTTTGTCGATACCGGCAGCCTGATCTCCGAGCTGATCAGCTTCGACGAGAGTTACCTGATTTCGGGCGTGGTTGATCCACTGCCGATGTCAACCATGTCGTCCACATTCGAAACCAACAGCGGTGCGGTATCGGCGGGAAGCGTGAGCGGCAATCCGGGCGATGCCACCAGAGCGATCACGTTGAGTGCCGGCTCCGGCAACATCCAGGAGGGCGCGGTTTGGACCATTCGGGATGCGGCCGCGGCAACTCTCGCCAGCTTGACCGTGATCAATCAGAAGTCACTGCAAGCGATCGCACAGGAACTCGCCAATCAAATCGACTTACTGGATGGCTATTCGGCAACGGCTGTCGAAGGGCAAGTGACGATCACGAATGCGGACACCCCATTCAACGGCAGCGTACAGGTAGAGAAAGCGGTCAGCCGGAGTTCGGTCATCCAAAAAGTCGCGAAAAGCGAATCCCGTTACGTCATCTCGGTGGCCGGAATGGGCGGAGAAACGGCACCGCAGATTCATGTCGGATACGACGACGTGGAACATCTGATTCTGAACCTGGGTAACCAAGCCGACCAAGTCAACATCTTGGATAGCTTGAGCGAGGCAACTTCTGAAGTCGTTGTGAATGCGAATGGCGGCAACGACATTGTCGATGTTCGGTCACTTTCAGGCTCTGCCGTCGTGAACGGCGGAGCGAACAACGATACGGTCAATGTTGGCAACACCAGTCATACGTTGCGCGACATCAAATCGAACCTGACCATTCACGGTGATGACGGCACGGACACGATCAATGCCGATAATACCGGGTCCACATCCAACGCCCTCAACACATCCGATGCGGCGGCAGGAAGGCTCTCAACCAACCAGCTTAGTGGGTTGGATATGGGTGGGATTGTGATCTATGACACAACCGAAGATTTGAATCTGACCCTCGGCACCGGCCGGCATCTCTTTACCGTTGATAGCACGCATACCGGGACCACCGATATCACTGGCGATTTAGGAGACAATGCCGACGACTTCCGAATTAAGAGCGTTGCTGGTGCGACGCACATCGTCACGGGGACTGGTCAAGATGAGGTCACCGTGGGTGACGAGACCCATCCGCTCACCGGTATCCAGGGTGTGCTGACCGTGGATGCGGGAACGGAGTCGGACACCCTGATCATCGACAACAGCGCGGCCACCGCGGAGCAGACGGGGACACTGTCGGATTCACGGCTCACCGGATTCGGCATGACCGGGCGCATTGATTATGTGACCTTCGAGGACGTGACTCTGACGCTGGGTTCCGGCGTCGATCACTTTACTTTGGACGGTTCCATTGCCGGTGCGACGCATGTGATGACTGGCGCTGGGCGAGATGACGTCAAGATTGATCGTTTCTTTGGAATCGTCGATATCCGAACCGAAGATGACAGTGACACCATCACGCTGTTTGACGGCATCGACGACCAAATGGGCCTCAACGCCAGGCTCACGCTGAATGGCGGAGCTGCTGGGGACAATTACACCGTCAACGTGTCGAGAACGATCACGGGGGCCAGCTATGTCACGCTCCGTGACGATGGTGGAGGCGATGGCATTGATCGGCTGACCTACAACGGCAGCAGCGAAAACGACTTGATCCAACTGGACACGGTCTATGATCACACTTTGGATCCGGATCGCGAATTCAACCAAGACCGTTGGCTGGATTATGGCAACCATGGCGACGGCCTGCTCATTTCCCATTTCGACGGAAACGCGGATGCCTATCAGAAGGCCGATCTCGACGACACCGACGCGCTGATGCAGATCAACACGTCCGGTCTTTTGAGTAATACGAATTTCCAAGTGCTGAATTACACGACCATCGAAAAGGTGACCGTCTTCGCCGGAGCCGGAGCGGACAAAATCATCAGCGACGACACCGCCCAGGAGGTTGATGTCTTCGGTAACGCGGGGGATGACCAGTTCTATATCGGGTCCGTCCTCGAAACCGAAGAAGTCTCCGTCGAAGGCCAGGTGATTGAGATCGTGAAATCGATCACTCACGGCGCGTCGTTCCCAATGAATTTCTACGGCGGCGATGACGATGACTATTTTGAAGTCAATCACAACACGGCGGACATCGGCCTGTTCGGCGACAATGGTGACGACACGTTCTTCGTCAAAGCGCTGCTCACTCTGACTGACGACGAAGAACTGGTGGAACTGGACAATCACACGGCAACGGTCAGTGGTGTCTCAGGCGAAGGAAGCGAGGACAGTCAAAAGGGTGACAACGACACTCGCCAAGTCGATGTGGACGCTTTGGTCTATGTGGAAAATGCCAACATCAAGATCGATGGCGGCGCGGGCTTTGATTCGGTCGCGATCGTCGGCACGGTGCTGAGCGACACGTTCTACGTCTTTACGGAACTTGTCGGCGGCAAGCCTGTGCAGCGAATCTTTGGTGCCGGCGTCAAGCTGGAAGAACTGCTGAACATCGAACGGATTCAGCTAATCACCGGCGCGGGCGACGACCGTGTGTTTGTGTACGGCGTTGATTTAGGTGAAGTGGCGGATTTGGTCATCAATACGGGAACCGGCAGTGACACCGTCACATTTGGCGGTCAGCAACTGACGTTCGATTTGAACTTTCCGACCCGCAAGCGAACGGACTTTGCCTCGGTGAATGGTTACTTGGGTGCGGGAAGCGCTGCTGTCGCCTTGGGGCAGTCCATCGGACTCACTCGGACCACCAATCGCGTGGTGGCCTACGAAGTCGTGGAACCGGCCCATACTCGCAGCCGAACCGTGGCGGCGGCCGAGGCGCTTGCGGGCATCTTCAATCCCGTGGTGGTAAGTGATCCGCAAGGCTTGATCGACACCATCGTCTTCAACAATCTGACCACGCCCGGCAATTTGGCTCCGGCGAACTTGGTCTTTGCGGAACGGGACCTCGACAAAAAGAAGATCACGACGAACGCCGCGCGAATCATCTATCCGGTGAGTTCGACGGGCACACGAACCGACCTGATCGCCCAACTTTCGTCGCTGTCGTCCGCTTCTCAAAATCGCATCAAGGGAATGGTGAACGACTATCTGGTGAACCTCATTGGCTTCACCGATCGGTATTACGACCAAGACCAATTTGATGCCAACGGAGACCTTGTTGGCAACGGTTTGATCAACCGCTTGAAAGCGTTGACCGGTTCCGCGACCGCGACCGTGACCGTTGCTCAAGATGTCCCATACGCCGTCTTCCAGGAAGCGCCTAACGACAGCGGCAACCTCATCACCGCACGCATGCAGCTTGATGAATTCCTGAAGGGAACCGGTTACACGGCGAACTATGTCACGTCACCGCATCCGGACCCCAGCCGAACCGGCACCTGGGTCATTCATTTTGATTCCAGTCTGGGCAATGTCAGCGACATCATTCTGACGAAATCCGGTGGGACGAGCACGGCCAGCACGATCACTCACGGCAGCCTTCCGGGCACGGACCCAGAAGAGGATCCGGGTGTGAACGAAGTGCAGTCGCTGCTCAATCCGCTGTTGACGAGCGGTATGTCGTTTACCTTGACGGTGAATGGTCACACGACGACTCCGCTGAACTTCAATGCCGACTATCAAACGATTGAAAACGCGCTGAATGTGCTCTTCCCCGGCAAGGTGAAAGTCACGGATATCGACCGGCTGTATTCAATTGCCAGCATCACCAACAGTTCCGGAAAACAACTGGCCTTTGCCACGCAAAGCCGCGAGATCATCAAAGATAACGTGGCTCATTTGGACTTAATCGGCGTGAGCTTGGTCACCGCCGCTCCCGTCCCTCTGACAGTGCAGTCGGGTTACGTTCTGACGGCGGAACAAGTCAGTACCGATCAACTCAACTCTGTTTATGTCAACGGCCAGTCGCCGAAGATTTACTTCGATGCCTTTGAAGAAGCGAAGCTCAATCTGCATCCGAGCAAGTCGAGCACGCTCGAACTGAACAACGGCCGTTTTGCCGGCAAGACGTTCGTGCAAGCCGGCGATCATGGCGATCAGGTCGATGTGCTGACGATTGCCTCGCAAACCTTTGTGAATGGCGGTGCGGGGGCGGACACCTTCACCGTTGGCCAAGGGACACTCGATCGGATTGGCAGCGAACTCTTCTTCCAAGGTGGAGGTGGCCAAGACAGTGTGACGATTCACACGGACCAATTGGCGGACAGCGCGAACGTGCAGCTTGAAAAGAACACCGTGCAGCACGAACTGGCCAGCGAAAAACTCAGCAAGATCACCAATGCGCTGGAATTCACGATCACGGACGCCACCGAGAATCAACGGATTGGCGATCAGCTCGAGACCGACTCCGTGGTATCTGCCAAAGGGGCCGCGCTGGCGAATGCCGCTGACTTGAGAAAGGTCGCGGTCCAAGCGGCCAACGAATTGGGAACGAGCTTGGCAGCGTCATTGCGGGCCGCCAAAGCTGATTTCCTCAACGACGTGAACACCTTGATCAGCGATCAGCAAAAGATTCTCCGCTCGTATCTCGAGGACAGCTTGCTCACATATTTCAATGCCCGCACGGCAGCGGAAACAAAACAAGATGCTGTTGATGAACTCGAACGAGACATTGAAACGCGAGCCCGTGCTTCGGTAATTAACATCGAAAATAATCGATCGGCAGAGTTTGTTAGACAGGTTGTGACGGTCTTTGGAGTATTCTTGATAGCAAATCGGCCGGACGCGAATGGAAGGTTTGGCTTCCTCATTTCCGTGCCCAATCCCATCAACGCGAACACGATCATTGAAAACTACGATCCGACGGCCAACACCCTGACGCTCAATCTGGCGTTGCGAGCCTATGGGAATGGGAGCGTCAATAATGGTTATCAGGACAAAAATGGCAATTGGAAAGCGATTGATGTCATTCTACCATCGGCGCAGTACATCATCCCCATCCCCGTAGATGATCCACTCAAAGCCGACATTGACAACCTGAAGAGCTTGAAAGCGGAACTGTTGACCGCCAAGCAGCAATTGACGGAACTGCAACTCGGTGCGACCAACGCCGCGTCGCCGCTGGCATCGTATTTCACGAATGCGAGCAACCAAACCATCGACGACTTTTACCTGGCCGCCCAAGAGGCGACAGATGTGGACGACTCGATCTCTGCCGTGATTGAGGGGAACACGGGCATTCAAGCGGCGCTGTTGGCGATTTCGACGGAGATCAACGCGGCGAAGACTTCCACGGTGGATGCGCTGGATCAGGCGATTTCCAGTGCGGATGCCCTGAAGGTCGCGACGACCGGCATTGATACGGCCATCGACAACGTCGTGACAAAACTCAATTCGTTGCGGACCAAACTGCAAGAAGCACCGGGCTCCGGGAAGTGGGACAAGACGGTGCGGCTCGTGCGGTACCAAGTTCTGCCGGATGTGCTCTTCTCCACGGAAGCCTCCGGGATGACCAAGGTGAAGGCTCTCTGGCAGGCGATTCCGGGTTCAGCGGGATTCGATGCGGCGGCCACCTTCCACGCACTGACCGCGCCCACTTGGCAGCAATCGCTCGACCTGTTCAACAACACGGAGTTCATCAAAGTCCGCACCGCCTACAAGCTGGCGGACGACTTGGCTCAAGAGTTTGTGAACTACAAGGATGCGGAGTATTCCGCGTTCCGCGCCGCGCATCGGAACATCGTCAACTTTGAAACGGCCAAGCAGTTCCTCGAACCCGGCTTCAATTTCGAGACCTTCAAGGCCGCCTATAAGTCCAACATCACCCGATTGAACCAAGTCGTGGACTTGCTGCCGAAACTGGAACTCGAAGCACAGTATCAAGCAAAACTCGCATCACTGAATGCCGACCAAGAGCGGCTCAATGCCATCGTGAATCGCAACACCGAGGTCATCAGCTTCTTTCAAGAGCTGAAGACTGACGCAGAGCAGGATTTCGCGAACGTCGAGGCGGCACTGAGGATCGCATATCGTGTTGAGATCACTTGGTTCTTCTTCTTCACCCAGACATACGATCTGGATTACACCGGTGACCCAAGGTACTTGGCGGCGGTGGCAGCCAAGAATGCCGCCACGAACAATCTGGCCAACGCGACGGCGTATGCACTTCAAGCGAGTGGTCAGCAGACTCAATTGACGAGCCTGAAAAACAGCATTGCCTCAAGCCTGGCAACGGTACAAATCCAGCTTGCCACGAGTACCACAAACCTGGACGAGCTGAAAGACACGTTGGACCGGCAGTACAAATTCCTGCGCAACGTGAGCCGCGCTGCGGTCAACGTGTTGAGCGACACGCGGCAGGACCAGGCGGCGGCTGATTTTGAGGACGCCAGCAGTCTCATCTCGGAAGTGCGGAGCTATCGGAATACCTACACCGTCACTTCGGAGGCAGGTCAATTCCAGGACAATGATTCCTTTGAGCCTGGCCCCAGTGGAAATTCGGTGATTGCGATCAAGGACGAGCGAGATTTCTTTGAAGTCTTGTCTGTGACCGGGCTGAATGTGCCAGGAATTCACGTCGGCTACGACGACATCGAAAACCTGACGATTGAACTTGGCAACCGCGCGGATCAAGTTTCGGTCAGTCACACTCTGGGGACGCTCGGAAGCTCCGTGCAAGTGCTCACCGGTGACGGCGACAAGACCTTCACGGTGTCCGACGCGAACCACACGACCGACCACATCATCGGCGACCTGTATCTCCGCGCTGGATCTGGCAGCAGCAAATTGCTCATCGACGATCACGGTGATCTGCTCGGCGGCAATCAACTCGAACAACTGGCGAGCGGCCCCTACACCCAACTCAGTCACATCGGGGCGGGAAGCGTTTTCTATCAAGCTGCCGGCGGCTTCGGACGCGGTCTGGACATCATCACCAGTTCTGGTGCCGACACCGTGGACATCTTCGCCTTGCACGGCGATGACTTCACCAACCTGAACACCGGCGACGGCGCGGACCTGATTACCGTGGGGAACTTCGCGGTGAATCCGTCAGCCACGTTGAAGATCGACGCCGGGACCGACGACCAGAACGATACCGTTGATGCTGCGGAGGCTCCGCTGCAAGTGACCATTTTCAGCGGTGCGGGCAACGATTTGATCTTCGGCAGCGACTTCGACGATTACCTTGATGCTGGTGATGGCCGAGACGTGGTCATCGGCAATGGTGGTTATGACTTGATCCCAGCCGGCGCTGGCAACGACGTTTTGGTCGGAGACCGTGGTGAGATCACGTTTGATGGTGCTGGCCGCATCATCTTGGTTTCTGCCACTGGCACGGTCGGCGCAACCGACACGATCTTCGGCGGATCCGGCGATGGCGTCACCGTCATCTTCGGTGGTGCCGGAGGCGACCTGATTCAGGTTGGAACTGGATCGGGATTGGACGTGGTTGCCGGCGACAACGGACAGGTGATCTTCGACCCGCTGACCGGACTCTTGGTGAGCATGAGCACCAGTGACCCCACGATTGGCGGCAACGACACCATCGACGTCGGCGGCGGCAGCGACGTGATTTTTGGTGGGAGCGGTCGCGATCGAATTACCACAGCCACACACAACGTAGCCGGCATCGTCGTGGGTGATAATGGCTCGGCGACATTCAACGCTGGCGTGCTGACGATGATTCAATCCAGCGATGCACAACATGGCGCGGCGGACACAATCAACGCGGGTGGTGGTGATGAAGTGATCATCGGTGGCAGCGGCGAAGACTTGATCGACGCCACGGGAACCGAGACAGGGAACAACGTCATCATTGGTGACAACGGCTCCGCCACCTTCGTGAATGGCACATTGACCGAGGTTCAAACCAGCGATCCCCTCTTCGGAGCCAACGATCGCATACTGGCTGGCGTGCGCCGGAATGTCATTCTGGGGGGAAGTGGCGTGGATTCGATCGAATCCCCAGCCAGCAGCGAGGGGGCTGTCATTCTCGGCGACAATGGTCGCGCGAGCTTCAACACCGACGGACATCTCACGGCCATCACGACCAGCGATCCGGGACTTGGCAGCAACGACCTGATTACCGTGGGTGACGGCTTCAACGTCGTCATCGGTGGCTTCGGTACGGATCAGATCACGAGTGGCGCGGGACGCAGCGTGGTGATCGGCGATAACGGAAACGCGACGTTCAATAATTCGAGCGTACTTACGGAGATTCAGACGAGTGACGCCACCTTGCAAGGCAGCTCGTTTAACGACGTGATTCAGCTTGGTAGCGGCCCCACCACTGTCTTGGGTGGCAACGGCGCGGACGAAATTCAGGCCGGCAACAGCGATGGTGATGCGGTGGTGTTGGGTGACAACGGTCGCGCGTCGTTCCACTCCAATGGGAAGCTGACGAGCATCGCCACGACGGATCCGACTCTAGGTGGCAACGACGTGATCACCTTGGGAAGCGGCTTCATCGCGGTGATCGGTGGCTTCGGTACGGACCAAATCACGAGCGGCACCGGCCGCAGCGTGGTCATCGGCGATAATGGAAACGCGACGTTCAATAGCGCGGGAGTGCTCACGGAGATTCAGACGAGTGACGCCACCATCCAAGGGAGCTCTTTTGATGATGTGATTCAACTCGGCAGTGGTCCAACGACCGTTTTGGGTGGCAACGGCGTGGACGACATTCAAGCCAGCAACAGCAACGGAAACGCGGTCGTCCTGGGCGACAATGGCCGCGCGTCGTTCGATGCCAATGGGAAACTGACGAGCATCGCCACGACCGACCCGACTCTGGGTGGAAACGACGTGATCACCTTGGGAGACGGCTTCAATGCGGTGATCGGCGGCTTTGGCACAGATCAGATCACGGGAGGCACGGGACGGAGTGTGGTGATCGGCGATAACGGAAACGCGACGTTTAATAGCGCCGGAGTATTGACCCAGATTCAAACGAGCGACGCCACGATTCAAGGGAGCTCCTTTAATGATGTGATTCAACTCGGCAGCGGCCCCACGACCGTTTTGGGTGGCAACGGAGTGGACGACATTCAAGCCGGCAACAGCACCGGTGACGCGGTCGTGATCGGCGATAACGGCCGCGCGTCGTTCAATGCCAGTGGAACGCTGACGCACATCACGACGACTGACCCGACCTTAGGTGACAACGACGTGGTCAACTTGGGCAACGGCTTCAACGTGGTGATCGGTGGCTTCGGTGCGGATCGGATCAAAAGTGGCGCGGGCCGCAGCGTGGTGATCGGTGATAATGGAAATGCGACGTTCAACAACACCGGTGTGCTCACAGACATTCAGACGAGCGATGCCACGGTCCTGAGTAGCTCGAACGACGACGTGATAGAACTCGGCAGCGGCCCCACAACCGTCTTCGGTGGCAATGGGGTGGACGAAATTCAAGCCGCCAACAGCACGGGGAACGCGGTGGTCGTGGGCGATAATGGTCGCGCGTCGTTCAATGCCAGCGGAAAACTGACGAGCATCACAACGAGCGATCCGACTCTGGGTGGCAATGACGTGATCACCGTGGGGAGTGGCTTCAATGTGGTGATCGGTGGCTTCGGTGAAGACCGACTCACGGGAGGCGCGGGCCGCAGCGTGATGATCGGTGATCATGGAAACGCAACGTTCGACAGCACCGGCTTGCTGACGCACATTCAGACAAGTAACTCACTGTCGAGCAGTGGCAACGCGGATCAAATCACGGCCGGAGTCGGTCGAAACGTGATTCTCGGGGGAGATGGATCAGACGAGATCACGGTCCCCACGACTAGCACTCAAGGTGCGGTGATTCTGGGCGACAATGGTTCGGCGGATTTTGTGGGTGGAGTGCTGACCGCCATTCAAACCACTGATGAAATTCATGGTGCCCCTGACCAGATCATCGGTGGCGGTGGCGGCAACGTCATCTTTGGCGGCACTGGCGGCGATACGATCACCGCCGGCAACGACACCATGGTGGACGTTGTCGTTGGTGACAACGGCAAGGCGAGCTTCACCAGCACGGGTCAACTCATCCACATTGAAACTTATGAACCGGGGCTAGGTGGGAACGACACCATCGAAGCCGGGGCCGGTCCCAACGTCCTCTTCGGTGGCAGTGGCAGTGATCTCATCACCGCTGGCAGCGATAATTCGTCTGGCATCATGGTCGGCGACAACGGCTCGGCAGACTTCAGTGCGGGCCTCCTGACTAACATTCGGACGACCGATGCTGCCCAAGGGGCGGCAGACACGATCAAAGCCGGCGGTGGCAACAACGTGGTCTTTGGCGGCAGTGGTGCGGACCTCATCGACTCCAAGGGAGCTGGACCGGGCGGCAACTGCGTCATCCTCGGTGACAACGGTTTTGCTATTTTCATTGACGGCGTGCTGACGAAGATCCAAACCAGTGATGAACAGTTTGGCGGCAACGACACCATCACCGCAGGAAACGGACGCAATGTCATCCTGGGAGGCAGCGGTTCAGACAAGATCGACGCTTCTTCCAGCACCGGTGACGCGGTGATGTTCGGAGACAATGGCTGTGCTCAATTCAACGCGATGGGCCTAGTGTTGCCGCTCGCACCCAGCACGCTTGGTGTCAACTTGGCGGACACGATCACCGGAGGGTCCGGCAACGACGTGATCATCGGTGGCGGCGGCAATGATCTGTTGACCGGACGTTCCGGTAACGACACTTATGTTTTCTCGGAAGCCATCGCTCGCGAAACCGACATTGTTGTCGAGTTAGCTGGCGAGGGTATCGATGCTCTGGACTTCAGCCTGCTTGATTTCAGGACCGGCGTGACCGTGAACCTTGGCAAGGACAGGCCGTTGGCCGTGCATAAGAATCGCGAACTTGTCACCGGCGCTGTCCGCCAAGCCGCGAACTTTGAGAACGTGATCGGTGGCGCCGGCAATGACAATCTCATCGGCAACGCAGCGAACAATCGCATCGAAAGTCATGGAGGGAAAGACACAATCTCTGGAGCCGACGGCCGCGATACGTTGGTCGGTGGCAGTGGCGCAAGCTTGCTCTACGGCAATGCCGGGAATGATTCGATCATTGGAGGTAGCGGCAATGAGCGACTCAGCGGCGACATGGGCGACGATACAATCAAAGGCAACGGCGGCAGTGACGAGGTTTATGGTGGCCTCGGCAATGATGTCATAAGAGATGACGACGGTGACAACCGTCTCTTCGGAGACGCCGGCAACGACCTGATCTTTGGTGGCAGCGGCCACGATGTGCTTCACGGCGGTGTCGGCAACGATACGCTGCTGGGCAACGGTGGGCGCGACAGTATATTTGGTGACGCCGGCAACGACTCGATCAGCGGCGGCGATGGAGACGATGTCATTTACTCCGGACTCGGAAAAGACAAGATCGATGCGGGAATCGGCAACGATCGCATCCAGGCCAGCGGTGCTATCATCGCTACAGGTCCCGGATACGACATTGTCGTCGGCGGACGCAACAATATCGACGAAGCGTTTATGTTTAACCTCGACGACCTGATCATATAATTCATTCGGCTTCTTAGACGGCCCCTTACGGTGTCGTAACACCGGGATATCAGTGACAATTCATGGTGACAACAACTGCTCTTTGCACTGCGTATTGATCAAGGCAAATCAATCTGACGTGGAGCACGAGAGAATGATTCTTGTCGTCTTTGAGTTGCTGCCGATCTCATAGGTGAAGACTGGAAGCAGTTTCAAATACAATGTTTCAAATTCACCGTTTTCAACTAAAGGAACTACGGTCATGTTTTTTGGAAAGTTAAGATTGGGACGTCGAAATCGACGGAAGAGCCATCAATGTCGTCCCTACGGGATTGAGTCTTTGGAAGTTCGGACTTTACCTGCTGGAACGGTGAATGTTGTCGTGGCAGGCAACAACATCGTGATCACAGGAGACAATCGAACGAATCAAATTGATATCGTGGTTACTCCCGAAGGTTTGACAATCATCGGTCGAACACAAACTAACGTGAGATATAACAATGTGTTGAATGTGGCTGACGACATTGTGCAATTGGAGCGAAAGATCAGTGACAAGACGGATTTCACGATCAATATGAATGGCAATGATGATCGTGTGTTTTTGAGCTTTGATGGAGAGAACACTCTTCACCGATTAACGATCGACCTCGGAGGTGGAAATGACGATCTTCTGCTTGAGCAAAGCCATGGCGACTTTTGTCCGATCAAGCTATCCGGCCCGTTGGCACTCTATGGAGGTGCGGGGGATGATACGCTCAGCGTCAATTTCTCAGAGTGGGGCGATGTCGTCTTGCAAGACCGACTCGACGTGAATCTCGGCCAAGGCAACGATCAACTCGACCTTCATATGGGCCAGTTTCCTGGCTCAGTCGAGCCACCTGGCCAAGAGAATGACAGCGAAGACGCGAGTCAGACCGTAGTCACATCATTGGTGGTTCTTGGCGATGCAGTGGTTGACGGAGATGCTGGGGATGATCGGATTACATTCCATAACTATGGAGAGGCCGCATTTCGATCGAATGTGACACTATTTGGTGGAGCAGGAGCGGACGAGGTCGACTTGCATTCAGATGGCTTGGAAACTCGACTTTCCGTCGACGGCAACCTGTGGATCATCGCGGGAAACGGGTCCAACACTTACGATGGCGCCGACACAGTGTCTGTGGGTGACGATTACTTATCAGTTAATGGTAATTTGACAATTAATACACGTAATGGGGCAGATGTTGTTGATTTGGAATTCGGCGGCGATGGCGATCCAGGCATGGGGTTTGTTGGTGGGATGCTTAAGATTGATTCGGGAATCGACAACGATAAAGTTACCGTGTATGTCGGTGTGCCGACCGAAATCAAAGGAACGATGCAGATCACGTCCGGTATTGCGAACGACGAAGTCACAGTGTTGACCGATGCCGTTCTTCGTGTCCACGGTAATTTGCTAGTTAGCACCGGAGCAGGTCAGGATCTGGCTCGTATTGTTGCTGGAGCCGGGTCGATTGAAGTCAAAGGTAATATGGACCTGACGCTCGGTGCCGACAGCGATTGCGCAGTGATTGGAACCTTAGCCGGATATTTTGATGTTTTTTCAATAGAAAGTTTTGTACCGCAAGTCCAGTTTCACGTCTCCGGTAACGCCAACGTCAACGGCGACGAAGTTCTCTCAGGTAACGGGAACGACCAAATTGGCATTTGCGACATATCGATCGGTGGCGACCTGCAGGTTCGGACAGGAGACGGCAGGAATGCGCTCAGCCTGATCGGCTTCGCGGTTGGACGCGACTTGGATGTCAAGATGGGAAACGGGAATGACGATGCTCTGGCGTTTGGAGGGATCGTGACTCGAAATGCAACGGTGGAAACTAAATCAGGAAGTGACCGGGTTCTCGTGGATCATGTGATGTTCGGTGGCAATGCACTGGTTAACTTGGGATCAAGAGACGATAAGCTGGAGATCGGAGAGGTCAGCTTTTCGAGTAACACGGCCGTAGTCTCAATTGATGGCGGGGTCGGAACCGATGCTTTTGACAGCAACACGAACGTGCTAGCAGCCAACGTCAAGAACTTCGAATCGGATCATGAAAACGAGATCGACGAAGTCAAGGGCAATGAGATCACCAACGACTCGATAGCCGCGATCAAACGCTGCTTCTTGTCGTTCTCTTTTAGAATCGGTGACCAGTTCATCGAAAACGAGTGAAGCGACATGGGCGGCCCTCCTTTGCCGCCGTAGACATCCAGCGGCGTGCGATTGACGACCGTGCGACACCTTTTCGGGCGATCGTTCCAATCGATGCGATCGAACCGCTGATCTCCCGCGCGGCCGAGCCAATGCTGCACTGCCGAGATCGTGACACCCCACTTCCACGCCACCGCCCGCTGCGAATTCCCTTGCCGCACTTCGGCCACCATTCGCCGCCGCCGCTCTTCGCGAGTGGAGTTTTTGTCGTAAGAGCCATCCACGCCCAGGTGCTACGAGCTGTCATGCGTGTGTAAGCGCCCCCCACCGCCAGTCTTGACGATACGAGTAAGTTGGTTGAGTTGTTGATTCACAACCCTTTCGACTTGGAGGCGTCATGGCTCGGATCGTGGATTGAAGTGGACCCCAAGAGTTGGACAGTGGGATAAGAGAGAGTTTTGCCGATTCTGGAATCAAGGATTCCAGGAGGAGAGATCATGGGCAAAGCTCGGAAGGTTCGCGATTCGGGATTTAAGGCGCGCGTGGCGCTGGACGCTCTGAAGGAGCGTGAGACGGTGGGTCAGTTGGCGAAGCGGCATGGGGTTCATCCGACTCAGATACATGAGTGGAAGCGGCGATTGGTCGAAGAAGCCCCGTCGGTG
>JANMIF010000281.1:0-1927 GCA_031375695.1 Planctomyces sp.
ACGTTGCAGTCCTGGTAGACCTCGACGAACGCCGTCCCCTTGTGATGAGCCGCTCGTTCGAGAACCATCGTCAGGTGCTTGATGTCCACATCGACGGAACGAGCCACGAACGTTGCTTCGCAACCGATCGCCAGCGACAGCGGATTGGCCGGATGGTCGATGCTGCCGTAGGGAGTGCTCTTGGTCTTCTGGCCAACTGGGCTGGTCGGCGAGTATTGGCCCTTCGTCAGACCATAAATCTGATTGTTAAACAGGATGACTTTCATATCGACGTTGCGGCGGATGGCGTGCATGAAGTGGTTGCCGCCGATTGACAGAGCATCGCCGTCGCCGGTGATGACCCAAACTTGGAGTTCGGGGTTGGCAAGTTTCACACCCGTTGCGATGGCGGGAGCTCGGCCGTGAATGCCGTGCAGGCCATAGGTGTTGACGTAATACGGAAAGCGGCTGGAGCAGCCGATGCCGGAGACGAAGCAGAATTTTTCTTTCGGGATGCCAAGCGTTGGCAGCACTTTTTTCATCTGGGCGAGAATCGAGTAATCACCGCAACGCGGGCACCAGCGGACTTCTTGATCGCTGGCAAAGTCTTTGCCTTGGAGGGTCGGGAGTTCGACAGACATTTGATGAAACCTTTTTTTTTTTAGATTTGATATTTCAAATTTGATATTGAACCCTAGCTAGAAGCTTGCACTACGCGAGCGTGGCATTGATCGCGTTCACCAGTTCGCTGACGAGGAACGGCTTGCCTTCGATCTTGTTATAGCCCTGAGCGTCCACGAGGAATTGATTACGGAGCAACATTCGTAACTGGCCGTTGTTCAACTCCGGAACGAGCACTTTTTCGTAGCTCTTCAGGATGGTGCCGAGGTTCCTCGGGAACGGGTTCATGTACTTCAGATGCGTGTGCGCAACCGATTTGCCGGCGGCGAGGGCTTCTTGAACGGCGGTGCGGACGGCTCCGTACGTCCCGCCCCAACTGATAACCAGGAGCTTGCCGTTCTTCGGACCATCGACGGTTTGCTCGGGAATCGAATTGGCAACATTGGCCACCTTCTGAGCTCGAGTCTTCACCATGTGTTGGTGATTCCTCGGCGAATAGTCGATGTTGCCAGTGTTATCCGCTTTTTCCAGGCCGCCAATGCGGTGCTCCAAGCCTTTCGTTCCGGGCTTGATCCAGGGTCGTGCGAGCTTTTCGTTGCGTTTGTACGGCAACAGCGTACCCTCGGGGCCGTTAGGTTCTGTGAGATGGTTGATCTTCAGTCGAACCAAATCTTCCACTTTGGGAATGAGCCAAGGCTCGGCGCCGTTCGCGATGTAACCATCCGAGAGGAAGATCACAGGGACCATGAATTCCGTGGCGATGCGGAAGGCTTCTTGAATCATCGTGAAGCAGTCGCCGGGGCTGCACGCGGCCACAATCGGAATGGGCGATTCGCCATTGCGGCCGAACATCGCCAACAGCAAGTCGGCCTGTTCGGTTTTCGTTGGCAGACCGGTACTCGGTCCGCCGCGTTGCACGTCGATGATGACCATCGGCAATTCGGTCATCAGACCGAGGCCCATCGCTTCGCCTTTAAGACAGATGCCCGGACCGCTGCTGGCCGTGACTGCGAGTTCACCGGCGAAGGCGGCACCGACGCACGAGGACATCGCGGCGATTTCATCTTCTGCCTGAAACGTCTTCACACCGAAGTGCTTGTAGTTCGAAAGATCATGCAGAATGTCCGAGGCCGGGGTAATCGGGTATCCACCAAAGAAGACAGTTTTTCCGGAGAGTTTCGCCAGCGCGGCGAGTCCCATCGCGACCGCTTCGTTACCGGTGATCTTGCGATATTTCCCCGGTGCCAGTTTGGCCGGCGGAACGTGATAGTGGACCGTAAACGCTTCGGTCGAAAATCCGTAATTCATCCCGGCTCGCAGCGACCGC
>JANMIF010000303.1:0-3309 GCA_031375695.1 Planctomyces sp.
CCTCTCATCGCGTTCGTGTTGACGTGGATCGCGACTCCGTTTGTGAGCTTTGTCATCACCATTGTCTTCACGCCGGTCCTGCGAGCACTGACTCCTCCCAACAACGATGGGACCGGAGCGATCATGATTCCGTTTTTCGGAATCGTGACGGGCGTGATTGCCGGAATCGTCGCGGCAGTAATCGTGCAGCGGCGACGTCGGGACGTTGCACCAATGCCGAATGTCTCGGAACAGAACGAACCAGCTTCTCCAGACGGTCAGTGAGACCGGTCACTCCAAAGGTCACGTCATGAACCAGCCTATGGAGATTTGAACATGCCAAAACTCAAGCCCGAGCGAATTCCCAAACCGACCATCACGGCTCAGCAAGTCCAGCGAGTCGAGTCGGTCAAAAGCGCCAACGGCCAATCGCATCGCCGAATCTTCGTGAAGCTCACGCCCGAGCAATAAAAATACTTCCGCCGTGCCCGCGAAGAAGAAGAGGCCGCCGGCCTGTCAAAGAAATGAATCCAGAGTGACGTTGGAGTTTCGCGTTGAGGCAGCCCTCGATATCGTGGCTGGTCTCTTCCACCGGATTGAGTTTTCAAAGAATCATCATGTCTCCACTGATCGCACAGCATGAAACCGCGCTGCAACGGCTTTGCGTTGAGTTCGGCGTGCAGCGGCTGGAGTTGTTTGGCTCCGCGTGTACCTCAGCGTTCGATCCGAGACATAGCGATTTGGATTTTCTCGTCGAGTTTCCGGCTGACTACGACTTTGGCTGGTGGATGTAGCGGTTCGTCGAGTTGCGTCGTCGTCTCGCCGAATTGTTCGGTCGTCCCGTCGATCTTGTGATGCCGTCTGCACTCGAAAATCGGTTTTTCCGAGAAGAAGCCGAGAAGACACGAACGGTGATTTACGATGGAACTCAAGTGTCTCAAGTGGCTTGATGATGTCGAACTCGACGGAGTCAAAATTGTGTCAGCCCAAGACTTAATCGAGCAAGCGCTGCAA
Organism: Planctomyces sp.; assembly: GCA_031375695.1. GTDB lineage: Bacteria > Planctomycetota > Planctomycetia > Planctomycetales > Planctomycetaceae > SXKJ01. Next base: position 994 of record JANMIF010000303.1, read on the forward strand.
TTGCCGGCTGCGGATCGCGCGGAAGTCGCCGCCGAAATGCTGTTCAGCCTGAGTCCTGATGAATCACTCGACGCGGACAAACGCGAATGGATTGCCGAAATCCAGTCGCGCCGAGAAGAGGCAGCGCGCGGAGTCGTCATGATGCGGCCTTGGTCAGACGTCCGAGCCGATCTGCTGAAGGACTTGTCTCAGGCGAGGGCGGAATGATTCTGCAGATTCATCCCCAAGCCGAGAACGAATTGCGTTCGGCGGCTCGCTGGTACGAAAAGCGACGCGCCGGGCTGGGATTCAAATTCCTGGCCACCGTCGATGTGGGGATGGCAACGAGACCCTAGAACCCGCATCGGGCGACATCATATCGAGCAACGCGAATTGAACATCAATGGCGAGCAAGTCACGTTTGAAATCATCGAAGGAAATCAGCCGCGCAACGTCGACGAGAAGGTCCATATAATCACGGGCTTCTTCCCCGGCAGAAAGTTCCACGGCGCTCAGTCGTTTATCCAGGTGACTTGCGTCATTGCCGACGAGCGCTACGACCACGAGGTCTTCATGCGGATGTTGGAGTCGATCAAGTAGCGTTCCGTGACAAAACCCTTCGCGAAGGAAGTCATCATGACCGATGACGAGTCTGCAAACGTGAACCGGGCCAATGAAACATCAAAGCCGTTGCCCGATTTCTTGGTCCGTCGACCGCTGCCGGAACAAGCCGCGATCTCCGAGAAACAATGTTCAAATCCGTTACCGCCGCCGCTCGTCAAGCCAACTGTACCTCCGCAAGAACGTCTGATGACAAACGGCTTTTGGGTGCCTTCCGATAACTGGCCGACCGTGATGGCGACGGGGTCCGTGATCTGTGGCCTCTTCATCGGGACGGTCGGGGCGTCATTTGTCCGGACTGTGATCCCAAGGGTCATCGCCCACACGATTCTGGCGATCAGTCTCTTGGGATTGGTAATCGTCATCCCGAACTTCGTCGGCGCATCGCTTTTGTTTGCTCGGCGAGCGTCCAGCGTTGCTTGGCTTCGAGTTGGCTCTTTGGCGACGCTCTTGATCGTGTTTAGTTACGAACTGTTGTCGGTCTTTACGGGGCTACCGGGGGGGTTGCGGGTTTATTTATTTCACCCATTTGCTCTGTTGCGCCATCCCCTTTTCACATTGAGCAGCAATCCGCAAGTTTTACCGGCGTTTTGGGCATTGTTCATTTTCCTCTGGCTGCGACGGCCGGCGATCAAGCAACAAATTCAAGAGCAATGGAATCAGAGCCGACCCGATGAGTCGGGAGCCGATGTCAAAACCCCAATCTCATTTTCACCTGTTGGTGCGATTGTCGGTGGAGTGGTGGGAGCTGCTGCGCGAGCCGGTGCAGCCTTCTTTGCGACCAGCGGACATCTTGGAAACTGGCGAGCGCCGGTTCCATCGTCCGATCTGATTTCGGCACTGGCCGCGTCCGCCCTGTTAGGCGCGCTGGGCGGAGCCGCCGCCGGCGCGATTGGCCGACGCTGGCTCAGCACGCTGGTGGGAGGAGCGTTGTTCACGCTGCTGTTTTTCCTCTTGCAGCCGCGTGGTGAGCACGAAATGGGATTCCTCGGCGTTGTTTATCTGGGACTGTCATTCCTGCCGATGACGCTGCCAATGGACTATCGGCTGCGGTGGACGATCCCGTCACTCATCGCGGGGCTGATTGCGGGTGCTGCCGGAGGCGCTGCGGCTCAAGGTTCAAAGCGATTCAATCAACTGACCACCATATCGCCAACATCCAACGAGCCTACTCGGCTCAACGACACCTGAGGGGATCATGCCAATCCAAATCGTGTGCCATCATTCAACCAAGGCTAGGCTTCGGGAGCCGGCATGAACGTGGTGACAAAATCCGCTGTCGCAATTATCGCGGCAATTGTTGCCGTCTCCTCACCGACGTCGGCCGCCGAACCGCATTGGTCCTTCCGCAAAGTCACTCGCCCGACTCCGCCGCGTGTTCGGCAAGCCGATTGGCCGCGAAACGGTAGCGACTCGTTCGTGCTCGCGCGGTTGGAGAAAGAAACGGAAAGCGTCGCGCCGTCGCCGGAAGCCGACCGAGTCACGTTGATTCGGCGAGTCACGCTCGACCTGATTGGGCTGCGGATCGAGCGGGAGTCGCCGCCGAAATGCAGTTCAGTCTGAGTCGTGATGAATCCCTGGACGAGAATGACCGCAATTGTTTTTCCGAAATCCTGGCGCGCCGAGAAGTGGCGTCGTGTTGCGGACGTCCGCGCCGATCTGTGGGCAATCACAGCCTTTTGGGACTACCGGAACACGACTCGCTTAGTCGCTCTG
>JANMIF010000320.1:0-17276 GCA_031375695.1 Planctomyces sp.
CTCCCTAAGCTACACGACCAGTAGCCTGTCGAGCTGGTTGAGCTTCAATGCCGGCACGCGCACGTTCTCTGGCACGCCGCTGAACGAGAATGTCGGCACGGTGACGATCACCGTCACAGCGACCGACCATAGCAGCGCCACCGCCAGCGACACGTTCGACATTGTTGTGGCCAACACCAACGACGCGCCGACGCTAGCCCATGCCATTGCCGATCAGAACGCTACGGCAGGTTCGGCATTCACGTTTGCCTTCGCGGCGAATACGTTTGCGGATGTGGATGTCGGCGATTCACTGACGTACTCGGCGACGCGGTCTGATGGCAGCACATTGCCAAGCTGGCTGACATTCACGGGGACGACGCGCGCGTTCTCGGGCACACCGCTACACACGGACGTCGGTACACTGTCGATCAAGGTTACGGCGACCGACCTCAGCGGTGCCACCACTAGCGACACATTCGACATCGTCGTGGTCGGGCGCGACATCGTGATGAACTCAGTCACCGCCAATGGCAAGACGACGTTGACCGTGCAGTACCAGATTTTGAATGTCGGCGTGACTAGCCCGCTGAGTCTGCGGTTCTTGCAATCGACCGACACACTGGCCGACGGCGCGGACACCATCTTGAGCACGGTCACGATCACCAATGCGGCGGACCTGACGGTGGGCACGCACACGGTCAACTTCACGATCGGCACGCTTGTCGGCACCCAGGTGCAACTGCCCGGCGTGGGAACAACCACAGATTTGAATTCGGACTATTACATTCTCGCCGTCGCGGACCCCACCAATGCAATCGCGGAAGCTGACAGCGATCCCCTGAATGAGGACATCACAGTGGCGTTCGTCGGAGCTTATGCACCTTCAACGACGATCTACCTGCATGGCGGAGCCGCAGCCGATTCGGTCACGCTCACGTATCCGACGACGACAGCGGGAAATGTCACACTTGGTCTGAGCGGGTCGCTCGGTGCGACGTACACGTATGCCTATGGTTCAGCGGTTCAATTCCGCATGCGGACCCATGGTGGCAGCGACATGGTGAATGTCGTGAATTCGGCCAATCTCGTGACTCGGCCGATGTTTGAATTGGGCGGTGACGGCGACGACAGCCTCAATGGAGCGTCCGGTGCGGACACACTCAACGGCGGTGCGGGGAACGATACGTTGAGCGGTGGCCTGGGCAATGACTCGCTCGACGGTGGAACCGATAACAACACGCTGGCCGAGTCCGCCAGTGTCAGCTTCACGCTCACCAACGCCAGCTTGATCGGCGTCGGTACCGACGTGCTGGCCAATCTGCAAATCGCCAACCTGTCCAACCTCTCTGGTGACACCGTGGCACACATCATGGACGTCGGCGGATGGAGCGGTGGAGGAACTCTGACGCGTGTCAGCGGAACGGGGACAAACAACACGCTCAAGGCCAGTAAACTGACTGGCAGTGTCAACTTCGCGTTGTCGGACACTGGGCTGCAAACATCCGACGGAATGAATCTGACGTTCAGCGGAATCACGACCGCGAACCTGACAGGGGGTACGAGTGCGAACACGTTTGATGTCAGCGGCTGGAGTCGCGGCGGATCGTTCAAGGGGGGCGGCGGTGGCGACACGATCGCCGCGACCAAGACGGCCAACAATGTCAACTTCACGCTCTCAAACAAGGGACTGCAAACGACCGATGGGATGAGTCTGACGTTGGACACCGCTTTCACCATTGCGAATCTGACGGGTGGTGTGAGTGCGAATACTTTCACCGTCGGCGGTTGGACTCGTGCGGGAAGTTTGATGGGCGGCGGAGGGACCGACACGATTGCCGCGACCAAGAATTTCAATGTCACGCTGTCGAATTCGGGGCTGCAATCGAGTGATGGGATGACGCTCTCGCTGAACAGCGATTTCACGCTGGCGAACCTGACGGGAGGCACGAAGGCCAACACGTTTACAACCAGCGGCTGGACTCATGCGGCGAATCTTGTCGGCGGTGGTGGGATCGACGTGATTGTCGTGACCAAGGATGTCGACTTCACGTTGTCCAATGCGGGACTGCAAACCACCGACGGAATGAATCTGTCGCTGAACAACAGCTTCACGAAGGCGAACCTGACTGGCGGTACGAGTGCCAACACGTTCGATGTCAGCGGCTGGACTCGTGCGGGAAGTTTGGTCGGGGGCGCCGGAGCCGACACGATTGTCGCTGCCAAGACGGCCAACCTGATCAACTTCACGCTCTCGAACACGGGACTGCAAACGACCGACGGCATGAACCTGTCGTTGAACAACAGTTTCGCGACCGCGAACCTGACAGGCGGGGCGAGTGCGAACACGTTCACCGTCAGCGGTTGGACGCATGGAGGAAGTTTCGTGGGAGGCGGAGGTGCCAACACCATTGTCGCTGCCAAGACTGGCAACCTTGTCAGCTTCACGCTCTCGAATACGGGTCTGCAAACGACCGACGGAATGAGTCTGTCGCTGACCAGTGATTTCGTCACCGCGAATCTGACTGGCGGCACGAGCGAGAACACGTTCCTTGTCAGTGACTGGACTCATGCGGGAGCCTTCGTGGGTGGCGGCGGTGGTGACACGATTGCCGCCACCAAGACCGCCAACAATGCCAACTTCACACTCTCGAATACGGGACTGCAAACGACCGACGGCATGAATTTGTCGTTGAACATCGCGTTCACAATCGCGAACCTGACTGGCGGCGCGAGTGCGAACACGTTCACTGTCGGCGGTTGGACTCATACGGGAAGTTTTGTCGGCGGCGGAGGTACTGACACGATTGCCGCCACCAAGAACTTCAACGTCACGCTGTCGAATGCGGGACTGCAAACGACCGACGGCATGAACCTGTCGTTGAACAACAGTTTCGCGATCGCGAACCTGACGGGTGGCGCGAGTGCGAACACCTACACCGTCAGCGCTTGGACCGGCAGCGGGAACATTGATGGCTCGACCGGCACCGACCAGATCGTGGCTGTCCGCGACACCGACATGACACTGACAAACACGTCGCTGTCGGCGGTTGATTACGGCACGTTGACGTTGTTGGTCGGCGGTGTCGGTACCGTTGGCAGCGTCGAAACCGCGAACCTCAGCGGCGGAGCATCCGCCAACAACTTGATCGCCAATCAATTCACGCTCGGCAAAGTGACCTTGCAAGGAGCCGGCGGCGACGATGTGTTGCTCGGCGGCACGATGAATGACTCGCTCGTCGGCGGAACGGGCCGCGACTTGCTGATCGGTGGAGCCGGGACCGATACGTTAATTGGCGATGCCACGGTCGCGGGATCGAGCGGTGAAGATATTCTCATTGGCGGAACAACGTCCTTCAGCGGCGGTGCATTGTCCACACCCACATCCATCCCAGCGGTTGCGGACCTCGTTTCGTTGTACGCGATCATGTCCGAATGGCGTCGAACGGACGTTATCTACCCGGATCGTGTCGTTCATCTACGAGACGGCGGTGGCTTGAACGGCACCACGAAACTCAGTGGCGTGACCGCACTCACACCGATTGCAACCGTGCAAAACGACGGTGTCGTGGACACCTTGAAAGGGAGCCTTCCCGCCACGCTCGCCGACTTGGACTGGTTCTTTAAGTCGACCGGAGACGTGCTGGACGCACTTATTGCCAGCGAGGTCAAGACGGACATCTGAGCGGCATCGCCGGGCGAGCGTGGCTACGGCCAATCTCCGAAAAATTCACAACTTCGAAGCGCAGGCTCTCGCGTTGGGTTCGTGATTCGTATCAACCCGCGAGTACTGGCACAACGTCTGGAGGCTCCGACGCCACGACTTCGCGTTTGATTGCTATCTGTGATTGCGAGACCGGGTCGAGGAATTGTCCCAAGCGTGTGCGCCGGACGAACGCGTAATACGTCGCCATCGACAACACCACTCCACCTAGCACGGTCAACAGAAACTTGAGGACCACCGGAACGCTCACGAACAACAAGTTCATTTGGATCAGGCTCACCAGCGGGACGTGAATCAGATAGACCCACATCGACCCTTCCGTCACATACTTGACCGCTGACGGTGGCTCGCGGTCCAGATATTTGATGCTCAGTCCGAACAGGCTAGACGCGGCCAGCCACGCATACAGACTGAACAGCCCGGCCGTCATCCAACGATCCACGCCCGTCGAGCCTTGATGCACATGAGCCTTGAGATACGGCCACAAGGCGATGAATGTCACGATCGCCAGCACGCCTCGAAGTTCGCACCAACAAGCGAGTGACGCGCCTCGCCGTTCGCAACATTGCAGCCAAAATCCAGCGACAAAGAAGGGCCAGTAGTACGCTAAGTTCGCCCATTGAGGCAGAATCGACTGGCGAAAACCAATCACGATCTGCGGCTCGTTCGCCAACACAATCGCCGCTGGAATCGCAAATAGGGCGGGCATCCAGAACGACGTCATCAGCCGCTTTTGCAGATGATGCAATCGGACGATGCCGTGATCGCTTACGTGCCGCATCAGTTGGCTGGTGACCCAGACCACAACGCAAAACAACCACAAATATTGCACGAACCAAAGATGTCCCAGGCCGTACAAATCCCGCTCCAACTCGTCGGGGATACCCCAGCGCCAAAGTCGGTCCAACGGCATGAAGCCTTGCGCCGTCCAACTCAAGAACCAACAATAGCCGGTCAGCGGCAGAATCACGCCACCGCCGAACAACAGAGCCGGCAGCAACCGGCGTGTGCGATGTTCCAGGAACCGGTTGGCTCCTTGATGGGCGAAGATGCGCGCTCCGCAAAATCCCGCTAACAGAAAAAAAACGGGCATGATCAACCCGTTCAGCCCCCAACAGCAAACGGTCGCGATCGGACAACCGAGCGGTTCATGAACCGACCAGTTCAAGCCCGGCAACGGAATCTGCGTGTACGGCACGGCCGCATGAAACGCCAGCACGCCGAAGGTCATTCCTGCACGCAGCCACTCCAATCCGAAAACTCGTGGTCCTTGACTGAATACGTCAGCAGAGGGGGCTTGGACTGACGGCGAATTGGCCATGAGGCGCGACTTTAGAAGGGTGAAGTGGTGGCAAATTCCAATTTGGCCTCCCTGACCATCGACCGCATCAGCGAGAAGGTCAGCCGCAATCCGTGAATTCGACCCACTCGCGGAAACAGAACGTCGCTCTCCCCCAGTCCTGTTAAGTCTTTGTTTTGTGCGATTTGCAATTGCCCGAAGGATTGATCGGATGCCAACGATTAGTCCTCAACTTCCGCCCGCAAATTGACGCCCTCGCCGGGGACAGCTATTTTCTCCGTTAAATCAACAGTCAGAAACAGAGGTCTCAGGAGTCTTGGTTTGACAATGTCCCCCCCTAGCGATGCGGTCACGTTCGCCGATCTCGGCTTGAGCCAACCGACGCTCAACGCGCTGAACAAAATTGGCTTCGAGAAGCCCAGCCCCATCCAAGTCGCGTTCATTCCGCTGGCGATGGCCGGCATCGACTGCATCGGCCAGGCTCATACCGGTACCGGAAAGACCGCCGCGTTCACGTTGCCGTTGCTCGAACGACTTGATTTCGACAACCCCGTTGTGCAGGCTCTTGTCCTCACGCCAACTCGCGAACTCAGCGAACAAATCGCGGTGGAGTGCAAACGGCTGAGTTATTCGTCGATGTGCCGCAGCGTGTGCATTGTCGGCGGCCGACCGATCCGCACACAAATCAACGAACTCGAAAAGGGAGCTCACATCGCCATCGGCACTCCCGGCCGAATCATCGATTTGATCGAGCGGGGTTGTCTGATTCTCGATCACTTGAAAGTTGTCGTTCTTGACGAAGCGGATCGGATGCTCGACATCGGCTTTCGTCCGGACATCGAAAAAATTCTTCGCAAGTGCCCGGCTGTGCGACAAACGTTGCTGCTCTCCGCGACGATGCCGCCGCCGGTCGAGCGGCTGGCCAATCGCTATATGCAGTCGCCGCAAAAAGTGGATATGTCCACGAACGGCATCGCGGTCAAAACCATCGAACAGTTTTATGTGACCGTCGATGAAGACCGAAAAATGGACACGCTCCGCCGCTTGCTGCTTGATCAACGTCCGCAGCAAGTGCTTGTGTTCTTGCGAACGAAACGAGGAGCCGACCGCCTGCACGCCAAGTTCGCCAGAACGCTGCCCGACGTTGCGATCCTACATGGCGACTTGCCGCAAACACACCGCGACCGAGTGATGAAAGCCTTCCGAGCTGGCGAAGTCCGCATGTTGATCGCCACCGATGTCGTCGGCCGAGGGATCGACATCAGCGGAATTTCGCACATCATCAACTACGACGTCCCGGAATACTGCGACGACTACGTCCATCGCGTTGGTCGCACCGGCCGCCTTTCCTCCGACGAAAAAGGGATGGCCTTCACCTTCGTCACCCGCGAGCAAGGGGAACAATTGACCAACATCGAAGTGCGGATCAACAACATGCTCCCGGAATACAACATCCCCGGCTTTGAATCCGCCCGCCCACGAGCACCTCGCCCGCACGCCAGCGAATCGCAGGGCTTTTCCAATCGATACGCCTAAAGTGCTAACTGGCGAACCGCAGTGTGGCATGAAGTTTGGCGCGGAGTGGCGACCCACAATTTTTCTATTTCAACTGCTCGGCCATTTCCTGCGCGATCTTCTTTCGCTCTTCTTTCGAATCGGTCGTGTCGAGCCGTTTGAAATCGGCGAGCAGTTTCTCACCTTTGACCGAATCGGTCTTTGTCAGCTCAGCGATACTTTCAGATATACCACCCAGTGAACTGCCGCCATCGCCATATTTGGTAACCTCTTCCAACCTGGCTCTCAGGGCGTCGGTGGACGTGTACCTGATCGGCGCATCAATCGGCGCAGGCGCTCCTCGTCCGCAGCCTGCGATCGCAACCGCGATTGCTAGCAGAGACAATACCGGCTGGATCACGTTTCTGAATGACATCCGGAAATATCTCCTCGACACCCGATCAACGGTCTAGAATTCGCCAACCGGTTGGCGATCGGCAATGGCTCCCAATCGCTGCCAAGTCGTCACGTCGATGCTATTGTTTACATATCGGGTCGCCCCGTCGGCCATCAGAGCGTGGACACCGCCACTGTGCCGGCTCCGAGCGTTGATCACGCCGCGAGCGTCGTACCAGGCGCAGCCACCACATTCCATGCAGTCAACGTTGAGCGAGTTCGGCGGATTCAACGTATTAAAGAACGACTGTCCCGGCATGCCATTCATCCAATTCTTGCCGGTGATGCCGTAATGAGCCGGTGGGCTGGCGCTTGCCAGGCAGGTCGTGCTGTAAGTGTTCAACTGAGCCTGCACGGCGAAGGTGTTTGGAAAGCCCACCGGCATATCGACGCCGCGAATCACGTCACCCAGAGTGAATGAACTGCTGTTTCCGTCCCCGATGATGGCCTCCGAAACCGCAATCGCGAAAGATGTTCCATCCTTGATGTCCGTAATCCGAACATTACGGAAAAGATTGCAAACACCAATTTGATCGGCGAAAGCAATCGGAGTGCCAGGCGATCCACCGACGCCGCCACCCGTCACGCCCAGCATCAGCAATGACGGTCCGCCGCTCGCGAAGTAGTTATTTCCGCCACCGTCCGTCGTGCCGTCATTGCCATAGGTGCCAAACTGCCAGCCAGAATCCGATGGGCAAAGAAACGCGGTCAACTTCGTTCCCTTGAGCGTTGCGTTGATTCCTCCCCAAAAGGATTGCGTGAAGTCGATCTTCTTGTAGAGCGCGCTTTGATCGATAAACGGTAACAGCATCACATGCCCGGAAAAGCCCTGCCAGCCCGTTGTCGAGGTTGTCGAGGAAGAGTAATTCGCCCGTTGGAACGCTTTGTAGTTATCGGCGTAGTTGTGCATGGCCAACCCGAATTGCTTCAGGTTGTTTTTGCACTGAGCTCGCCGCGCGGCTTCGCGCGCCTGTTGGACGGCCGGGAGCAGCAGGGCAATCAGAATCGCGATGATGGCAATTACCACCAACAGTTCGATGAGAGTAAAGCCGCGTCGGAATCGTTTGAATCTTGGAGTTGGCATCGGTCTGCACTCTCGCGTTGCGAATTTCATCGAAAGAACACCAGCACTGTCCAAGTAAGTTCCTGGTCTGTCAAGCGGCGGATTCGGTTGCTTGAGAACATGGCAGCCTGACGTTAATTTGCCCCGCTTGCTGTGCACGGCTGGCCTCGGTTGGGCATTGTTCGCCCCCATTTTGTGGTTGATTGACCTGGGCAGATCGTGTCTTGAGTTGGCGATGCGGCGTTTACTTTAAGGGAAAAAATTCATGTCAGGGAACAAGTTCGTCTATTTCTTCGGTGGCAGCTCGGCGGATGGCAACGGCAAGTTGAAGAACCTGCTCGGCGGTAAGGGAGCGAACCTCGCCGAGATGTGTTTGATTGGCCTACCGGTGCCGGCCGGGTTCACGATCACCACCGAAGTTTGCAATCTCTACGGAGCCGCCGGCAACAAGTATCCGGCCGGCTTGGCGGCTGAAATCGAAGACGCGATGCGCAAGACCGAAGCGGTCATGGGTGCCAAGTTCGGCGATGCGAAGAATCCGCTGCTCGTCTCCTGCCGATCGGGTGCTCGCGTTTCGATGCCGGGCATGATGGATACGGTCCTCAACATCGGCCTCAACGAGAAGACGCTCGCCGGCCTCATCGAGTCCACCGGCAACGAGCGATTCGCTTGGGACAGCTATCGCCGCTTCGTGCAGATGTACGGCGACGTGGTGCTCGACCTGAAGCCGCAGTCGAAGACCGAGATCGACCCGTTCGAGCACATCATGGAAGAACTCAAGCACGAACGTGGCGTGCATCTCGACACCGAACTCAACGTCAACGACCTGAAGGAACTCGTCAAGCGATTCAAAGCGGCCGTGAAGGCCAAGAAAGGTGCCGACTTCCCAGACGACCCAATGGAACAAATGATGGGCGCGGTTGCCGCCGTGTTCGGATCATGGCAGAACGACCGAGCGGTCGTTTATCGCCGTCAGTACGGCTACCCACACGACTGGGGCACAGCCGCCAACATTTGCTCGATGGTCTACGGCAACATGGGCGAGGACTCCGGTACCGGCGTCGCGTTCACTCGTGACCCGGCGACTGGCGAGAAGATTTTCTACGGCGAGTACCTCATTAACGCTCAGGGTGAAGACGTCGTCGCTGGCATCCGTACGCCGAAGAAGATTGCCGAACTCGCGCAAGATATGCCTGCTTGCTACGCGGAATTGCAGGACATTCGCGGCAAGCTCGAAGCTCACTACCGCGACGTGCAGGACATTGAATTCACGATCCAGAAGGGCAAGCTTTGGATGCTGCAAACTCGTAACGGCAAGCGAACGGGCTTTGCCGGTGTGCGATTCGCCGTGGACATGGTCGAAGAAGGTCTCATCACCAAGAACGAGGCCCTGTCCGTCGGCCGCATTCCGCCCGATGACCTCAACCAACTGCTGCAGCCGATCTTCGATGCCGACGCCAAGCGAAAAGCCCAGGCCGAAGGCAAAGTACTCGCGAAGGGGATCAACGCGGGTCCCGGAGCCGCAACTGGCAAGATCAAGTTCTTCGCCGACGAGGCGGAATCCTACGTTCAGAAGCACGGCAAAGGCGTGATTCTCGTCCGTCGCGAAACATCACCGGAAGACCTCCGCGGTATGCAAGCCGCCGAAGGCATCCTGACCGCGTTTGGTGGGGCCTCGTCTCATGCCGCGCTCGTCTCTCGCCAGATGGGCAAGGTCTGCATCGTCGGCTGCCAAGAATTGCAGATCGACTACGAGAAGCGAACGCTGACCGTCAAAGGTAAGACGCTCAAAGACGGTGACTTCATCAGCATCGACGGTTTCACAGGCGAAGTGATGGAAGGCCAGATCGCGACGAAGCCCAGCGAAGTCGTCCAAGTGCTCATCAGCAAGACGATGAAGGCCGAAGACAGCCGCGTCTATCAACAGTTCGCGAAGCTGATGTCGTGGGCCGACGAAGTTCGCGGCAACTTCAAGATCCGCACAAACGCCGACGAACCGGAACAATCGGCCGCCGCGATCGCCTTCGGTGCTCAAGGGATCGGCCTCTGCCGCACAGAGCACATGTTCTTCAAAGGGGACCGCATCAAAGCGATGCGCGAGATGATCCTCGCCGAGAATCTTGCCGATCGCCAAAAAGCGCTCGCCAAGTTGCTGCCGTACCAGCGCGAAGACTTCACCGGAATTTTCAAAGAGATGAAGGGCTACCCGGTCACGATCCGCCTGCTCGATCCGCCGCTGCACGAATTCCTGCCGCACGAAGAAAAGGGCCAAGCCGAGATGGCTTCGCAGATGGGCATCACGGTCGAGAAGATCGCCGATCGCGTGAAAGCTTTGCACGAGTTCAACCCGATGCTCGGCTTCCGCGGCTGCCGCCTGGGCAACGTGTTCCCAGAGATCACCGAGATGCAAGCTCGCGCGATCATCGAAGCCGCCTGCGACGTCGCCAAAGCTGGCATCGAAGTGGAGCCAGAAATCATGATCCCACTCGTCGCGTTCCTGCCCGAATTCAAAGCTCAGGCGAAAATCGTCCGCGAGACCGCCGACAAGGTCTTCGCCGAGAAGGGGATCAAAGTGAAGTATCTCGTCGGCACGATGATCGAACTGCCTCGCGCCTGCATATGTGCCGGCCAGATCGCCACCGAAGCCGAGTTCTTCAGCTTCGGTACGAACGACCTAACGCAGACCGGCCTGGGCATGAGCCGCGACGACTACGGCAGCTTCATCCGCCACTACATGGAGAGCGACATTGTTCCGAAAGACCCGTTCCAAGTCATCGATTTCGACGGCATCGGTGGCCTGATGGAGATCGGCGTCGAACGCGGCCGCAAGACGCGAGCCGATTTGAAAATCGGCATCTGCGGCGAACACGGCGGCGAACCCGACTCCGTCAAATTCTGCCACCGCATCGGTCTGAACTACGTCAGTTGCTCACCGTTCCGAGTACCAATCGCTCGCTTGGCTGCTGCCCAAGCGGCACTCGAAAAGAAATAGCGATTGATTTCGCAAGCTTCGCCAATTTGCTGTTACCCCCAAGCCAAGACGCTCGGCCATAAAGAACTGGGCGTTTTGTCTTGGTCCAAACGGCGAAGTGAGTGATCGAAATCGCAGGTGTCATTTTGACGCGCGACTTGCGAGTTCGGCCGCGCGACACATACCCTCCTCGGCTGTGTTGCGTTCGATTGGAACTGACAACAGGTCGACGCTCGATGCGCTTCATTCATGCCGCCGACATTCATCTTGATAGTCCTTTGCGAGGGCTGGAGGCATACCCCGGCGCTCCGGCCGAGCGACTGCGGATCGCCACGCGACAGGCATTTGACCGCGTTGTGGATCTCTGCCTCGAAGAGCGGGTCGATTTTCTGATCGTCGCCGGGGACTTGTTCGACACCGAGGTCAAGGACTTCCATGCGGCCCTCGCTGCGGCGACTCAGTTGCGGCGGTTGGATAAGGCAAACATTCCGGTCTACCTGATCCTCGGCAATCACGACTCGCGTGAGGAAATGACTCGCCATGTGCCGTGGCCGGCGAACGTGACCCTCTTCGATCACAAACGACCGCAGACCGTGCGGCATCCGACTTTGCCGGTCGTCCTACACGGGATGAGTTATCCAAAACGTGAAGTGACCGAGAATCTCGTCCCCGGTTATCCAGCTCCCTTGTCGGACTGCTTCAACATCGGATTGCTGCACACGAACGCTGGGGGAAATGCCCAGCACGCGGCCTACGCCCCCTGTTCGGTCGAGGAACTCGTCGCGAAGGGATACGACTATTGGGCGCTCGGGCACGTCCACGACTTCGCAATCCTGCACGAGCGGCCTCACGTCGTCTACTCAGGCAACACGCAAGGGCGTCACGCGCGCGAGGCCGGTCCCAAAGGCTGCCTGCTGGTGACGGTCGATGAATGTAGTGGCGAGGTTCGCGATGTCGAGTTTCGTGAGACAGATCTCGTCCGCTGGTTTCGTGAGACGATCCCACTGCAACCTGATGACGATGAGGACGCACTGCTCGACACGACTCGAAACCACTTGCGCGAAATCGTCTCCTCGGCAGACGGTCGCCTCGCGGCGGTGCGGCTCGAATTCACCGGCCGCTGTGCGGTGCATGCCCAACTCGCCAAAGACGCTTCGCGGCAACAGCTCGTGACGTACTTGCGGGCGCTCGCGTCCGACTTCGGCGATTGCGTGTGGATCGAGAAAATCAAACTCCACACGCAATCGCCACTCAACTTGGACGCCCTGCGAGAGCGACAAGACTTGATCGGCCAGTTGCTGCGCGACATCGAATCGCTCGCAACGGACCCAAAGACATTGCAGACGCTTCCCGAAACGAAAGACCTCGCCGCGAAGGTGGCCGCCGAGTTGCTCCAGGAAGCCGACGGCGAGGAGTCGTTCAATCTGGATGACCCCGTTCGTCAAGCCGCTTGGTTGCGCGATGCCGAGGCGCTCCTGCTGAGCCACCTCGTCCAGGAAAGCGGGGGCCAGTCATGAAGATTCGGCAACTGCACATCAACCGCTTCGGCCACTTCAACGAGTGTGACCTCGTCTTCCCCGGTGACGGTCTGCAAGTCATCTACGGGCCGAACGAGGCGGGCAAGACGACGCTACTCGAATTCCTGCGCGGGCTGCTGTTCGATTTTCCGACACGCACGCCCTACGACTTCGGCGGACAGGGGGAAATGGCGGGCGTGGCGACGCTCGAACTGCGCGACGGCCGTGCCGTCGAACTGCGACGCCGCAAAGGAAACAAGGACAAGGTGGCGATCAAGCTCGACGGCCAGCCGACCGATCTCGATGACGCCGGTTGGTTGCGGCTGCTCGACCACGCGGATCGCGGCTTGTTCGAGTCGGTCTTTGCGTTCGGACTCGATCAACTCAGCCAGGGTGAGTCGAACTTGAAGCACGAGAGTCTGCAATCGGCTCTTTTCGGCGGCAGCCTCGGCGGACTCAGCAGCCCGGACAAAGTTGTGGCCGAACTGACTCGCCAAGCGGAAGAGTTGTTCAAGAAGGGAGGCTCGAAACCGGCGATCAACGCCCTCTTGGCGGAACTCAAGAAGGTCTCGAAGGAGATCAAGGAGCATTCGCTTCGGCCGGAGAAATACCGCGAGGTCGAAGCGGCGGTTGCCACTGCCGCCGAACGCGCCAAAAGTTTGCACGAGGAAGTTGATCGACTCCGTCGGGAACACTCGAAGATCGACAAGCGCGTCCGCGCATGGCCGAAATGGTGGGACTTGCAGCAGCGGCACGGCGAGCGAGCGGGCCTCAGCGTTCCAGAAAATATCCCCACCGATGCGCGGCAGCGGTTTCTGACGCTCAGCAAGGAATTGAAGTCGCTCGCCGGCGAACAAGCGACGCGAAGGGAGGAGATCGAGCAGGCCGAGCGGAGCCTCACCGCACTGAAGCTTGATCCTGGCGCGGTCTCGTATCGGGCCGAGATCAAGGCGTGCCTTGAACTGCGACAGTCATTCATTGAGGCCAAGCAGGATCTTCCCGAACGCCAGCGTCAGCGCGACGCGATTCGGTTGCTGATTGACCGCGAGCTGGCCGAACTCCGCCCCGGCTGGAGCCACGACGATTTGCAATCCTTTTCGGTCGATGTGGCAACACAGGTGGAGATTGACCGACTGAGCAACGAACACCGCGAGCGAACGACCGCGCATACCAAGCTCACCACGAAGCGAGACGCCGATGCCGCGAACCTCGAACGATCGCGAGACGATCTTGCCAAGATCGGTTCGGCGCGTGACGTCACTCCCCTCGTGGCCGTACTCGCGGACGAAACCGATTTCGTCGCCAATCGGAATCGGGCGGAAAGCACACGAGTGGAGTTGAGCAAACTGGACCGGAAACTCGCGACTCAATGCCGCAAGCTCACGCCTCCCCTTCCTGCGGCGACGACAGCTCCTCACGAATTACCCGTTCCGCGCGCCGAAACGATCGCCGACTTCGAAGCTCTCTTCGCCGAACTCCACGAGCAGCTTCGATCGACGAGTGCCTTGGTCGAGCAAGACGAAGCCGAGCAGCGCGAGCTCGAAAAGTCGCTAGCCACCGCGATGTCGAGCCACGTTGTCCCCAGCCTCGACGAACGTGATGCCGCGCGCGAACGACGCGATACCGGATGGAACCTCGTCCGACAGAAATACATCTCGGCCGAGAAGGCAGACGCGGCCATCGAAGCGTGGTTGAACGGAGCCACCGACAAGTCGCTACCCGATGGCTACGAGCGAGCCGTTCGCGTCGCCGACGAGATCGCCGATCAAATCTATAACAACGCGAACGACGTCGCCGAGCGCGAAGGGCTGCGTCGCCAACTCGCCACACTGGCCATGCGGCTGAAGCTGAAGTGGCAACGAATCTCGGAGCTTGAACAACAACAGGCCGAGTTGCAGGCGAAGTGGCATGCGCTCTGGCAGCCGTGTGGGTTCGAGCCGCTCGCCCCCGATGCAATGCTCGGATGGCTCAACGACCACCAAGCGGTTTGCGCAACAATCACCCAGCGTGAGGAATTGATTGAGGAGCAGTCGCAGCTTGGCGAGCGAATAGCATCGTTCGAGCAGCGTCTCCGCGCCGCCTGCGGACTCGCGGACGGCGATGTCTCGGTCCAGTTGACTTCCGCCAAGCAAACTGTCGATGAGGCGAAGGACGAGCAACGCAGCGCGAGTGAGTTACAGAAGGAGATTCAGCGACTCAGCAAACAACTCGCGAAGTACGACGACGAATTGCAGAATCTTGCGAGCCGCGAAACTACCGCGAACGCCGCGTGGCAGGCGGTGTTGAACCGCCTCAATCTGCCGGCCAACTGGGACTCGGAGCTGGCTCGCGATGTGATCGGCGGGCTGAAAAAGACGCGAGTCCGCTTGGATGGTCTTCCCGATGAAGAGGCACGAATTACCGCGATGAAAGCGCGGATCGACGAGTTCGGGCAGCGAGTCCAATCGCTGTGTGAGGCACTCGAACCGGAACTGCTTCGCGACTTGAACGAACTCGCCATCGAGAAGTTGGCCGAGCAAGTCGAGCGAGCCGTGGAGGCACAGCGAAAGCATGACGATCTTTCCCTCAAGCTCGCTGACACGCGAAAGTATCTGGCGTTGCTAAACGATCGCCACACCAAGCAAGACTCCGAGCGAGCGGCCTTGTTCTCACTCGCCAACGCCACGAACGAAGTGGAATTCCTGGAAGTCGTCTCGCGAGCCGAGAAGGTCGTCCGGCTGGACGCCGAGATCGAGCAGCTCAAACGCGACGTCGATCTGATTCGTGCGGGCGACGAGCGCGACGAGTTCGAGCATTCCTTGTCGGCCAGCGAGTTGGTCGTGTTGCAGGGACAGGAACGCGATCTCCGAGAAGAGTTGAAGACGGCAGAAGTGTTACGCAAGACGGCTGACGGTGAGGAAGCGCTCGCCCGCGACGCACTCGCCCGGCTCGATGGTTCGGGCGACGTAGCGATCCTGACCGAAGAGCTGTCTCGCAAGCGGTCGCAGTTGGCGGCCGAGGTCGATCGCTACATGCCGCTCGTCTACGCCCGGCATCTCCTCAACGCCGCCGTCAGCCGCTTCGAGAAGGACAACCAGCCAGAAATGATTGCGACGGTCTCACGCCTGCTCGGCCAGATGACGGGTGGCAAATACATCGAGTTCGACCGATCGGGCGGCGGCAAACAGAACGTGCTCATTCGACAGGCCGATGGCGTGGAGCGAACCCCCGACCAACTGAGCACCGGCACTCGCGAGCAACTATATCTGGCGATCCGCCTCGCCTACGTCCTGCATTACTGCGAGAAAAACCAACCGCTGCCAATCATCATCGACGACGTGTTGGTCAACTTCGACGATGCGAGAGCGAAGCAGACGATCGCCGCGCTCGCCGACATCTCGCAATCGGCTCAAGTGCTGTTCTTCACCTGCCACCCGCACATGGTGG
Source organism: Planctomyces sp. (assembly GCA_031375695.1). Taxonomy (GTDB): domain Bacteria; phylum Planctomycetota; class Planctomycetia; order Planctomycetales; family Planctomycetaceae; genus SXKJ01. The sequence continues at coordinate 15,931 of JANMIF010000320.1, forward strand.
CCCTAGCTCGCGACGTCGTACCGGGTTTGAATCCCATCCAACTCCCTGGCACTGATCTGCTTCCAAAAAACTGATCCAGGCAATCTTTCGGAAAATCTCGCTTACTTTTCGAAGCCCACACCCCGCAGCTTCTGCTCATCGCACAACCGAGACCTGGCTGTATCATCATCTTTATCATGAACGGGCATTTCACACGACATTCGCCGACGAAAATGAGCATCGCGAAAAACCTCGTTTAGGAGTCTCCGCCGATGTCCGCATCACAGTCGCCGTTGGATGTGCTTCGCTCCACGTTTGGGTTCGAGACTTTTCGGCCGGGCCAAGCGGCGGTGATTGAGGCTCTGCTGGCGGGGCATTCGGCGGCGGCTGTGTTTCCGACGGGGAGTGGGAAGTCGCTGTGTTATCAATTGCCGGCGCTGTTGTTGCCGGGATTGACGGTCGTTGTCTCGCCGCTGATTGCGCTGATGAAGGATCAGATCGACAAGCTCAAGCAACTGGGTGTCGCGGCGGAGCGGTTGGATTCGACGCTCACCGCCGATGAGTCGGCGGCGGTGATGACGGCGATGCGAGCCGAACGACTCCGCTTGCTGTATGTCGCGCCGGAGCGGTTCAACAACGAACGCTTTCGCGAGGCGATTCAGCGAGTTCGCGTGTCGCTGTTCGCCGTCGATGAGGCACACTGCATTTCGGAATGGGGACACAACTTTCGGCCGGACTATCTCAAGCTGACGCGCTTTGCCCGCGAGTGCCGCGCCGAACGGCTGTTCGCTTTGACCGCCACCGCGACGCCGGCCGTCTTGGAAGACATCTGCCGGCAGCTTCAGATCGAGCCGGCGCATGCGGTGCGAACGGGGTTCTATCGGCCGAATCTTTCGCTGCGGATCACCCCGGTTTCGGGCAGCGAACAAGACGCGGCGTTGCTTGATCGACTGACTCGAAATGAACGCGGGCCGACGATTGTGTACGTCACGCTGCAACGGACCGCCGAACAAGTGGCCGATCGACTGGCTCGGCGCGGCTTCGACGCCAGGGCTTATCACGCTGGCATGAAGGATGAGGACCGAGCTGCCGTGCAGGACTGGTTTGCCGGTTCGGATCGGGCCATCGTGGTGGCGACGATCGCGTTCGGCATGGGGATCGACAAGGCCAACATTCGCTACGTGTATCACTACAACTTGCCGAAGAGCTTGGAGAACTACTCGCAAGAAATCGGCCGCGCGGGACGCGACGGAGCGGCGGCCCACTGCGAACTGCTGGCCTGCTCGGACGACATCAACACGCTGGAGAATTTTGTGTTTGGCGACACGCCCTCGTTGGCTTCGGTGAGCAGTCTCGTCCGCGAGGTC